>JBAVWI010000053.1:0-3889 GCA_049697735.1 Solirubrobacteraceae bacterium
ACCGCGGCCCGCCGGCGGCGCCGGCGCGGGCGCGGATACGCTGGGCGTGGTCGGAGGCGGACCGCCGCGGGCCGAAGCTGAGGCCGGGTTTGAGGTCGACGGGGAACCGGGGGAGGGGTCACCCCGCGAGCCGCCGGCCTGGGCGGAGGAGACCAGCACGAGGCTCATCAGCACCGCGCTCACCGTGCCCGACAAGCGGTGTCGGTCGCGGCGGTTAAGCATCGACGCCCACCGCCTCCGCGGCCCGGCGCTTGCGCAGGCGCACGACCGTAGCGTCGTGCTCGACGGCAAGCTCGAGCTCGTCCACCAGCGCCGACATGAAGGCAAAGCCGCGGCCGCTCTCTGCGTACTCAGGGTCAGCGAGCTCGGCCGGGGCCACGAATGGACCGCAGTCGCTCACCGTGCAGATGAGCTCGTCCCCGTCGGCGTCGAGCCGCAGAGTGATCCTTCCCTCCTCGTCGGCCTGGCCGTGCTTGATCGCGTTCGTCACCGCTTCGTTGACCGCGAAGACGAATTCGTAACACGGCTTGGAGGTGAGTCCGAACTGATCGCCGACCTCGGCCACCCGCTCGCGGGCGTGCTTGAGCTCCGACGGGCGGGCACGCAGTCGGAGGACGAGCAGGCCGTCGCGTTGCGAGACCTGCTCACCCAGTGTGTGCGAGATCGGCGAGCGCATCTTCATGCGAGCTGTGCAGCGGGATCACGTTCTCGAGACCGACGGTCTCGAAGATGTTGCGGACATTTTCGTTGTCGCACACCACCGCCAGTGATCCGCCCTCGTCGATGAGGCGCCGGAGCGCACCGACGAGGACCCCGATCGCGGTGGAGTCGACGAACCCCGCGGCCGAGAGATCGACGACGACCTGGCGGTCGCCGGCTTCGATCCGGCTGGTGATCCGTCGCTTGAGCTGAGGGGCGACGCCGAAATCGACGTCCCCAGCCACACGGAATATGCGGACGTCGCCTTTGGCCACGTCCTCGGTGATCTCAAAATCAGCCATGGAACCTCCCTACATGGTTAGCGCCTAGGCTTCGCGCTGTTTCGCAGACACTTCGAGCTGTATCTGTGGATCGTCGACCTTCTCGACCCTGATCTCGATCAATCATGTCCTCGGGTTGGACGCATGTTCGAGGTGTGAACGGGCGCCGATCCCAGTCGATCTTCCGTAACCATAAAGCCTGGGGCGGCTACGCCGAAGCGGACTTCAGCTCGCGCTCCCACCAGGCGACCGTATCGGCCATCGTCTGGTGCAGCGAGATCTCGGGCTCCCAGCCGGTCGCGGCGGTCAGGCGGTCATGATCACCGCGCAGATCCATCACCTCGTGGGCGCGCATGCGTCCGGGATCGACTTCGTGGGTGAGCTCGATCGGGGCGATCACCTCGGCCAGCATCCGGACCTGGTCGGCGGCCGAAAGCGAATGCCCCGAGCAGACGTTGTAGACCCCCCCCGGGGCCTGCTCGGCGAGGCGGCGGTAGGCCCCGACAACGTCGCGGACATCGGTGAAGTCACGCCGGGTGTCCGGATTGCCGGTCAGGATCTGAATCTCCTTGGCGCCGGTGAGACGGCCCTCGGCGGCCTGGCGGGCCAGTGAGGAGAGCAGGAAGATCGGACGCTGGCCGGGGCCCGAGTGGCTGAATGGGCGGGCACGCACGAGGTCCAGTCCATAGGCGGTGGCATAGACCTCGGACAGCATCTCGGCCCCGGCCTTGGAAACCGCGTACGGGTTGGCGGGATGCACCGGGGCCGACTCGCGCAGGGGGAGCTCGTCGGGCACCCCGTAGACCTCGCAGCTGCTGACCCAGATCACTCGGGCGTCGCGCGCGTGCCGACACAGCGCCTCGAGCACGTTGACCGCGGTGGCGTTGTTCTCGCTCAAGGTCTGGGCGGGTGCCTCCCACGACCGTCCGACCGAGCTCAGCGCGGCCAGGTGGTAGACGACCTCCGGCGCTGCGGCCGCGAACGCCGACTGGACCGCGTCCGCGTCGCGAAGGTCAACCGCGACGGCCGAGATCGAGCCCGGGCCATCAGCGTCGCTGGGGACAAGCCCGCGGCGCGAGAGCGCGACCACCTCGTCTCCAGCCGCCGCGCAGGCACGGGCCAGCCACGAGCCTGCGAACCCCGACGCGCCGGTGATCAGTGCCCGCACCGGCACGTCCTGGCGCGGGCGCCCACGGGAACGGTCAGGGAGCGGGCTGTACGGACACGGCCTGCTCAAGCGACCCGTGGCCGTTGCTCGAGTAATCGGCCTGTGGCTCGGGCGGGGCCGGCTCGGGCTCGGCGTTGACGCGTCGCTCGAGCTCGCCGAGGACGAGCCCAAAGAGGACGTGGCGCCAGAACGCCTGCACGAAGGCCGGCCGGTTGCCGGTCAGGTTCGGCAGGTCCTTGCGCGCGGGATGGAAGCGGTCGCTCAGCCGCCCCATCGGCCAGAGCGCGAAATGCTCAGCCAGCGCCGCCACCGGGCCGCGCAACACCGGCGGGATCGGCATGACCGGGGCAAGGTTGGCGTACACGGCGCCGAACAAGGCTCCGTTGCCGGCGTGGATCGCCAGGCCGATCGGGTACCACCCGTCTCCCTGCCTGACCAGCTTGCCGAGCAACTCGACGTCGTCGTAACGGCTGCCCGAGGCAAGTTTGTCCAGCGGTTGCTGGATCGCCCAGGCACCCGCCGCCACCGCGCCGCAGGCGGCACCTCTCAGTGTGCGAGTGCGATCGAGACCGGGGCTCAAGGTCATCGACACTGTAACGCGCGAGGCCCGCACGGGTACGCCAATGTGCGATGGATCACGATCGCCTCCATAAGCGCGCCCGGGAACAGGGCGCCAACCCGTTCATCTATTGGATTGTCCGGCTCACCTTCCAGCCGTTCTTCCGCGTCTACTTCCGCATGACCCGAGTCGGTCTCGAGCATGTCCCCAAGCGCGGACCGGTGATCATCGCCGCCAACCACCGCAGCTTTCTCGACCCCTTCGTGATTGCCTGCATGGCGCGTCGCCCGATGTACTATGTGGCCAAGAAGGAGCTCTTCAAACGGTCCTGGCAAGGGTGGATCCTCAATGCGCTCGGCGCCTTCCCGGTCGACCGTGGGGCCAGCGACACCGACATGATCGACACCGCCAAGGCGATCCTCGCCCGCGGCGACATCGTGCTGATCTTCCCCGAGGGCACCCGCATCCGTCCGGGCGCGCTGGGCAAGCCCAAGCGCGGCGTGGGCCGCCTGGCCCTCGAGACCGGCGTCCCGGTGGTCCCCATGGCCGTGTTGGGTACCGAGGCCATCCGCCGCGGCTGGCGGATCCGGCCCCACAAGGTGCGCCTGCGCGCCGGGCGGCCGCTGCGCTTCCCGGTCGTTCAGGATCCGTCCAAGGCGCTGGCCGGCGCGGTCACCGACCGAATCTGGCCGTGCGTGATGCTGCAGTGGGAGTGGCTCGGGGGCCTGCCGCCCGTCCGCCGCGTGGCCGTGATCGGCGCCGGCGCCTGGGGTACCAGCTTGGCGATTTCCCTCGCCCGCGCCGGGCTCGAGGTCGACCTCGGCTGCCGCACTCACGAGCAGGCCATCGAGCTTCAGAACACGCGCGAGAATGACCGTTACCTGCCGGGGATCACGCTGCCCGAGAGCATTCGCGTGCTGCGGGCCGCGGAGCTCGAGCCAGAAGGGCACGACATCGTCTGCCTGGCCGTACCCGCCAAGGCGCTGCCCGGCGTGCTGGCCGCCCATGGCGGCCGCATCTCAAGCCGCACCGGGGTGGTTGTCGTCTCCAAGGGACTGGTCCCCCCGCTGGGCACGTTGCCCGCCGCCTTCACCGCCGAGCGCTGCAACGCCCGCGCGGTGGCAGTTCTGGGCGGGCCATCGCACGCCGCCGCGGTGCTCGAGCACGGGGCCTCGGTCGTGC
>JBAVWI010000054.1:0-5608 GCA_049697735.1 Solirubrobacteraceae bacterium
GGCCTGCGCCGGCGCCGGCGTGAGTGACGGCGCCCTCAGAAAGGGGTCGCTGCGGTGAAAGACGCGGCCGTGAGAGCCGAGGACAACTACCGGGGCGGCCGCGGCGCTGGCGGGAAAAGCCAACAGCGCCAGCACGAGTACTGCGCCGTTGCGCACTGACTCGATGCTACATTCGCGCCAGTGCCGGCGCGACGACTGAGGAAAAGGTTGCATGACTAGCCGAAACCGGCGGCGCGGGGCGAAAGTTGCGCTGGCGCTGGTGGTCGCCATCGCCGTCGCCGCCTGCGGGTCCTCGAGCTCTGGCTCGGGCTCGAGTGGCGCCCAGACGCTGCTCAATCAGACCTTTGGCGGCAAGCACTCGGTCAAGAGCGGCGTGCTGAGCTTCAACCTGACCCTCAGCCCCTCGGGCTCGAGCACGCTCAACAGCCCGATCTCGCTGGGCCTGAGCGGCCCCTTCCAGAGCCGTGGTGCCGGTCAGCTGCCCGAGTCAAACCTGAGCGTCAACCTCGATGCTCTGGGCCATCACGGCGCACTCGGCATCGTCTCGACGGGCACCAACGGATATATCATCCTCAAGGGCGTCGCCTACCACCTGCCTGCCGCCGATTACCAGAAGCTCGCCAGCAGCTTTGCCAGCGCCGGCAGCGGCCAGACCAGCGGCTTGGCCAAGTTCGGAATCAAGCCGTTGCATTGGCTGACCAACCCGTCGGTGGTCGGCTCAGACAGCGTCGGTGGCGCCTCGACCACCCACATCCGGGCCAGCGTCAACGTGTCCACGCTGTTGAGCGACTTCAGCACCCTGCTTCAGAAGGCCTCGGCCAGTGGCGCCGCGGGCACGACGGCGATCCCGAGCACGCTCTCGCCCGCCACCCGGCAGAAGATCGCCGCCGAGGTCAAGCATCCAAGCGTCGACATCTGGACCGGCAGCACCGACCACACGTTGCGAAAGCTCGCCATCAACCTCAACATTCCCGTCACCGGCCAGATCTCGGCCCTGGCCGGCGGCCTCAGCTCGCTGGGGATCGGTATGTCGCTCCAGTACGCGAACCTCAACCAGACCCAGACGATCGCCACACCCGGCAACGTGCAGCCGTTCGCCGGGTTTGCCACCAAGCTCAAGGGCATCGTGGCCTCGATTCAGGGCAGCCTCGGCGCCTCGGGCCTCGGTGGAGCCGGATCGTCCCCGGGCAGCGCCACGACACCCAGGAGCGGCACAGGCACGCCGGCCGGCGTCCAGAAGTACAGCCAGTGCATCCAGAAGGCGGCCGGCGACGTGACCAAGATGCAGAAGTGCGCCGGGCTGCTCAACGGCGCCTAGTACCGGGGTACTCGGCCTCTAGACGCCAGGCCCCGCCGGTCTAGTCCTCGCGGCCCGGATCCTGCACGTCGGCCTCGAGCTCGTCTTCGCCTTCGTCTGATTCGTCCTCCGCCGCGCCGGCGTGGAGATGGATCTGAAAGCGCTCGAGCAACGCGTCGCGCTCGTGCTCCTCGATCGGCACCTCGTCGGAGATCAGCACCCAATCGGCGCCCTCGAAGTCCTCCATGTTGAAGATCTCGGTGTCGATCTGGGGCGAATCATCGACGACCAGCAGCACTTCGGTCTGAGGGTTGAAGTACGTGCCCGGTCGGTTGACCAGCTCATCGAGCTCTACGCGGCGGGGGTCAGGCATCGGGGCTCAGCCTACCTACAAAGCGCACCGCACCGTGCCAGATCGGGCTCAAAGCCCACTCAGACCGGCAATCTCACGCTCGATCTCAGCTTCCACATCGAGCGGTGGCTTGCCCTTGCGAGCCCGGCGGTGATTGCGGGCGAGGACGAGATCGCGAATCTCCTGGCGCAACTCGGAGTCGATCGCGGGAGCTGTCAGCCTCGCCAACTCCGCCTCGACGTCGACCTCGGGCTCGCCACGCCGCCGGCGACGGGCGTTGCGGGCCTCGAGCAGCTCACGGATTTCGGTGTCGCGCTCGAGCCGGGCTGCGGCCGAGCCAGCCGGGCGGGAGCGGGCCAGGTCGGTGTCGAGCACGAGGTGGTTCTTGCCGTAGTCCTCCCACGTCTTGGCACTCAAGACCAAGCTCACCAGGGCACCCACGACCCCGACTCCACAGACCACCCAGACCACGGTTCCGAACGCGCTCTGCACGCTGTAAGTGTTGCACCGCAGAGCGAAGTCGTGTTGCCAACGGGCCGATCGGGTACCCTGATTACAGAGTTGACTGACTAGTCAATCGAGAATCAAGGAGAACCCAACGTGGTTGATTTCACGCTCACCGACGAGCAGCGGAGCATGCGCGAGATGGCGCACGATTTCGCCGAGAAGGAGATTCGGCCCGTCGCCTGGGAATACGACCGTGAGGGCACCTGGCCCGGCGAGGTCATCGAGAAGGCCTGGGAGCTCGGTCTCATGAACGGACATCTGCCCTCCGAGTACGGCGGCCCCGGCCTCGGCTACCTGGACGGTGCCGTCATTGAAGAGGAGATCGCCTGGGGCTGCTCGGGCATCGGCACCTCGCTGTCCTGCAACGGCCTTGCCACTGCCCCGATTCAGCTGGCGGCCTCCGAGGAGCTCAAGAAGGAGTACCTCGGCCGTCTCTCCGAAGCGCCGTTGCTGGCCTCGTTCTGCCTGACCGAGCCCAACGCTGGTTCCGACGTCTCGGGGATGCGCACGAGCGCGGTCCGCAAGGGCGACAAGTGGGTCATCAACGGCTCCAAGTGCTTCATCACCAACGGTGAGTACGCCAACTACTACACGGTCTATGCCAAGACCGACAAGGAGGCCGGCCACCGCGGGATCTCCTGCTTCATCGTCCCCCGTGACGCCGGCGTCGTCGTTGACAAGCACGAGGACAAGATGGGACAGCGCGCCTCCAACACGGCGACGATTTCCTTCAACGACGTCGAGATCCCCCTCAACCACCTCGTCGGCGAGGAGAACAAGGGCTTCAAGATCGCGATGATGACGCTCGACCGCACCCGTCCCGGGGTGGCCGCCATGGGCGTCGGGGTGGCCCGCGCCGCGATGGAGTTCGCGATCAACTACTCCAAGGAACGCGTCCAGTTCGGCGTTCCGATCGCCATGCACCAGGCGATCCAGTTCCTGATTGCCGACATGGCGACCAAGGTCCATTTGGCCCGCCTCGCCACCTGGAACTCAGCCGTGCTGCTCGACCAGGGCAAGCGCAACACGCTCGAGTCATCCCACGCCAAGCGCTTCGCCGCCGACACCGCGATGGAGGTCACCACCGACGCCGTGCAGGTCTACGGCGGCTATGGCTTCATCAAGGAGTACAAGGTCGAGAAGCTGATGCGCGACGCCAAGATCCTCCAGCTCTACGAGGGCACGGCGCAGATCCAGCGCCTGGTGATCGCGCGCGAGACGCTGCTCCCGCGCCACATCGAGGAGCCGGCCACGGCGACTGCCTAGCGCGGTTCTAACGCGGATCCGTCGCGCGCCGGTGTTTGACTACACCGATGCGTCGACGCGAGATCGTGCTCGTGACCCTCCTGGCGGCCGGTGCCTGGGCGGGCGCCGGACCGGGACTGGGGGCCGCCACGCCGCGAGCAGCCGGTCTGGTGCCCAGCCGGGCCAGCGCCGATGTCGTGCAGCGCCAGCCGGCGGCAGGTTCCTGCCACGCTCGCGGCAGCGGGCTGTTCTCACTTCCCGACCCGGTCTGCACGCCGGGCGCGATCGACCCGGCGGTCACCCAGGCCGACATCGGCAGGACGATCTGCCGAAGCGGCTACACCGAGACGGTCAGGCCGCCGGAGTCGATCACCGAAGCGGAGAAGCGCGCCTCGCTGCTGGCCTACGGCGACCGGCGGCCGCTGCACTACTACGAGTACGACCACCTGGTCCCGCTCGAGCTCGGTGGCGCGCGCAACGACGCGCGCAACCTGTGGCCCGAGCCCGGCAGCGTTCCGAACCCCAAGGACGGCCTCGAGTACCGGCTGCGCACGCGCGTCTGTGACCGCCAGATGACGCTCGCTGTCGCCCAGCTGGCCATCGCCCGCGACTGGGTGGCGGCCTATCACCGCTACCTCGGCTAGACCCCGGCGGCGCGCAGGTCAGACCCAGCTCCTGCGCTGGAAGTAGATTCGGAAGCCGATCGCCGACGCCACCAGCAGCCCGATCCCGAACACGAAGAAGGTCCAGTTGTGGTTGATGATGTGACCGGTCAGAAAGGCGAAGTTCTGGCCGAAGAAGCCCGTCAGGAAGGTCAGGGGCAAAAAGATCGTGGCGATCACGGTCAGCTGCTTGTTGATCTCGCCCTGGCGGTTGGCCACTGTCGAGAGGTACATGTCGGTGGCCCCGCTCAACAGGTCACGGTAGGAGTCGACCAGCTCAGCCACCCGGATCATGCTGTCGTAGAGGTCGCGGTAGTAGAGGCGGTCGTCGGCCTCCAGGCCGGGGACCGAGGCGATCGTCTCGGCGTCGCGGGCGAACACGTCGCGCATCGGTGAGACGACCCGGCGCATGGCCACCAGATCGCGCTTGAGCGAGAAGATCCGCTGCAGCTGCTCGGTCGAGGGTTCGGCGATGATCGTCTGCTCGAGCTCGTCGATGTCGTCGTCAACCCGGGAGAGCACGGGCACGAAGGTCGAGGTGATCGCGTCGAGGATTCTGTAGACGAGGAACTGCTCGCTGCGGACCGGCTCGCCGTCGTAGCGGGCGCGCAGCTCGTCGAGCACCGTCAAGCTGCGACGGTGGATGGTGATCACGTAGTCGCCGGAGATGATCAGATGGACCTCGCGCAGGAGCGCGCTGCCCGCCGCCGCGCCCGGGTCGGCGCCGAACATGACCATGAACACGTAGCCGTCGTATTCCTCGAGTTTGGGGCGCTGGCGAAAGGTGTAGGCATCCTCGAGGGTGAGCGGATGCAGTCCAATCAGCTCGGCCAGTCGCGCGAACTCGTCATCCTGCGGTCCGCTCAGATCGACCCAGACGAAGCTGCGGTCCTGGAGATGGATCGCGACCTCGTCGTGGCGCGGGTTGGCGAGGCATGGCACCCGCAGCGAGGCCTTGGGCGCGAGGGGCGCATCACCGGAGCTCACGGTGCCGAAACTACCAGCCCTGGCCGACGATCCGCGGCGCTAGCATGGCCCGCGTGGCAGGCGAGAGCAAGCGATGTCGTCTCCCGTTGGCGACAGCCCTTGTGCTGGCCATCACGGCGCTGACGCCGGCTCCTGCATCGGCCTTCAGCAAAGCGATCTGGGGCTCCGCGTACCACCAAGGGGTCAATCAGTTTCCGATGTACAAGCGGCTCGGCGTCGGGATCGTCGAAGCTGACCTTGACTGGAGCCAGATCGCCCCGGCGCGGCCGCGGCAGGCCACCAACCCCCGGGACCGCGCCTACCGGTGGCCGGCCACGATCCAGCGGATCGTGGCGCAGGCGCGTCGGTTTCACATGCAGGTGCTGCTCCAGCTGATCTTCACGCCGCCATGGGCCAATGGCGGCGGCGTGGCCAACGTGCCGCCGCTCAACCCTCGGGACTACGCCGCCTTTGCCAAGGCCGCAGCGCGCAAGTACCCCAGCGTGCATCTGTGGATGATCTGGGGCGAGCCAGACCGGGCTCCGAACTTCTCGCTCACGCAGACCGTCGTGCCCGGCG
>JBAVWI010000055.1:0-4212 GCA_049697735.1 Solirubrobacteraceae bacterium
GCCTGCAACCCGCTGTACAGCGCCGCGCAGAGGATCATCGTGTTCGCTCGCCTGAGCTCGGTCAAGCCCCTGGGCCCGGCGTGAGCCGGGCGCTCGGCTTCGCGCGGTTCGCAGCTCGGTCGTGGTGAACGAACGTCCAATCTGACCGAGTCCTCATGCAGGCGCCGATCAGGTCTGCCGAAACAAGGGCCCACGACCGAGCTGGCAGATATGCTGATCCGAAGAGGGAACCCCCATGCGCCTAAGCGAACTACAAGACCAAATCGGGCGCGGTGAATATCGGGTCGATCCTCAGGCTGTGGCCCTTGCGATCCTCCGGCGGCTGCTCGACGGTCACCCGCTCAGCCCGGCCGAGTCCAAGCCTGCTCAGAGCGAGTGCTCGTAGCCGGCTAGCTCTGTCCGCTCGCCGTCGATGGCGAGACCGGGCGCTCCGTCGAGGACGCGCCCGACGATCGTCACCTTGATCTCTGACGGGTTCGTGCCGGCAGTGAGAACGCGCTCCGGCGCGCCGGCGGGGTCGATGACCGCCGCCGGCAGGCAGGCGCACAGCTCGAAGTCCTCGCCGGCGCTGAGCACGAATTCCGCCGCGTCCTCGCCCAACGCGGTGGCGACCTCGGAAACCCCGGGGCCGAGCGGCAGGCGCGCGCGCTCGAGCTCGATCTCAACGCCGGAGGCGAGCGCGAGATGGCGGGCATCGGTGGCCAAGCCGTCCGAGATGTCGATCATCGCCGTCGCTCCGAGTGCGCTCAGCACCAGGCCCTCGGCGATCCGCGGCTCGGGACGCGCGTAACGCCGGCGCAGCTCGGCGGCCACGGCGTCGCTCAGGTCGCAGTCCCGGGCCCGGCCTTCGAGACGCGCGAGCCCGGCTCCCGCTCCGCCCAGGGTGCCGGTCACGACCACCAGGTCGCCCGGCCGAGCACCGTCGCGCCCGACCAGATCTCCCGGGTCAGCAGCCCAGCCGACCACGGTCAGCGAGACTGTCAACACACCCGACGTGGTGATGTCGCCTCCGGCCACCACGACGTCAAAGCGCTCGGCCACGCGCTGGATGCCGGCCGCCAGGGCGCTGGCCTCGGCCGGCTCGGTCCCTGGCGGCAGGCCGAGCGACAGGTAAGCCTCGCCGGGCTGGGCGGCCATCGCCGCCAGGTCTGACAGCGCCGCTGCGCAGGCGCGGGCGCCGATCTCGCTAGGCGTCAGCTGGCCGCGGCGGAAGTGCACACCGTCGGTCATGGTGTCCAGTGACGTGACCGCAAAGCCACGGCTGCGGACCACGGCGGCATCGTCTCCGAGCCAGCGCACGATCCGCGGGCCGCCGGGAGCCAGGACGCGCTCCAGCCCGGCGATCAGTTCGAGCTCGCGCACCGAGGGTCCGGCGGGGCCACGACTCCGAGATCAGCGGTGGCGATAGACGATCCGGGCACGGTCCAGATCGTAGGGAGACAGCTCAACCCGGACTCGGTCGCCGGGAAGGATCCGGATCCGGAAGCGGCGCATCTTGCCGGCCACGTGGCCGAGGACTACCCGGTCCATGTTGTCGAGCTTGACGCGGAACATCGCGTTGGGCAGGGCCTCAACGACCTCGCCTTCAAGCTCTACCTTTTCTTCCTTGGGCATAGATGCGTGAACCTTCTCCTAAAAGCGCCCGGACATCAGGCCCGGGCTCTGGACAAAGCTACCAGCCGTCGCGCGCGCCGACGGTCTCAGTGCTTCTTGACCCCGGCGCCCCCGGTCGAGGAGACGCCGCCATTGCCGTTGCCGTTGCCGTTCGACTTCCCGTTGCCGTTCCCGTTCCCGTTCTGACCCGCGCCCTGGGGCGGCTGGGCGAACAGAGTCGGGTTGTTGTACGGGCTGGTGGCCGTCGCCCCGGCGCCGCCGTTATTGGCGGTGGCGCCGCCTCGGCCGGGGAGCGTGTTGGAGCCGCCGGTGACGGCGTAATGGCCGAAGTAGGCGGTGCCGGAGAAGGGCGTGGTGGGGGTCGGGAAGTTCCCGCAGTAGCCGCCTGAGGCCTGCTGCATGTAGTCGTGCCAGATCGGCGCCGCCAGCGAACCGCCGAAGCCGTTGGCCATCGGGATGTTGCCCTGCGGGTACCCGACCCAGACCGCGGTCGTCATCCGCGGCGTGTAGCCCACGAACCAGGCGTTGGCCAGCAGCTCGGAGGTGCCGGTCTTACCGGCCGCCGGGCAGCCGTAGTTGGCCGCCGTGCCGGTGCCGCCGGTGATCACGCCCTTGAGGACGTTGGTGGCCGTGTAGGCCTCGCCATCGGTGAACACCCGCGTGTGGGTCGGGTTCCCGAAGTTGCGCACGCTGCCGTCGGGGAACTTGATCTGGTTGATGATCGTTGTCGGGACGTGGGAGCCGCCGTTGGCCACTGTCGAGTAGGCGTCAGCCATCTCGAGCGGGGTGACGCCGGTGCTCAGACCGCCGATCGCCTCCGCCGGGAGCGAGTCCAGGTGGGTGGTGATGCCCATCGCGTACGCCGTCTGGGTGACCTTGTCGGGCGTGAGGTCAGCGTCGAGCTGGGCGAACACGGTGTTGTCCGAGGCGGCGGTGGCCTTGGTCACGCTGATGTTGCCCAAGTAGCTGAGCTCGGCGGTCTGGACGCCGTAGGTCGGGTAGCCCGGCAGCCACCCCGGCAACAGACGATGAGAGTTGTAGAAGGTCTGGTTGGGGTCGCCATGGAAGTCGTGGATCAGGGTCATGAGCACGAAGAGCTTGAACGAGGAACCCGGCTGGCGGTGGGCCTGGGTGGCGTAGTCGAAGTTGGTCTGGTTGTAGTTGCCCGACGAGGCGATGGCCAGGATGTGGCCGTTGCTGGGGTCCACTGAAGCCAAGCCCGCAGCCGGCTGGCCCGGTCCACCCTCATGGGCGAGAATCGCCTGGCGCGCCAGGGCCTGCTTGCGCAGGTCGATCGTCGAGTAAATCTTCAGACCCCCGCCGTACAGCATCGGGCAGTTGCCTGGGTTCTTGGGGCACAGGTCACGAGCGGCGGCCTGCACGATGTAGTCGAACACGTAGGGCTGCTTGCGCACCGTGTAGCTGTAGTTGTGGTGGACCTGGAGGCGCGCCCGCTCGGCGGAGCTGGCCTGCGCCTGGGTGATGTAGTGGGCCGAGACCATCGACTGCAGCACTTCGTGGCGGCGATGCAGGGCGGCGGCCTTGTCCAGGAAGGGGTTGTACTGCGAGGGTGACTGGGGCAGCCCGGCCAGCAATGCGGCCTGGGCCAGGCTCAGCTTGGCCACCGGCTTGTTGAAGAACATGTTCGAGGCCGCGGCCACGCCGTAGGCGGTCTGACCCCCGACGGTGCCGTAGGGAACGTCATTGAGGTAGCTGGTCAGGACCCAGCCCTTGCTGTGCTGAGCTTCGAGCTGCTGGGCGAGCTTGGCCTGCTCGATCTTGTATTTGAGGTCGCGCTTGGCCTTCATGCGCGCCGTCATGTAGACGTTGTCGACCAGCTGCATGGTCAGCGTCGAGGCCCCCTGGAGCCCGCCGCCGCCGAAGGCGTCCTTGATCGCCGCGCGGAGAATGCCCTGGTAATCGAGCGCGCCATGCTGGTAGAAGCGGCGGTCCTCGATGGCGATCGTCGCCTCCTTGAGGATGTTCGGGATCGTGCTCCCGGACACCGGCGTGCGGACGTTGTCGGAGAAGATGTAACCCAGCGAGCTCCCGTCGGCAGCGAAAATCTGCGAAGGCTGTCCCGGGAGCACGGGGCGCAGCTCGCTCAGGTTCGGCGCGGACTGGGCTACGTTGACCACCCAGCCCGCGACCGCCAGTCCCGCGACGGCGAGCGCCGCAGCGGTGAGCACACCGGTAAGCGCTACCGCTCGTTTGAGGGTGGATCCGCGGTTACGCCGGCGGCGCCGCTGTCGTTCGCGTCGGCTCATGGGGTCGCTGGCCTGGCTGGCCTACGTCACTTTCGGCGGGGGAGATCCTCGCCGGAGGGGATGAGCCAGTGTAGCCGTAGGGCTGTTTCGTCCCGCCGCCTCGCGCTCCTGCCGGGCTTGACAGGATCGCAACTCGAGATGCACGCTGCCGCCGGCCAGAGACGCGCGCTCCTGATCGACGCCATGGGGACCTTGGTAGCCCTCAGTCCGCCGGCTCCCCGCCTGTGTCGCGAGCTCGAGCGCCAATCTGGCGTGTCGGTTTCCCGTTCCGAGGCCGAATTGGCCCTGGCAGCCGAGATCGCCTACTACCGAGCCCACATGCAGGACGGTC
>JBAVWI010000056.1:0-5543 GCA_049697735.1 Solirubrobacteraceae bacterium
GCGGTCCTCGAGGGTGTGGTGGCCGGTGACCAGACGGCAGTACTGCGCGCAGTAGGCGCCCAGGGTCCAGTCGTTCTGGCGCATGGTCATCTGGTTGATATGCGAGCGGGCCACGCCCGGGTCCAGCGCGCCGCCGGCCACCTGCTCGATCAGGTCGCGGAGCTGGGTGAGCTCGCCGCGAAGATGGTCATGGACGTCGATCAGATGCTGGCCCGCCGCCTGCTCATCGGCCGTATAGCGCCGCGAGGGATCGGGGTCTGGCCCGGTCGGCCGGCGCGCCTCGTCCCACGGCTGCTCGGGGGCCAGCCGGGTCCCGTCGTCGGGGGTGGGGGTGACCGCCAGCGCAACCGCTTCGGGTCCCGCGGCGGGGGCAGCGGTGATCGAGGGAGCAGCGGCGATCGAGGGGGCAGCGGCGATCGAGGGGGCAGCGGGCGCGGCCGAGACGGGCTCGCCGCCGCGCGCGTTCTCGACTCGCTCGCGGACCGCGGGCGCGACCTCCTCGGCGAAGCGGCTGATCATGCTCCCGGAGTTCACCGACAGGATGTAGGTGCTGATCCCCTCAGTCAGGGTCAACTCGGAGAGCTGCTTGACCCACTCGCTGGGGGGGCCCTGGAGAAAGCCCGAGCCGGCGCCGAATTCCCCGTTGAGGTTGTACATCCGCCGCACGTCGCCGGGCCGCCGGCCGGCTTCCTGCGCCGCTGCGTCGATGGCGCGGTTCATCGCGCCGAGGTCGGCGACTTCGGCGTAGCCCATGCTCGGTAGCCAACCGTCCGCCCGACGGCCGGTCAGGGCCAGCATCCGCGGCTTGTAAGCCCCCAGCCAGATCTCGACCTCGTGCGCCGGAGCCGGCCCAGAATGGGCGCCGGCCACCCGGTAGTGCTCTCCTTCGATCCGGATCGAGCCACCGTCGGCCGCCCAGACGGCCCGGATCACCTCGATCGCCTCGGCCAGCGCATCCACGCTCTGGCCGGGGGTCTGACGCCGTCCGCCGACGGCCTCGATCGCGTCCCAGAACGCGCCTGCCCCCAGTCCGAGCTCGACACGCCCACCGCTGATGAGATCCAGGCTGGCCACGCTACGGGCCAGGACGACCGGCTGGCGCAACGGCAGGTTGGCCACGTTGGGCGCCACCTGGACGTTGGCCGTCTGGGCGGCGACCACCGAGAGCAGCGTCCAGGTATCCAGGAAGCGGGCCTGGTAGGGGTGATCCTGAAAGGTGACCAGATCCAGGCCGGCCACATCGGCCAGCCGACCGAGCTCCAGCACCGCCTGCCATTGGGCGGCCACGGGGGTGATGGCGATGCCGAACTTGAGGTCTTGGCGGTAGTCGGTCATTTCTTACCCACAAGCGATGCTTGAGCGCTCAACAGTCTAGCGCCCAAGGCTCCGACCTGGACGAGAAGCCCAGGCGCCGCACCCCACCGCCGTTCCGCAACTACTGGCTGGCGCAGGCGAGGCCGCCCACGTGCAGCTCGCTGCCGGCTAGCTCGGGGGCGCGGCCAGCAGGCCCCGGCCGCAGGCGGGGCAGCCGACGGCCGACGAGGAGCCGGTCAGGTGATCGTGGTCGTGGCGACGAGCGCTGCCCAGCAGCCGCAGGCTCTGCCAGCAGTTACAGCGTGGCTGCCCTGGGGCTGTGGGACGCGGCGAGGCGAGCAGCGGCCCGGCGGCGATGATCGGCTTCTCGCGGAGCTCTTCGAGGTGGTTTGCCACCGACGGGACATCGTCGACCGCGACCCGCTCGAAGAGGACGCCTTCGCCTTCAGTCGCTGATGGCACGAGCCGCAGCTCGAGCCCGGTGATGATCTGTGCATCGGCCATCTGACCAGACCACCTCTCTGCTCTTCTGACACGGATGCCGCTCGGAAAGCGAGAAGAGCAGATGCTCACTGAGCGCAGTGCGGAAGGTACCACAGACAGGGGCCAAACTGGCCCGGTTTCACCGCATGTTCACTGAGCTGATGGGCCGGCCAGCGGCGCCCAGAACGGCGACGTCAGGAGTCGGTTGCCTCAGGCGCGTCAGCGTGGGGGGCGACCTGCGCGAATTCATCCTCGTTGGCCTCGAGATCGGAGTCCTCGAAGTCGGTCGGCTCGGTGGTCCCGTTGGCCGCCGCCTCCTGGCGGGCGCGCTTGCGGGCCGCCTTTTCGACCCGGCGCTCGCGGAGTCGGCTTTCACGCGAGAGCTTGGCCATGGTGGTCTTCTTTTTGCCACGTGAGGACATGCGGTTCCTCCTGGTTGAGGGGGTCGCCAGCGAGGGCGAAGGCGCGGCGATGATGGCGCGCGCGGGGCCCAATCGGCCGAGCTTGAAGCACTGGCGCGCGGTTCACTACCTCGCCGCCACGTTGAAAGCTATCGCGCAGGGGAGGTAGGCGCGGCAGCGGGGAACAAAACGGCGGAGGGGAACGTCCCCTCCGCCGCAGTCAGTTGGCTAGAGGGCCACTACGTTGCCGGCGGCGGGACCCTTGGGGCCCTGCTCGGCGTCATAGCTGACCTTCGCGCCTTCGGCCAGCGACTTGTAGCCGCTGCCCTGAATCGAGCTGTGATGGACGAAGAGGTCCTTGCCGGAATCATCGGGGGTGATGAATCCAAAGCCCTTCTCGTCGCTGAACCACTTCACGGTTCCTGTTGCCATGTGGCATTCCTCCGAATCATGTGCACTGCGAAACGCGGAGGAGCTGAAGAGCAACGACTGCGGTGACGCGGGGCACTGCGTGTTATAGCCGAGCGAATGCTCGAACCGCGTGCAAGCATAGCGCGCCGGCGCCCCTGCGGTTAACCGGCTTGTGAACGAGGGTTTCCCAGCCTTTGCCCGGGGTCCCGCGGTACTGCTACGGTCCAAGCACGGGTGAAGTTGCCCGTGAGGCTCCGTCCGCGCCGCGGGAGGGACCTGCGAATGCCATGCTGGCGAGGGAAGGAAGACGATGTCCACCGGCTCGGATGACGCTCCTCAAGCCTCGGCCCCACCAAGCGCAGCGGCTACTGAAGGTGCCCAGCCCGAAGCCGCTGCCGGCGCCCTGGCCGCCCAGTCCGGCGCCGGCGCCCGAGCAGAGATTTCGGCCGAAACCGACGCCGCAGGGCAAGCCCCGAAGCGCAAGCCGCAGCCAACGGCGCGAGAGCGGGCCGAGCGCAAGCGCGAGGAGAAGCTCGAGAACGTCCGTGAAGAGGTCAAAGCCGGCTCACTGGTGATCCGGCAGATGACCGATGAGGAGCGGGCTCGCTACCCGCCGCGCGAGAACGCGGCCCGGCCCAAGCGGTTCGGAGGGCGATGAGCTTCTCGGGACGCCAGGGCCTCACCGCCCGGATCCGGCAGATGGCCCGCACCTTCCCCCCGCAGCCCCCGTCGCCCGGCGCGGAGGACTCGCCGTCCGGCGCCGACTCCGGCGGACAGCCTGCCCAGGTCCAGGCGCTCCAGGCGCGGATCGCGGAACTGGAGCACATGGTCCAGGGACTGCAGGACGCTGTCTTTCGTGAATCCCATCGACACGAGAAACGCATCGAAGAGCTCGAAGCGCGGACCGAACCGGCCGCGCTCGCGGTCGCGTTGAGCAAGAACGCTCGCGAACGCGGCCTCTAGGCCGGCTTCGTTGACCGCTTTCTTCATCCCGGGTCACGCCAACCACGCCCGTTCGGCACGAGACGCCTACGAGGCGATGCGCAACCAGCTCGAACTCGAGCTCGGCCGCGCTCCTCGTCAGCGGCGGATCCTCGAGCTGTGGACACGCCGCGGCAGCGTCGACTGCGTCACCACGGTTGGCCAGCCCGACCCGATCTGCGGCGACCTCGTGATGGCGATCTTCGACATGGGTCCCCATCAGCCGTTCGTGGTCTGCCACCAGCGCGGCGAGCCGGGGACGGACGTCAGCAACGAGTTGCTGGCCGACAGCGCGTATACGGTGTCGGAGTTCGACGCGTGAACCACCCCGCTGCAGCTTGACGCAACTCACCGAGATCACCCTGGTCGGCGGAGACCGCCTCCGTGTGTCCGGCGACGCCAAAGAGGTCGAAAAGGCGATCCTGTCTGCGGCCCGCGGCTCGCTGATGGAGCTCGCGTGGGTGACCGAGGCCGGGACCGGCCAGCCGATCGGGGTCAACCCCGACCACGTCTTGCTGCTGCGCTCTCTGGCCGACTGAGGCGGTCCCGAAAAGGCCCAGCAAATGGGCGTGGTACGGTTGTTGGACGCTCCGCGAGCCCTGCGCCCCTCTCGCTTTCCGAGCGGCATGTAGTCAGAGGGGCAGAGAGGCGGTTGGCCATGGCCACCGCAACAAGGAAGTTTCCCTCATGAACGGCCTGTGCTGCCCAGGCTGCCGCCTACGGTTTCCTCGGTCGGCAGCCCATCTCACCGTGTGTCCCCAGTGCGGCCTGCCGCCGGCCTCGGTCAGCGGTCCCAGCAGTCTGATGGGATACCGATTGTTTGATCCGCTCGATAATCCGCAGTCGCTTCCTGAAGCGATAGCGGCCGCGCTCCCGATCCCCGCCTGGGACGGCCTGGGTCCGCAGTTGGACCTCGGCCGTGAGTGACGAGCAGCCCATCCCCGGCCAGGCGCGCTCGGATCGATCGCGCAGGGCCTCGGCCCGGCGCCTGAACGAGCTCGAAGTCCAGGCTCGCTTCGCGCGCCAGCGCTATGACCTCTACAAGGCCCGGTCCTACGGAGAGCGCCCCACCAGCCCCGCGCGGCTGCGTGAGCTCGAGCGCGAATGCGCTCGCGCGGACACCGCCTGGCGCTTCGCCAAGCAGGAGGCCTAGGCTCACGCCGAAGCCGGGGCCGCCGAACACGTGGAGTCGTCGGTTACCTGACGCGCCGGTAATGCGTGGACGGGAGCGCCGGTGACGGGTGGACGGGAGCCGTCACCGGGTTCGGGGTGGGGGCGCCGGAACCGTCCCGAGGTTCGGGTGTGTCCCGTTGACGCCGCCGTTGGCGCCGGCCGCGACGGCCTGACTCCAGGTATAGGTGTAGACCGGCTGGTAGCCGGGACCGCCTTCGCCCAGCAGCATCGCGTAGCCGGTCGAGCCGGAGGGATCGATGCCGGCCGCGACTCCCATGGCCAGCGGGTTGGTGCCGTCAAAGCTCCAGAGGATGTCGTGGCGATGGCCCCAGCACCCGGCGGTGTCGTTGCCTGCGCAGTCAAGGTTGCCGCTGCCGGGTCCGTCGTCGTACATCCACGCCTCGTAGGCGAGGGGCATGTTGAAGAACCCACCGGCCCAGTTGGCCGTGTAGTAGTTGAACTTAGCGTCGCTGGGCTGAGGGTCGGTATCGCCCTGGACGCCACCCGCGGCGTCCTGCGACAGGCCGGCGGTGATCCCCGGGATCGGCGCTAACCCATAGCGGACTCGGTCGAGGTTGGCCAACACGAACCCCTCCTGCGCGGGCGTAAGGGAGGTGAAGTTCCTCGGCAGCAGGTAGGCGGGCTGCCCGAGGCTGGCGCGCGCGGCGTTCAGGTAGATCACAGCCGCGGCGGTACAGGTGGCCGAGGCGGTCACCTTGCACGCCGTCGTCGGGGCTCCGGCGGTGAAGTTCGAGGCCGGATCCGGGCCGGTCGGTCCGC
>JBAVWI010000057.1:0-2139 GCA_049697735.1 Solirubrobacteraceae bacterium
GGGTACAGCCGTGCAGGCCGCCGCCGAGCTGGCCGAAATCGGAATGATGGCCAGCGCCCGGGCCTTGCGCGGGGCGCTCTCGCGCCTTCCGCGTCCCTGAGCCTCTGCCCCCAGTCGCTGATCTCCAGGCCTCGCCCAGGGGCGACAAAGCCGCACGGCAGCGGCGGTTCACAGCGAGACATAACCCTGGGGCGGAGTTTCGTATACTGCCCCGCTTCAGCCGAACGATCGTCCGTCCGCGGGCCATCGACGGGGGAACCACTTGCGGGCCACCTTGGCCCGCGGGGGCGAATCGGTCCCGCTAAGGACCGTAGCGCTCAGATCGCGCGAGCCCGTCAGCTCACCTCGTAGGCACCGCATCAACGACAGGACGGGTATTTACGAATGAGTCGCCGTGGGAACCTCTATGCCGTGATGGCGCTGCTCGTCACCGGGCTCACGTTGCCCGGGACGGCCTTTGCCTCCAGTGGCGGCTCCGGACTCAGCCCGAGCGGTGGAATCGGCTCGACGACCGGGTCAGCCGTACAGGCCGGCGACGTTCCGGTCACCGCCACCGGCAACGGGGTGACCTTGACCACCACCGCCTCCGCGCTGCTGCGCCACGGCCTCAGCTTCAGCGGCACCGCACCGACCAGCGCCGCCGGCCAGATCCTCCAGATCCAGCGTATGGGTAACCAGACCAGCTGGCAGTGGGCTCCCACCGTCCAGGCCACCGTCGGCCCTGACGGCAGTTACAGCGTTTCCTGGAACGCCGACCACATTGGCCGCTTCATGATCCGGGCGGTCCTGACCAGCTCTGCCAACGCCACGGCGGGCACGGCGGCCAGCGATCCCATGGTCACCACGACGGTCTACCGCCAGTCGATCGCCACCCAGTACGGCCCCGGCTTCTACGGCCAGCGCACCGCGTGCGGGCGCCGCCTGACCAGGACGACGATCGGGGTGGCCAACCGGACCCTGAAATGCGGCAGCCAGGTCGCGATTCTGTACCGCGGCGAGACGCTGATCGTGCCCGTGATCGATCGCGGCCCGTACGCCAACAACGCTGACTGGGATCTCACCGAGGCGACCGGCCGGGCGCTCGGAATCAGCGGAACGGCCACCATCGGCGCCGTCTCGCTGCCCCGACCACCTTCGCAGCCTTAGCCGGCCCCCCCGATTCGGGGAGACCGACTAGTCGCCGGGGGGAGCCTCGCGCGCGGAGCGAAGGACATCGACGCCCATCGCGGCGGCGGCAAAGCGAGCCTCTTCGGCGGCCTCGATCAGCTCGGCCGGGGTGCGTCCGTCCTCGCCCAGGACTGAGATGCCCACGCTCGCTGCCAGCGGTGCCCCCCGCCAGGGCTCGCCGGCGCGAACCGCGCCGGCGATCCGGGACCCGAGCGCCTGGGCACCGCCCCGGCCCGTGTCCCGGGCGATGATCCAGGCCCGCGACTCGGTCTCGCAGACCAGGATGTCCTGCCGGCGCACGACTCCGCGCACGGCGCGGGCAAAAGCTCCGAAGGCCCCGGCCGCGCGGGCTTCGGGTTCCACCGTCAGTACCCGTTCGGCGTCCTCGAGTTCGGCCAGCAAGAGCGACAGAGGGGCGTCCCTGGTGCGCTGGATCTCCTCCGCGAGCGCCTCCACCCACAGGGCCTCGGCCTCGGGCGAGCCGGGCTCAATCGCGCCCCAAACCCAGCGCGGAGGCTCGGGCTCGGGGGCTCGCGGCGGCGGCACAATCCGCGCCTCAGGCTCAGACCGGGCCTCCTGGCCGGTCGGCTCCTGGGGTGGCGCCTCCGCGGCCACGGGCTTGGGCGCAAATGCCCCCTCGGCGGCTGAAAACGCCTGCTCGGCCGGGGGCTCTGGGCGGGGCGACTCGGCGGTCCGGTGCGGATTGGGGGCCCAGCGCGGCTGCTCGGGCGTGTCGACCGCGCTAAGGGCCGGCGACTGTCCACCCCCTGCCCCGAGCCCGGGCGCGTCTCCGTACGTGAGCCCGGCGACCCGGATGAGTTCGGTCACCTGGGAGAGCCGCTCGGCGAGCTGGGAAAGGAGCTCGGGATCGGAATCGGGCAGCTCGGCACGCAGAGCCGCCCACACCACCCCGCGGAGTGCGTCGACAGCCAGCGACGTGGTGGCGGCGCCCGTTGCTCCGGCGAGCTGCCC
>JBAVWI010000058.1:0-21656 GCA_049697735.1 Solirubrobacteraceae bacterium
GGCGGCTGCTTCGTCACAACTGCACCGCGACCTGCTGGTTTTCGTCGACGTCGGCGGCGACGTGCTCTCCCAGGGCAATGAGTCCGGGCTGCGCAGCCCGCTGTGCGACGCGATCATGCTCGCCGCCGCCCAGCAACTGGCAACCGAGCAGGTCCCGGTTCTGCTCGCCGTATTTGGGATCGGCTGTGATGCCGAGCTGACCGCCTCGGAGGTGCTCGCCCAGCTCGCGGTGGTCGCGGCTGCGGGCGGCCTGGGCGGGGCGCGAGGATTGACTGCCCCGGTGGCGGAGCGCCTCGAGGCAGCGATGGAGTTCGTTGCCACCGAGGCCAGTGCCCAAGCCGTCCGCGCCTTCCGCGGCGCCAGCGGGGAAGTCACGATCCGTGGGGGACAACGCTCGTTTGAGCTCTCGACGGTGGCGGCGAGCACGTTCTACCTCGACGTCGAGATCACCTTTGCCACGGCTGCGCGGCTGGCCCGGGCGGTCGCCGGGAGCGAGAGTATGACGGCCGCTAACCGGATCCTGAACGATCTCGGGGTGCGGACCGAGCTCGACCTCGAGACCGATGCCGCCGCGCGAGCCGGCTAGCCGCGTCGGGCCGCTAGCCGCGTCGGCCTCTGGCCCCGTCGGGCGCTAGGCTGCGCCACCATGCGCGCCGTGGGTATTCCTGAGCCGGGCGGCCCCGAGGTCCTCACGGTCGTGGACCGCGAGGTCCGCGCCCCTGGTCCGGGGGAGGTGAGGATCTCGGTCCGTGCTGCGGCCGTGAACCCGACCGACATCGGTCTGCGCCGGATGGGCGGAGGGAGCCTGCCCCCGCCCTGGACGCCGGGGATGGACGCCGCGGGGACGATCGAGTCCGTGGGTCCCGACATCGATCGGCTCGCGGTGGGCGATCGGGTCATGGCGGCGGTCAGTCCGCGCCGGCCGGAGGGCGGTGCCCAGGCCGAGCTGCTGGTCGTCCCGGCCGCGTCGGTTGTGGCGGTGCCCGACGGCACCAGTCTCGAGGCGGCTTCAACGTTGCCCATGAACGGCCTCACGGCGCTGCGCGGACTCGAGCTACTTGGTCTCGACGACGGTGAGACGCTGCTCGTCTCGGGCGGCGCCGGCCTGCTGGCCAGCTACGTGATCCCGCTCGCCAAGGAGCAGGGGCTGAAGGTGATCGCCGACGCCAACCCCGACGACGCCGAGCTGGTCCATGGCTTCGGGGCCGACGCAGTCCTTGACCGCGGCAACGGGCTGGTGGCGGCGGTCCGCGAGCTCGAGCCCGACGGAGTGGCAGCGCTGTTCGACACCGCCCTGCTCGGCCAGGCCGCGTTTCCGGCCGTCCGCGACGGTGGCCAGGTCGCGGTGGTGCGCGGCTGGGACGACTCCGAGACCGAGCGCGGCATCGAGGTCCGCCAGATCTTCGTGCGCGAGGTGCTCGAGCGCACCGATTGGCTCCAGCAGCTGCGGGCGCTGGCCTCGGAGGGCAAGCTCAAGCTGCGCGTCGTCACCGAGTATCCGCCCGAACGGGCCGGCGAAGCGCAGACGGTGATGGACGCCGGCGGCCTGCGCGGCCGCGTCCTCATCGTTTTCTAGGTCGTAAAGACGATCTTGCCGACCACGTCGCCCTCGAGCAGGGCCTGAAAGCCCTCGCGTGCGTCGGCGAGCGCCATTGTGGCGCTGATCGTGGGCCTGATGTCGCGCTCGAGGCAGAAGCGGATCAGCCGCTCGAGCTCGTCGCGGGTTCCCATCGTCGAGCCGACCACCGAAAGCTGGAGGAAGAACACGCGGTTGAGCTCGGCCGACGGCGCTTGACCCGAGGTGGCGCCCGAGACGACCAGCGTTCCCCCCGGTTTCAACGAGCGGATCGAGTGCCCCCAGGTCGCCTCACCCACCGTTTCCATCACCGCGTCGACTCGCTCGGGCAGCCGCGCGCCGGACTCGAACGCCTGCTCGGCGCCGAGCTTGAGCGCCTCGGCACGCTTTTCCTCGGAGCGGCTGGTCACCCACACCCGAGCCCCGGCGGCACTGCCGAGCACGGTCAGCGCGGTGGCAACACCGCCCGCCGCCCCCTGGACGAGCACGGTCATCCCGGGGGTGACAGCGCCGCGGGTGAAGAGCATCCGATAGGCGGTCAGCCAGGCCGTGGGCAGGCAGGCGGCGTGCTCGAAGGACAGCTCCGCGGGCTTGGGCAAGATGTTTCGCTTCGGGACCGCGACGCGCTGGGCCAGTGTCCCGGGGTGATCCTCGGAGAGCAGCGAGCGGCGGGGGTCGAGCGTCTCGTCGCCGCGCCAGCTGTCGTTGGTGATCACGGCGTGGATCACGACCTCGTTGCCGTCCTCGTCGAGCCCCGCCGCGTCGCAGCCGAGGATCATGGGCAGCTTGTCCTCGCTGAGCCCGACGCCGCGCAGCGACCACAGATCGTGATGGTTAAGCGCCGCCGCCTTGACGGTGACCGTGGTCCAGCCGTCGCGCGCCTCGGGGGCGGGGCGTTCGCCGACCTCGAGTCCGCTGAGCGGGTCGTCGGGGTTGATGGCTTTGGCAAACGCGGCGAGCAATGGGCTAGTCCCAGCTGCCGCGCGGGTGGGCAATCGCCGCCTGCGCGGCGGCGATGCGGGCGATCGGGACTCGAAACGGAGAGCAGGAGACGTAATCGAGCCCCGCCTGGTGAAAGAAAGTGATCGATTCGGGGTCACCGCCGTGCTCGCCGCAGATCCCGAGCTTGAGGCCGGGGTGGGCTTCGCGGCCGACCCAGGCGCCTAGCCTGACCAGCCAGCCGACGCCGGGCTTGTCGATCGTCTCAAACGGGCTGCGATCGATGATCTTGCGCTCCAGGTAGGTGGGCACGAACTTGGACTCGACATCGTCGCGCGAGAAGCCAAGCGCCGTCTGGGTCAGGTCGTTGGTGCCGAAGGAGAAGAAGTCGGCGAAGCGAGCGATGCGATCGGCCACGAAGCAGGCCCGAGGGAGCTCGATCATCGTCCCCACGGTGTAGTCCTTCTGGATCTCGAGACCTTCCTTTTCACCGACGCGCATGACCAGCTCGCGCATCAGCTCGATCTCGTGCTCGTAATCGACCAGCGGGATCATGATCTCCGGGACCGGTCCCTGCCCACCCTGGGCGGCGGCCTTGGCGGCGCGCAGGATCGCGTGGACCTGCATCTCGTAGATCTCGGGGTAAAGGATCCCCAGCCGGCAGCCGCGGGTCCCGAGCATCGGGTTCTCCTCGGAGACCTCCTGTACGCGCTCGAGCAGGACTTCGAGCTCATGGAGTTCGTCTGACTCCTCGATCCGGGCGCGCTCGACCTGGGCGGACAGGTCGGGGAGGTTGGGCAGGAACTCGTGCAGCGGCGGGTCGAGCAGGCGAACTGTGACAGGCAGCCCGGCCATGGCCTCGAACAGGCCCTCGAAGTCCTCCTGCTGGAGCGGCAAGAGCTCGGCCAGGGCAGCCCGGCGCGAGTCGGCATCGTCGGCCATGATCATGGCCCGCATCTTGGGCTGGCGGTCCTCGGCCACGAACATGTGCTCGGTCCGGCACAGCCCGATGCCCTCGGCGCCGAGCTCGCGCGCGCGCCGGGCGTCCTCGGGCGTGTCGGCGTTGGCGCGAACACCCAGCGCGCGAATCTCGTCGGCCCAGGCCAGTACCTGTTCGAAGTTCTCGTCCACGCGCGCCTCGACCAGGGGCACGTCGTCGATCGTCACGCAGCCCCGAGTGCCGTCGATCGCGATCCGGTCGCCCTCGCCGAGCCGCGTCCCGTTGACCGTGATCGTCTTGCTGGCGAGATCGATTGCGATCGCGTCGGCCCCGACCACCGCGGGGCGCCCCATTCCCCGCGCGACCAGCGCGGCGTGCGAGGCCTTGCCGCCCTCGCTGGTCAGGATTCCCTTGGCGGCGTGGAAGCCGGCCACGTCCTCGGCGTCGGTGAACGGTCGCACGAGGATCACATCGCGCCCGTCCTGCGCGGCGGCGACAGCATCGGCGGCGGTGAACACGACGGTGCCCTTGGCTGCCCCGGGCGAAGCGGCCACACCCTTGGCCAGGACCTCGAAGTCGACGCTGGGATCGAAGGTGGGGTGAAGCAGAGCGTCGAGCGAGCCGGGATCGATCGTGGCCAGCGCCTGCTCGCGGGAGAGCAGACCCTCGGCCACCGCGTCAACGGCGAAGCGAACCGCGGCCTGGGCAGGGCGCTTGGCGTTGCGGGTCTGGAGCATGTAGAGCTGCCCCTCCTCGACCGTGAACTCGGTGTCCTGCATGTTCTCGTAGTGGCGCTCGAGCGTGGTCAGGATCTCGAGCAGTTCAGCGTGGACCTCGGGCAGCCAGTCCTTGATCTCGGAGATGTCGCGCGGGGTGCGGGCTCCTGAGACGACATCCTCGCCCTGCGCGTTGGGGAGAAAGTCACCGCTGGGCTCGGGCGCGCCGGTGACCTCATCGCGCGAGAAGGCCACCCCGGAGCCCGAGCTGTCGCCCTTGTTGCCGAACACCATCTGCTGGACGTTGACCGCCGTGCCCCATTCGTCGGGGATGTGGTTCTGGCGGCGGTATTCGACCGCCCGCTTGCCCACCCAGGAATCGAACACGGCCCGGATGGCGAGCCGCAGCTGCTCCTGGGGGTCCTGGGGGAACTCGTCGCCGGTGTCCTCGCGGTAGATCTCCTTGAAGGTCTCGGTCAGCTCCTTGAGCGCGTCGACGTCGAGCTCGGTGTCCTCGCTGACCCCGCGTTGCTTCTTGGCGGCCTTGATCGCGTCCTCGAAGCGCTCCCCGGCGATGCCCCGCGAGACGTTCCCGAACATCTGCACGAAGCGCCGGTAGGAGTCCCAGGCAAAGCGCTCGTTGTCGGTCGCCCGGGCCAGCCCCTGAACCGATTCGTCTGACAATCCCAGGTTGAGAACCGTGTCGAGCATGCCCGGCATCGACTCGCGGGCGCCGGAACGCACCGAGACCAGCAACGGATCGTCGCTATCGCCGAGCTGCTTGCCCGAGTGTTCCTCCAGGCGCTCCAGCGCCTGGGCCACCTGCTCAGCCATACCGTCGGGCTCGCGCTGATCGTTGCGCATGTACTGGACGCAGGCCTCGGTGGTGATCGTGAAGCCGGCCGGGACGCGCTGCGTGCCGAGGACCCGAGTCATCTCGGCCACCCCGGCACCTTTGCCGCCCAACAGCTCGCGCATGTCCTTGGATCCGTCGGCGAAGTCATACACCCAGCGCGTCACGGACCGATCCTACCCGGGATCTCGTCACCCAGCGCCCGCTCCGGCGCGGGCGGTACACGCTGACCCTTCGCTACCGAGCGTCCAACACCAGCGCGCGGACGAGTCGCGCCGCTGTCACGGTTACGGTGCCCTGAGGCGAGACTAGACCGCCGCTGCGAGCCGGCGCGGCTCGAGGTCCATGACGTCAGCCAGCAACTCGTAAGAGCGGCGGCGAGCGTCGTGGTCATAGGTGATCGTGACCACGATCACTTCGTCGGCTTGGTAGTCAGCGGCGAGCGTCTCGACCTCGGCGCGGACCTTCTCGGGTGAGCCGACGATCGTGCGGCGTCCCCGGGGCGCGCCACCCGGCGGCTGCCCCTCGCGGGCCAAAAAATCGAGTGCCTTGGCGGGCGGCGGGACGGCGATCAACTGGCCGCGCCGCAGAAGCGTGAAGGCCATCCGGCTCGAGGCCGAAAGCTCGAGCGCCTCGTCGTCGGTGGGGGCGACCAGCACCCAGGCCGCGACCGCGATGCGCGGGCTCTTCAGGTTGCGCACGGGGGAGAAGCGCTCGCGGTAGAGACGGACGATCTCGGCTCCGCCGGGATTGATGAAGTCCGCGAAGGCGTAGGGCAGACCCAGTTCACCGGCCCAGATAGCGCTCTGCTCCGAGGAGCCCAAGAGCCACGGCACCGGCAGCTCGGGCCGGCCGGGGAGGGTCTTGGCGAGATGGCGGAAGGGGTGATCCTCGGGCAGGTCATCCTCGAAGTAGGCCAGCAGCTCGGCGAGCTGCTGGGGGAAATCGTCGGGGGAGGCCTGGCGGCGGTCGCGCTGGAGCGCGAACATGGTCAGCTGGTCGGTGCCGGGGGCACGGCCGAGAGCGAGGTCGATGCGGCCCGGGTAGAGGCCGGCCAGGATCGAGAACGACTCGGCGACCTTGAGGGGGCTGTAGTGGGGGAGCATAACGCCGCCGCTGCCGACCCGCAGGCCCTCGGTGGCGGCCGCGATCGGGCCGATCAGGACCTCCGGGCTCGGACCGGCAAGCATCGGGCCGCCGTGGTGCTCGGCCACCCAGTAGCGGTGATAGCCCAGCTCGTCGGTCAGCCGCGCCAGGTCCAAGGTGTTGTGCAGCGCCTGCGCGCCGGTGGAGCCCTCGGCGATGGGGGACTGGTCGAGAACCGAGAGGAGCATTCTCGTAGATGGTAGAAAGGCCGCCATGCCGGTAACCGCCGACGCTCTGCGCGAGGTGCAGGCGACCCGCTATGTCACTGCCCTGCGGGAGGGTGGATCGCTGCCGGGATTGGTCGAGGCTGACGACGATGGGCTCTACGTGCTCAAGTTCCGCGGCGCCGGCCAGGGCCCGCGTGCGCTGGTGGCCGAGGTGATCGTCGGCGAGCTCGCCCGCAGCCTTGCTCTGCCCGTACCCGAGCTGGTCCGGGCGTTGATCGACGCCCGACTCGGCGCCGCCGAGCCCGACCCGGAAATCCAGGAGCTGATCAACGCCAGCGAGGGCCTCAACCTGGGTGTGGACTTTCTGCCTGGCGCGCTGGCCTACACCCCCGCCGGGGCCTGGCAGCCCGACCCTGAGCTGGCGGCCGAGATCGTCTGGCTAGACGCCCTGACCACCAACGTCGACCGCACCCCCCGCAACCCCAACCTGCTGCTCTGGCACGCGCAGCTGTGGCTGATCGATCACGGCGCCGCGCTCTACCTCCAGCACGCCGGACTGGACCCGGCCGGCCACGCCGAGCGCCCGTTCCCGCAGATCGCCGAGCACGTATTGCTGGCCCACGCCGGTTCGATCGCCGAGGCCGACCGCCGGCTGCGCAGCCGCCTCTCCGAGGACGCCATCGAGGCCGCGATCGCGCTCGTGCCGGCCGAGTGGTTCACCGGCGACGGGCCCGAGGTGTACGCGGACTACCTGCACCGTCGCCTGGCCGCAGGGGCATTCGTGGCCGAGGCCGAAGAAGCCCGTGGCCGAGGGCGAGGCGGCCCGTGACCGCCACTGACCCGTTCAGCTACACGATCCTGCGGGTCGTGCCGAGCGTCGAACGAGGCGAGCGCCTCAACGTCGGGGTCGTCCTCTTCTGCCGCCAGCGTCGCTTTCTCGATATCCGGGTCGCGCTCGATCAGGATCGGTGGCGCGCCCTCGCCCCGGAAGTGCCGAGCGCCGAGCTGACCGATCACCTCAAGGGACTGGTCCGGGTCGCGCACGGCGACCCGGGCGCCGGCGGCGTGGCCGCCCTTGATCAGTCCGAGCGCTTCGGCTGGCTGGCCGCACCGTCGAGCACGACCGTGCAGCCCTCGGAAGTCCACACCGGCCTGTGCGAGGACCCGGAGCAGACGCTAGACGCGCTGTTTGAACGCCTGGTGGTCTGACCGTCAGGCGACTCCACTCTCCGCCAGCTCGGGGGCCGGCGCGTCTGACTGCTCCTCGGCGTGGACGATCAGCACCGGTACGGCGCTGTGGTTGAGCGCGTAGTGGCTCACGCTCCCGAGCAGGGAAGCCGTCAGGCCGCCGCGGCCGCGGGATCCCATCACGAGCAGGTCGTAGTGACCGTCGCGCAGCCGCTGGCTCAGTGCCTCGCGGATCGGCTTCTGGGTGAGGATGGTTGTCACAGGGACCGACTCGGGAACTCGCTTGACGGCCGCGGCGAGGTTCTCCTTGGCCGCGCGGGCCAGCTCGGAGGCGAGCGGTTCGATCGCCGGGATGGTGACCGGAGACGTGGCCCAGTAGGGAGGCCGGCAGATTGCCGTGAGCAGCGTCAGCCGCGCGTGGCCGGCGGTCGCGAGATCGATCGCCTCGGTCAGGGCCCGGTCGGAATGGGCCGAGCCGTCGATGCAGACAAGGAGATTCTGGAACATCGTGCACCCCGCTTGGAGGGCTGTCGCGCTGCCGCGTTCAGCAGCGCAGGTTTTTGTTTGGCATGCCAAAGATTAGCATGACAAGGGTTGCTATTGTCGGACAAGCGTGAGCGCCATCGACCATCAGCGGATCGCCGACCAGGAGACGGAGTTCCTGGACGCATTTGATGCCCTGGCCCAGGCGATTCGCAGGGCGCGCGGCGTCCGGGCCGGGACCGAGCGGGCCCTCACCTTGTCGCAGTTCTCGCTCCTGCAACCGCTGGCCTGGGGCCGCGGGGCGCGGGTGCGCGATCTGGCCGACGAGGCCGGGATCTCGCCCTCGACGGCGACGCGGATCCTCGATGCGCTCGAGCGCCGCGCGGTCGTCCGGCGCTCCCGCTCGCCCGACGACCGGCGGGGAGTGACGGTGACGCTGACCGCGCTCGGCCGCGAGGCCGTGCGCGCCCAGGAGGACTGGATGCGCGAGCGCCAGCGAGCGTTCTTTGAAGGCCTTCCCGGCGTCGAGCGTGAGCTCGCCCCCGATCTCCTGTTCCGCCTGGCCGCGCTGATCGACGAGCTCGCCCCGGGCCCCGAGTAGCTCGCCCTCGGCCCCGTTTACAAGGTCGCTACACCGATCCCGGTGGCGGCTCGTATAACCCTCCCTGTTGCTCGTCTGACGCCTTCCTTCTCCTCGGGCGTCACGGCGAGCTTCGCTCTTGACTTCCTCCCAACCAAGGAGCCGGGGACGTGCGCACACGCCTGAAGGCCGTATTGCTGATCCTGACCGTCATCGTCGCCGCCCTGGGCATCTCGGCGGCCGCCGGAGGGGCGCATCCCTCCCTGCGGGGTGACGGCAAATGTGCCGAGGGCGAAGGTGGCCACGGCGGCAAAGGTGGCCACGGCGGCGAAGGTGGCGAAGGCGGCCACCAGAGGATCGCCCACGTCCTGCTGATCTCGGTCGACGGCCTGCATCAATCCGACCTGCGCTGGTACGTCGCCAATCACCCCGACTCGGCGCTGGCCCGGCTGGCGCACGGGGGCGTGGACTATGCCCAGGCCATGACCCCGATCCCGTCGGATTCCTTTCCGGGCATGGTCGCGCAGGTGACGGGAGGCAATCCGGGCACGACCGGCGTCTACTACGACGCCGAGTACAACCACAACCTGCTCCCCGCCGGCACCACGTCATGCACGGGCAAGACGCTCGGAGCCGAAGTCAACTACTTCGAGGTCATCGCCAAGAACCCACTGGCCATCGATTCGGGCCAGGGTCTCCCGGGGCTGCCCGACAACGTCCTGCAGATGACGGGTACCCCGTCGCCCTCGCTGATCAACGCGAACGCGCTTCCGGTCGATCCAGCGACCTGCCAGCCTGTCTATCCGCACCAGTACATCAAGGTCAACACCATCTTCGAGGTCGCCCGCCAGCATGGTCTGCGTACCGCCTGGTCAGACAAGCACGTCGCCTACGAGATCCTCAACGGTCCCTCGGGCACCGGTATCCAGGATCTGTTCGCGCCGGAGATCAACTCCGACGCCCAGCAGCCTGGCACGAGCGGGGCGCCGGCCCCGGGCGGCGGCGACTACACCGCCGTCAACTCGCGGACCATGCAGTACGACAGCTACAAGGTCCGGGCGACCCTCAACCAGATCGACGGGTATGACCACAGCCGCAGTCAGCGGGTCGGCACACCGGCGATCTTCGGGATGAACTTCCAGACCGTTTCCACGGCGCAGAAGCTGCCGGTGTCCGACGGTCTGAACGGTGGCTACCTGCCGGGCACAACCACCCCCGGACCGCTGCTCAGCCATGCCCTTGACTACATCAGCTCGAGCCTGGGGTCGATGGTCAATGAGCTTGCCGTCCAAGGGCTCTCGAAGTCGACCGCGATCATCATCTCGGCCAAGCACGGTCAATCCCCGATTGATCCCAATGCTCTGACCCGGATAGCCGACGGGCCTATCGTGACGGCGCTCAACCAGGCCTGGTCCACCACCCATCCCGGGGCCGGCAACCTGGTTGCAGCCGATCCGGGCAACCTCGCGGCCGGCAGCCGTGATGACGCCTTCCCGCTCTGGCTCAATGACCGCTCGCCGGCGGCGGCTGCCTTCGCCCGTGAATTTCTCTGGAGCCACACGGCCACGGGCACCACCTACAACGCCCAGAACCCGGCGACCGCCGGGCCCTCCCGAACGCTGCCCCACTCCGGGCTGGATGCCGTCTACACCGGCGAAGAGGCCGCCGACTACTTCGGCGTCTCGCCCAGCGATCCGCGGCATCCCGATCTCTGGGGTGTCGTCTCGCACGGCGTCGTCTACACGGGCGGTGTGAAGAAGATCGCCGAGCACGGCGGCGCCGACTTTGAGGACCGTAACGTCCCGATCCTCGTCTACGCCCCGAAGATCACACAGGGCGGCACCTCCAACCGGCCGGTAGAGACGACTCAGATCGCCCCCACCATCCTGCAGCTCCTGCATCTCGATCCGAACGCCCTTCAGGCGGTCCAGAGCGAAGGCACCCAGGCCCTCCCGGGCTTGAATCCGTAGCGATCCGGCACCCCCCGGGTGTCTGGACTTAAGACCCGCGGCATGGCGGTTTGTGCCGCGGGCCGCCAGCGTAGACGGCGTGAGCTCGACCCTTGTGCCCGAAACGCAGGTGCCCCCGGTGTCGCAGCCGGTCGTCCGGCCCGGCGCGGTGGCCGCTGCGGTCGGCATCAGCCTGCCCGAGCGAATCGTTCCCAACCACGAAATCGCGGCTCGCATCGGCGTGCCCGACGCGTGGATCGAGCGGCGCACCGGGATCCTCAACCGCCGCGCCGCCGCCCCCCACGAGCGGCTGGACGGCCACGCCGCCCGGGCTGGGCTGCGCGCCCTGAGCAGCGCCGGCGTGGACCCGCTCGATGTCGATCTGGTCATCGTTGCCACCACCACCGCCGACGAGGTGATGCCGGGCGCGGCGCCGCTGGTCGCCCACGCGATCGGTGCCACCCGCGCCGGCGCCTTTGACGTCGGCTCGGCCTGCACTGGCTTTTTGTCGGCGCTGGCCGTGGGCACGGGTCAGATCGAAGCCGGCCGGGCGGGAATCGTGTTGGTGATCGGCGCCGACCTGATGTCGCGGATCACCGACCCCGAGGACCGCGCCACCGCCGCAGTATTCGCCGACGGCGCGGGAGCCGTCGTGCTCGAGACGGCGGGGGTCGGTCGCATCGGCCCGATCGTGCTCGGCGCCGACGGCGCCGGCGCCGAGCACATCAGGGTCGGGCGCCATGACGGCGTGATCCAGATGCGCGGCCACGAGACTTTCCGGGAGGCGGTCGCCCGCCTGACCCTGGCCACGATGCAGGCCGTTCAGGCGGCCGGTGCCCGGCTTGAGGACATCGACCTGTTCGTCTACCACCAGGCCAACGGACGGATCCTTTCCGCGGTCGGCGAGCGCCTGGGGCTCGCCCCCGAGCGGGTGGTGGACTGCATTGCCCAGCTCGGCAACACCTCGGCGGCGACGCTCCCCCTGGCCCTGGCCTTCAGCGAGCGCGAGGGACTGCTGCGCCCCGGCCACCGCGTGCTCCTCGGCGCCTTCGGAGCCGGCTTCACCTGGGGTGCCACCGTGATCGAATGGGGGCGCCCGTGAGCGTCGCTGCGGTTCCGCGTCTGCGCGTCGAGCCGTCCGAGCGGACCGTCGGGCCGTTCGAGCGTCTGGAGATGCTCTGCGATCCCGGCAGCCTGCATCTGATCCGCTCGGAGGTCATCTCGCCGGTAATGGGCGATCGAGCCCGCCTCGGCGACGGCGTGCTCGGCGGCTCGGGGCTGGTCAACGGCCGGCCTGTGTTCTGTTACGCCCAGGATTCCTCCTTCGCCGGCGGTTCGCTCGGCGAGGCCCACGCCGGAACCATCGTCCGGGTGCTCGAGCTCGCCGACCGCGCGCGCGCCCCGGTGGTCAGCTTCGTCTCCTCGGGTGGCGCCCGGATGCAGGAGGGGGTCGCCGCGCTGGGTGGCTACGGGCGGATCTTCCGGCGTACGGTCGCCCTGTCGGGCCGCGTTCCCCAGATCTCGATCGTGAGCGGCCTCTCGGCCGGGGGCGGGGCCTACTCTCCGGCGCTGACCGACTGGATCGTGATGACGGAGTCTTCGAGCATGTTCCTGACCGGCCCCGGGGTGGTCCGCGAGGCACTCGGGGAGGACGTCGGAGCGCAGGAGCTGGGCGGCACCCGCGTGCACACCCGCAACGGCGTCTGCCACTTCGTGACCGACAGCGATCTCGACTCGGCCGCGCTCGCCCGCGATCTGCTCGGGTACCTGCCCAGCCATCGCACCGCGCCGCTGCCCACCGTTCCCGCCCGCGCCGCCGGCGGCGGTGACCCGGGACGCCACGTCCCCGAGTCGCCGCGCCGCGTCTACGACGTCCGCGACGTCATCGCCTCGCTCGTCGACGGCGGCGAGATGCTCGAGGTGGCGGCCGGTTGGGCGCGCAACCTTGTCACCGCGATGGCTCGGATCGACGGCCGCCCGGTCGGCGTGATCGCCAACCAGCCCCGCTATCTGGGCGGCGTCCTCGATGCCCCGAGCTCTGAGAAGGGCGCGCGCTTCGTGCGCAAATGTGACCAGTTCGGGATCCCGCTGCTCGTCCTCGTCGACACGCCTGGCTACATGCCGGGTACCAAGCAGGAAGCGGCGGGGGTGATCCGCCACGGCGCCAGCCTCGTGCACGCCTTCGCCGAGGCGACTGTCCCCCGCATCACGGTCATCCTCCGCAAGGCCTTCGGGGGCGCCTACATCACCATGAACTCCAAGGATCTCGGCGCCGACTACGTGTTCGCGTGGCCGGGAGCCGAGATCGGGGTGATGGGAGCCAAGCCGGCCGTCGGGGTCATCCACCGCCGGGCCCTGGCCGCGGCCGAGGATCCCGAGGCCGAGCGCGAGCGCCTGGCCCGAGACTATGCGCAGGAGCAGCTGCGTCCCCAGGTCGCTGCCGCCGCGGGCTATGTGGACGAGCTGATCTCGTCCGCCGATACGCGCCGCCGCCTCGTCTGGGCCCTACGTCCCCTGATCGATACGCGATGAGCGCCGCACAGGGCGACGTCCTGCTGACCGGAACCACCGGCTTCGTCGGCATGGAGCTGCTCGCCCGCTATCTGGAGCGCAGCCAACGGCGCGTGGTGACGCTCGTGCGCGCCGCCGACGATCGGGCCGCCCAGGCGCGGATGGACGGCGTCCTGGCCAATCTGTTCGGGGCGCGAGCGGCGCTGCACCGCGGTCGAGTCTCAGCCCACGCCGCTGACCTCACTGCCCCCGGGCTCGGACTCGCGCCCGAGCTGCGCGGAGTGCTAGCCGAGCGGGTGACGACGATCGTGCACAGCGCCGCGGCGGTAGCGTTCGCACTCCCGCTCGAGGAGGCCCGGGCGATCAACGTCGAGGGCACGCGCCGCGTGCTCGAGTTCGCCGAGACTGCGCAGGCGCGCGGCGGTCTGGACCGCTACGCCCACATCTCCACCGCCTACGTAGCCGGCGACCATGCCGGGAGATTTGCCGAGCGCGACCTCGATCTCGGCCAGGCCTTCCACAACTCCTATGAGCGCTCCAAGTTCGAGGCCGAGCAGCTCGTGCGCTCGCGCTCGGGGCTGCCGGCGACGATCCTCAGGCCGAGCATCGTGGTCGGCGATTGCAGCTCGGGTTGGACGTCGGCTTTCAACGTTCTCTACTGGCCGCTGCGCGCTTTTGCGCGCGGTCTTTTCACCGCCGTGCCGGCGATCCCGACCGCCCCCGTCGACGTCGTCTCAGTCGACTACGTGGCCAATGCGGTCCACGCCCTGTGTGAGTCCGAAGGCGGGATCGGCGAGACCTACCATCTGACCGCGGGCGCGGGGGCGAGCACGATGGGGGAGATCGCGCAGCTGGCCAGCCGCTATTTCCGTCGTCCGCTGCCCCGGGTCATGCCTCCGGCCGAGTTCGCCGCTCTGGAGGTCGGGGGCGTCGAGCACTCCGCCCTGGACGCGAGCCGGATCTATTTCCCCTACTTCGCAATCGACACCGTCTTTGACCAGGCGGCCACGCAGGCGCGCCTGGAGCCCCAGGGGATCCGGGTCACACCGCTGCGCGATTACCTGGAGCGTCTGCTGGACTTCGCCACCCGGAGCCGATGGGGCAAGCGTCCGATCGCCCGGGTGGACGCGGTCCCCACCTAGACTGTCCCGTTCTGCGCCGAGCTCGTCTCCCCCCACCCGGGGGGTTGTCGGCACCGCTGCCTTGCCCGTGCTCCAGCGCCCGAGGATGCTGGTTGGATGCTCGCCTACAGAGATGTGGCTCGCTTTCGCCCTGACGATCCCGACGCGCTCGTGAACGCGTCGCTGGCCTGTCCGGTGTGCCTGCGCAGCGACGAGATCGAGTGGTCGGCGGCGCTGCAGGGCTACGATCCCTCGGTGCAATGCCAGTGTCCGAATTGCCACCAGCGTTGGCTGGTGTACCTGACGCTCGAGCAGACGCTGCGCCTCGGGTTGATGGCTCACGCCCACGCTGGCTGAGCGCGGCTCGGCGCCGGCGACGGGGGTCTCGCCCTTGACCCCGGGGACACCCGGAGCGGAACGGGTGGACCTCGGAATCGACGCACTCGAGCTGTTCGTTGCCGTCCTGTCGCAATCCGAGCCGGATGCGGCGGCGTCAGACTCGTTCTATGACCGCCTGTGCGAGGCAGTGTGTCGGCTGGCGCGGATGCGCCGGGCTGTCATCTTCCGCTACGACAGCACCCTCCGGCGTGTCCGCGCGACGGGCGCTCACGGCATGGACTCGGCCCAGTTCGCCAGCGCGCACGTGACAGTCGAGTCAGCACCGATCGCCGCTCACGCCCTGCGTGAGGATCGCGTGGTCGAGGTGGATGGTGATGTCACCGGTCAGGTTCCCGACGAGTACGCGGCCCTGGTCGCCGAGCCGGTGCGGCTCGTCTGTGCCCCGATGACGGCCGGCGGGCGCGCCATCGGAGTGATCCTCACCGACCGGCTCATGTCGAGCCCGCCGCTGGAGGACGCCGACCGCAACCTGCTCTGGACGCTCGGCAAGGCGGCCGCTCTGGCCTCGGTGGCGCGGATCTTCTCCAACCAGTTCGAGACCGCTCGCCAGCTCGAGCAGCGCATCGACCTGGCGCGGGAGATCCACGAGGGCGTCATCCAGAGGCTGTTCGGCGTCTCGATGGCCCTCGACGGCGACGGCGAGCTCCCCGCCGCTGCACGCCAGCGCTGCGCCGCTGAGACCCAGGCCGCGCTCGGCGAGCTCCGAGCCGCGCTGCAACGCCCGCTGGGCCGGGCACCACGGGCCACTCGCACCACGCTCACCGCCGAAGTCGAGCGCCTGGCCCAGGTCCATCCCGAGCTCGGTCTCGTCCTCGTGGCTGACGGACACGTCCCCAGCGCTCTGGAACCACTGGCCCAGTCAGTGCTGCGCGAAGCGGTGCGCAACGCCCACAAGCACGCCTTGCCGACGCGCGTGGCGGTGCGCATCCACGATGTCGACGAGGCCTTCGTGCTCGAGATCGCCAACGATGGGGTCGAGAGCCCCCGCCGGCGGGCGGGCATGGGACTGCGCCTGGCCGCGCTGGAAGCGCTCCAGAGCGGCGGCGTGGTGGAGTTCGGCGAGCGCGAGCCGGGAACCTGGCAGGTACGGTTGGTGGTGCCGCATGGCTGACGCCGAACGCTGGGTGGTGCCGCATGGCTGACGCGGAGCGCAGCCCGGAGCGTCTGGGCGTGCTCGTGGTCGACGATCACGACGTCGTGCACTGGGGCTTTCGCCTCATGCTCACCCAGCAGGACTGGGTGGAGCGCTGCGTGAGCGCGCACTCGGGGCCCGAGGCGCTGGCCATGACCGTCCGCTACCGGCCGCATGTCGCCCTTGTTGACCTGTTCATCGGCGAGGAGTCGGGGGCCGAGGTCTGCGAGCGGATCCGGGTCGCCGAACCGTCGACGCGCGTGCTGCTGTTCTCCGGCGCCGGCGAGATCTCGCCCAGCGCGGCCCGGGCCGCAGGTGCCTCGGGCTTTGCCTACAAGGACTGGCCGGCGCGGCGGATCGCCAGCGCGGTGCGGCTGGTCGGCCTGGGCGGGACAGTTTTCGAGCGTCACGAGACTCCCGGGGCGCTCGGGCTCTCAGACCGCGAGCGGGCCGTGCTCGAGCAGATGGCCTCGGGCGCCACCAATCCCGAGATCGGGGCCGCGCTGCACTTGTCAAAGCACACAGTCAAGGAGCATTCGAGCGCCGTGTACCGCAAGCTGGGGGTGCGCAACCGAACGGAAGCCGTGCAGCGCGCCCAGCGCCTCGGCTTGCTCGGCTGAGCCGCAAGGGCGAGCGACGCTGTCCCGCTCATAGGGGTTAACCTGTGCAAAGACGAAACTTCGTGTCGGACGCCACGTTGCTTTGCCCGTGAATACTCGCTCGCCTCGCCTGCCACTCGCCCTGCTGACCATCCTGGTCGTCTTCGCCTCCGCGGCTCCGGCCGCCGCCATCCGGGTGACGCGGGGGGCCCGCGAGGTCACCGCCGTCTACGCGCAGCTTCACCGAGCCGGGCTGCGGGTCACGATCGCGGGGCCGTTCACGCTGCGCTCGGATGAGGCCACGGTGGTGCAGTCAGTCTTCCCTCCCGCCGGCACCGCGCTCAGGCGCGGTGCGATCGTCAAGCTCACCGTCTCCTGCTGCCGGCGTACCACGACCCGCGTGGCACCGACTCCGTCATTGCTCCCGTCTCTGCTCGGCTACGGGGCGAGCACCGCGAACACGTGGGCCAGCTCGCGTCACCGACCTCTCGTCGTCACCCTCGGCGGGCTGCGGGCGGGCGGCGCGCCCCAGCTGCTCGATAACTATCTGGTTGGCGATCAGTCCCCCGCCGCGGGCAGAATGCTGACTGGGCGCCAGCCGCTGCGGCTCTCCGTTCGCCAGGGAACCCCGCGACCATGCCTTCCGCCGCTCTACGCGATACCAGTGATCCACGATGCTCTCGCCGAGGTTTCGGCGGTGCCGAACGCCGACCTCACGCCCGCCGACCCCGCGCCCGGTGGCACCTTCTTCGGCTGCGTCTACAAGACCAACCGCCAGGTCAGGCTGGTCCGAGCCTTCGTGGGGCCCAACCGGGACTTCGCCCTCCTGCACCCGGCGATCGCCGGCACTGAGTTTGCCGCGGTGACGGCGACCGGAGGCGGGAGGTACGGATCCGCCCCGCACACCTTCGGGATCCAGACCTACAACCTGGCCACCCGCAGGGCCACCCGGGTCTATGACGCAGGCCCCAGCCCGCTCGATCAGGTGGTCGTCAACTCGATCGGGTTCACGGCGTGGCAGGAGGTCACGGGTCCCGTCGCGCCCTCCACTCCCTTCACCGACGTCTCGTGTCCGAACGCCAACATGTGCGTTGCCGTCGACAACGGCGGGTCGGTCTTCACCACCACGTCGCCGAACGATGGGCGCGGCGCCTGGAGCCAGACCCAGCTCCCGGGCGCGAGCACCCTCAGCGGCGTCTCGTGCGCGAGTCCCACCCTGTGCGTGGCCGTGGCCGGGCCCCAGGTGTTCGTCAGCACCGACCCGGCCGGCGGGGCGGGCGCCTGGACTGCCACGACGGTGCCCGGCGCCAACCTGCACGGGGTCGCCTGTCAGTCAGCGTCGCTGTGCGTCGCCGTGGGCGACAACGGGGTCGCCACCAGCACCGATCCAACCGGTGGCCCGCTGGCCTGGACGTTTGGTCCCGTGGCCGGGGCGACCGGGCTGTTGGGCGTCGCCTGTCCGAGCGCCTCGCTGTGCGTGGCCAGCGACAGCAGAGCCGGCAACATCCTCTCGAGCACCAACCCGAGCGGCGGCCCCGCCACCTGGTCTAGCGCCAACGTCGAGGGATCGCAGGGTTTGTCCGGTGTCAGCTGCGCCTCGAACTCGTTGTGTGTCGCCACCGACTTCGCCGGCGACGTCCTCACCTCGACCAACCCGGGCGGCGGCCTTCCAGCCTGGGGGCTCAGTCACGTCGTGAACATCCCGCTGACGCGAGTGTCGTGCCCGAGCGTCTCGCTCTGCGTGGCCGGCAGCCTCAACGGTGTCGTCACCTCGACCAACCCGACCGGCGGCTCGGGGGCGTGGAGTTTAAGCCAGATCTCCGGCGGCAGCGGGATCCAGGGCCTGTCCTGCCCCACCATCAGCCTGTGCGTGGCCGTCAACGCGGCCGGCCAGATCACCACCTCGGCCAACCCCACGGGCGGATCGAGCGCGTGGGGGACGGCGACAGTCGATGCGCCGGTCTGCGCCGTCAGTGCCGGCTGTGCCACCGAGCAGATCCTCGCTCACGATAGTTCTGGCACGCACAGCCTGGACAGCACCGGCCCCGGCTCTGGCAAGCAGCTCCAAGGCCTGACGCTGGCTGGCGACCAGCTCACCTGGACCCACGACGGCACGGCCGAGAGCGCCACGCTGGGCTGACGCCCCGGGCCAGCCCCCCGCCGCGGCAGGCGCCCGTCCCGGCGGGCCCCCGTCGCGGCAGGCGCCCCTCCCGGCCAGGGCCCCTCAGGCGTCGACCTCCCTGCCGTCCTCGCCCCACATGATGTGGAAGGTCCCGTCGCGGTCGACGCGGCGGTAGGTGTGGGCGCCGAACAGGTCACGCAGGCCCTGGATCAGGCTGGCCGGCCCGCGGGCGCGGCGATAACCGTCGTAGTAGGCCAGCGACGATGAGAACGCCGGGGTGGGGATCCCGAGCTCAGCGGCCCGAGCCACCACGCGCCGCCAGGGATCCTGGGCCTCCTTGAGCGCCGAGGCGAAGAAGTCGGCCAGCATCAGGTTCTCGAGCGCCGGCTGATCGTCGTAGGCCTCGCGGATGCGGTCCAGGAAGCGAGCGCGGATGATGCAGCCCCCGCGCCAGATCGTGGCCATCGCGCCCAGGTCGATCTTCCAGCCCTCGGCTTCGGCGGCGGCCGCCATTTGCGCGAAGCCCTGGGCGTAGGAGACGATCTTGGACGCGTAGAGGGCGTGCTGGAGATCGTCGACGAGCGAACTGTCGGTCTCCCCGCCCGAGGCCTGAGGACCGGCGAGCCGGTCCTCAGCTGCAGTGCGCTGGCCCTTGAGCGCGCTCAGCGAGCGGGCGAACACCGCCTCGGTGATTCCGGTCAGGGGCACACCGAGCTCGAGTGCGTTCTGCGCCGTCCACCGTCCCGTGCCCTTCTGTTCGGCGGCGTCGAGGATCACGTCCACCAGCGGCCGGCCAGTGGCCTCGTCGGTCTTGGCCAGTACGCGAGCCGAAATCTCGATCAGAAACGACTCGAGCTCGGACTCGTTCCAGGACCGGAAGCGGTCGGCGATCTGCGCCACCTCCAATCCGGCGCCATTGCGCAGCAGGTCATAGCTCTCCGCGATCAGCTGCATGTCGGCGTACTCGATGCCGTTGTGGACCATCTTCACGAAGTGCCCGGCACCGTCGGGGCCGACGTAGGCACAGCAGGGCGTGCCGTCCACCTGGGCGGCGATCGCCTCCAAGACCGGCCGTACCGATTCGTCGTAGGGCTCGCGGTCACCGCCCGGCATGATGCTCGGGCCGTTCAGCGCTCCCTCCTCGCCGCCCGAGACGCCCACGCCCAGGAAGTGAATCCCCTGCTCGGCGAGCGCTGCATGCCGGCGCTGGGTGTCACGGAAGTTGGCGTTGCCACCGTCGATCACGATGTCGCCGCGGTCGAGGTGGGGGACGATCTCGTCGATCACGGCGTCGGTGGCCGGCCCGGCCTGGACCAGGCTCATCACCACCCGCGGGCGCGCGAGGGCGCCGATCCAGTCCTCAACCGACGTGTAGCCGCTGATCGGCCCCTCGTCGCCGTGTTCCTGGATGAACTTCTGCATCCGGCTCGTGGTTCGGTTGTGGACCGCGATGGGAATGTCGTGATGGGCGACGTTGCGGGCCAAGTTCGCGCCCATCGTCGCGAGGCCGGTCAGTCCGAAGTGGGGTTCAGGAGAGCTCATCTCCTCAACCTACCGCGCCGAGCGATTAGCTTTCTTGGATGGCACGGTCACCGAACAAGCCGATGGACGCCGGCCTGAGCGAGATCGTTCGCTTCCTGGCCCAGCGAGCGCCGTTTGACGCCCTGGCCCCCGACGAGCTGGTCGAGGTCGCGGCCCAGGCCACGATCGAGTTTTATCCTCGGGGGACGGTGATCCTCTCCGAGGACGGCGGTCCGGTCACCTTCCTGCGCGTGATTCACAGTGGCGGCATCGACATCACCCACGAGGAACGACTGCTGGACCTCCTCGGCGTCGGGGACGCCCTCGGGCAGGCGGCGATGCTTTCCGGGCTCCCGCCCGGATTCGAGGCCCGGGCCGCCGAGGACACGCTCTGCTACCGGATACCCGACACTGTCGCGCGGCCGCTGCTCGATCGGGCGCGCCGGCGCGAGCTCGAGGTCGGGCGCAGCGACGGTGGTCAACCGGTGGCCAGGCTGATCCGCTCGACGACGGTGACCTGTAAACCCTCGGAGAGCATCGGCACGGTGGCCGAGCGGATGACCACCGCCGGCGCCACGGCGGCGATCGTCGAACTCGAAGCCGGCGGCCTGGGGATCGTCACCGATCGCGATCTGCGCAGCCGGGTGCTCGCCGTCGGGCGCTCGGGCGGGACCCGCATCGACGCCGCCATGACCACGCCTGTGTTCACCGTCGCACCCGACCGTATCGCCGGCGAGGTGCTCTACGAGATGCTCGAACGCGGGATCCGTCACGCGCCGGTTGTCAGCGAGCGCGGTCAGCTCATCGGGGTGCTCGAGGACGCCGACCTGTTCGCCGCCCAGCCGCGTTCGTGGTTTTCCGCCCGGCGTTCGATCGCCCGCGCGCGCTCCGTGGCCGCCTTGGCCGAGGTGTCCGCGCGGCTGCCCGCCTTGATGCTCGAACTGCACCGCTCGAGCGTGCCCGCGCTTGAGCTGCCTCGCGTCCTCTCGGCCCTCGTCGATGCACTCACCACCCGCGCCCTGGAGCTGACCGAGCCCCCCGGTTCCGAGCCCGAGACCGGCATCGTCTGGGTGGCGTTGGGCAGCCAGGCCCGGCGTGAGCTGACCTTCACCTCCCGCCGCCGCGGGGCGCTGATCTCCTCCTCGCCGCCCCCGGAGCAGTGGCGCGCGGACCTTCAGTTGGCGCTGGCTGCGTGCGGGATCGAGGGGACTGTCGTGGCCCGTGACGAGAATGGCTGGCGTGACGCGGCCGAGAGCGAGGCGCTCGCGCTGGCGGTGCTCTGTGACCGTCGCGTGCTGTGGGGAACCCCCGAACGTCCCCTGCCGCTCGCCGACGGAGCCACGCGTCCTCGTCTGCTCGAGGCGCTCGCCGCCCAGGCGTTCCTGCACAGCCCACCGACCGGTTTCGAGGAGGACACCGTCCTGCGTCAGGACGGCCGGCGCGCCGACCGCCTCAACATTCGCCTGGCCGCGATCGCTCCGATCTCGGCCCTGGGGCGCTGGGCGGCGGCGGTGGCGGGCAGCGAGGAGACCGCCACCCCGGAGCGGCTGCGGGTGGCAGCGGCGGCCGGAGTGCTCAGCGAGGAGCAGGCCTCCAGCCTCGCCGAAGCCTTCGAGCTCGCGCTCGAGTTGCAGATCGTCCATCAGCTCCAGCAGCTGGCCGCCGGCCAGGACCCCGACGACCTGCTCGACCCGGCCGCGATGAGCGCGCTCAC
>JBAVWI010000059.1:0-3933 GCA_049697735.1 Solirubrobacteraceae bacterium
CGCGTACAGCTCAGGCGGCGTGCGGTCTTCGTGACCCTCGGCGAACGGATCGCCCGCGGGGTCGAGGGGCTCGGCCGGGGTGGCACCGAGGCCACCACCCGGCCGGCCCGCGCGGGCACCGGCGACCAGCGCCCGCTGACCGGTCAGGGGGTCGATGCGGAGCTCCGGCATCAGCGCCGCGCAGCCGGGTTGGTGCTCGTCAGAGGTACTTCTCCATGGCGATGTGCTCGATGCCCGCCTCCATGAAGATGCGGCCCCGCGGGACGTAGCCGGCGGTCTCGTAGAGCGCGCGGGCGTAGGTCTGGGCGTGGAGCACGAGCCGGCGGGCCCCCGCCGCCCGGGCCTCATCGTCAGCCAGTTCCAGCAGGGCGGAGGCGATCCCGTGCCGGCGAGCGCTGACCGCGACGGCGAGCCGGCTGAACTGCACGGTGTTGCCAACGAAGAGCAGCCGGCAGGTGGCGAGCACCTCACCCCCCGCGACGGCAACCAGGTGCAGCGATTCATCGTCGCGACCGTCTAGCTCTTCACGCTCGGGGACCCCCTGCTCCCGGCAGAAGACCTCATGGCGGAGTTCGAGCACAGCCGCCATTTCGTCTTCGCCGCTGACGCGACGCACGTCGTAGGTCAGCGTGCCGGTCATCGCAGGGCGTAGCGGTTGATGTCGTTCTCCAGAGCCGCCACGCTGAGGTACGGGCCGGCGTGGTCATACACGTAGCTGGTGTGGTCCCGGCGGCTGAAGAACAGGGTCTGCGGGTAATACGTCGAGGCTGCGAAGGCGCTCGCGATCGATTCGTGGGGATCGGTATAGCTCGGATAGCTGACCGGGAAACGGTGCAGGAAGGCGGCCGCCGAGCCGTTGCCATCCCGGCCGTCGAGCCCGACGAAGGCCACCTGCCGGCCGAGCTTGACCGAGGCCTTCTGGAAGATCGGGAACTCGCTCTGGCACGGTCCGCACCACGAGGCCCACTTGTTGACCACCACCGGATAGCCATGCAGCGCGGTCAGCTGGGCGCGAAAGGCGCGCAGCCCGCCGCCCAGCAGCTGGTCGGCCCGGCTGTGCAGCGAGGCGAGGACCGGCGGCGAGCCGCGGAAGGCGGAGCTCACGGCACTCGCCGGCGGAGCCGCGCTCTTGGCGGTGACGCCACCGCACCCCGCTAGGAGCAGAGCGCTGACCAGCAACGCGGTTGACCAGGCTCGGGCACGCATAGCCCGACAGCTTGCCACACGCCCCGTGTGGCGTATCTGCTTGAATACTGGGTATCCTCTCGTCAGATGGCGAGGGGAACGCCTCGCTTTTCCTCGGCAAATCCCGCTGAGTCCGCCTGAGTCGCTACGACGTAACGCCGCGGCTCGCTCATTCTGACGCAACCTGGCAATCACTGATGGGTGCCATCACCCCCTTTCCGAGTCCTGACGCGATCGCACGCGCCGAGGTGCTGACGCGCGAGCGTTTCGTCTATGACGGCGAGACGCTCGAAGACGCGCTGGCCCCCGGGTCAGCCCGGCGGCGTGCCCTGGACGCGGCTCTGGCGGAGCTGGAAGCGACCCCGGGCGCGAAGGCGCCGTCGATCGAGTGGCGCCGCGAGTTCTCGCTGCTGCTCGGACTCGAGCGCGTGCTGTCCGAGGAGGAGCCCCGCCTTGCCGACGGGACGGTGCTCTCCGCCCACCAGGTCGACGCCCTGTCGGGTACCCTGACCGCGCTCCTGGCCGAGGTGCAACGCAGCGCCAACGGCGCCGGCAACGGCAGCGCGGCCAACGGCAACAGCGCCGCGGCTGCCGAGGCCGACGTCCCCACCCGGTCGCGCTCCCCGCGCCCGGCCGACGACGAGCCGACCGACGACGAGCCGGCCGACGAGGAGCCGGGCGACGACCAGGCAAGCGACGAGCAGCCCAGCGACGACCAGGCAAGCGACGATCAGCCCAGCGACGACGAGGAGCTCGACGACGAGCTGGACGCTGGCGACGACGAAGACGACGACGAGGACGACGACGAGGACGAGGGGGAGCCCGAGGACGAAGAACCTCAGGACTGGGACGAGGAGGGCGACGACGATGGCCAGCTCGAGGAGCAGCCCGAGGATCCCAACGCGGCCAAGCGCTTCTGGTTCGAGCACGCCACCGGCGCCGGCAAGACAGTGGCGGCGCTGGGCTTCGTCGAGGCGTCGCGGACCGGCGGCGTCCTGATCCTCACCCACCGCCGCAACCTCGTGGACCAGTTCCATGGCGAGCTGCGCGACCGCGGCTACCGCGACCGGATCGCGGCGGCACTGCTCGACGACCACGACTCCGCCAACGGCCCGGTCACAGTCGAGACCTATCAGTGGTTCGTGCGCAACGCGGGCCGAATCTCTGACGCCTACACGATCGTGATCTGCGACGAGGCCCACACCGCCCTGGGCGAGAAGACCTCGGCGGCGATCCGCGCCTGGTCGGGACCGGTGTTTGTCGGGATGACCGCCACCGGCGCCCTCATCGCCCGCCACGTCACTGACCTCTTCCCCACCCAGACAAGCCGCTTCGACCTCGCCCAGGCCGCGCGCCGTGGCGTGATCGCGCCGCTGCGGTGCATTCGCATCCCGCCGGGACCGGGCGTGCGGACGATCGCCAAAGTGCCCCTGCGCCGAGGCGAGGTGGACACCGAGTTTGACCAGGAGATGCTGGCTGAGCTCCTTGACCAGACGCCGTTCAACCTGGCCATCGCCGACCTCTACAAGACGCGCTTCAACGGCGTACCCGGCGTCGTCTACGCGGCCGGCGTCAAGCACGCCTACAACGTCGCCGAGGCGTTCCGCGAGATCGGCATCAAGGCCATGGGGGTATCGGGCGAGACGCCCAAGCGCGAACTGGCCCGGATCCTGGCCGACTACGAGTCGGGCAAGGTCGACGTGCTGGTCAACGCACAGCTGCTCGCCGAGGGCTGGAACAGCCCCCGGGCGACGATCTGCATGCACCTCGCCCCCACCGCTTCCAAGCGCATCTATCAGCAGCGCGTCGGCCGTGTCACCCGGCGTCACCCGGGCAAGGAGGCCGGCATCGTCATCGACTTCGTGCACCCGGCAACCAAGCACGACGACCCGGTGGTGACCTTGCACTCGCTGCTGGACCGCGACGTCTACCGCGGGGGCGCGATCGTGGTTGGACCGGTGCGTCGTGGCCGGGGCCGGCGCGTCCGGGTCGAGCGTCGCGTGCTGCCGGTCACCCCCGATCCCGAGCGGCGCGCCGAGGTCTTTGAGCGCGAGCTGTGGCGAATCGCCGTCGAACATCTGGACTACGGCGAGCAGCACGTGTGGGCAGCCCTGGCCGGCGCACGCGTCGCGCCGAACGGGTGGCGGCGGGCCAAGGCGATGCTCCACTTCGACCGCGGGGGCGAGCTCAAGCGCCGCTTCCTCCTCACCGCCGTGCAGCGCAACCGCAACGCTCAGCTGCGCCTGCGAGCGCTCCAGGAGATCGCCGCCAGCCGCGACGCCGAGGCCTTCGACACGGCGATCGACATCATGGGCGGGTGGCCGCGCGACGAGCGCCGCGAGGGGGTCAAGATCATGCTTCAGGCGCTGGCCGAGCGCCGCATCGGCCGCCGTGACCAGGCCAACGCGTGGATCTGGCGGATGGCCGAGTACACGCGGGACGTCCACGAGGAGTACGCCGTGCAGCGCTGGCCCGAGACCAAGCGCCTCCTCGGCCTGCTCGTGAACTCGAGCGGCTCCGCTCACGCCCGCAATGCCCGCCGGCTCGTCCATGCCTCGCGCAAGGAGGACCGTCGTCTCTCGGCTGCCCTACTCGCCGCCGCACTGGCCCACACGCCGGAGGCCGAGGAGGCCCTGCGCGGTGCGCGTACCCGGATGGCCCGCAAGCCTGCTGCGCTGGCGCGTGAGCTGCTGCGCAACTTCCCCAAGGGCCGGCGCGGATCCAAGCGCCGCCGCCGCAAGCCCGGGT
>JBAVWI010000060.1:0-4805 GCA_049697735.1 Solirubrobacteraceae bacterium
CTTCATGGGGGGCGCCTGGGTGTTTCCGGGCGGCGCGGTCAGCCGCGAGGACGGGGAGGGCGACGCGGCGCTGGCGGCGGCGGCAATCCGCGAGCTGCGCGAAGAGGCCGGGATCGAGCTCGCCGACGCCGGAGAGCTTGTCACCTTCTCGCGCTGGATCACGCCGGAAGAGGTCAAGATCCGCTACGACACGTGGTTTTTCTTGGCCCGCCTGCCCGAGGGCGCCGAGCCCGAGGTCGACGGCGAGGAGATAGTCGACGCGCGCTGGTTCACGCCGGCCGCGGCGCTCGCGGCCGGCGAGTCTGAGGAAATACTGCTCGTCTTTCCGACCATCAAGCACCTAGAGCGGATCGCGGTCTTCGCGTCCGCGGACGAGCTGATGGCCCACGCCCGGGCCCGCAAGGTGACGCCGGTCCAGCCCCGGGTGGTCGGCTCGGGCGAGCAGGCCCGGATCGTCCTCCCCGGCGAGCCCGGGTACTGAGTAGACTCGCGCCGTGCCGGCCGCCCGCTCGAGCTCGAAGGAGACCGCATCGCGCTCGGCCGCTACCAAGCCACCGGCGCGAGGCAAGCCGGCTCGCTCGGCCTCCCGATCCCCGTCCGCCAAGCTGACCGTCGCCGTCACCGGCCCCACCGGGGACATCGGCCGCTCGCTGCTGAGAGCGCTGGAACGCAGCCGCGAGGTGGGCCGGATCGAGGCCATGGCTCGCAGCCCGTTTGATCCCGCCGAGGCCGGCCTGAAAAAGACCAAGTACCGGCAGGCCGATGTGCTCGACCCCGACGCGGTGGCCGAGGTGGTAGCCGAGGCCGATGTCGTCGTCCACCTGGCCTTCGTCATCATGGGTGACCTCGAGGAGACAACGACTGTCAACCTCGAGGGATCGCGCAACGTGTTCCGGGCCGCCATCACCGCCGGCGCCAAGCGACTGGTCTACGCCTCCTCGGTAGCCGCCTACGGCTTTCACGGTGACCGTCCCGAGCTGCTCACCGAGGAGATCGAGACCCGCGGGAGCAAGCGCCACTACTACTCCGCCCAGAAGGCCGAACTCGAGACAGCCATGTGGGAGCTGCTCGAGGGAGCGCAGACCGACGCCTACGTGTTCCGGCCCTGCATCGTCGCCGGCCCCGATGCGCTCACGCTGCTCGAGAGCATCCCCTACATCCAACTCACGGATCGGATGCCGGCGGCGATCGTGCGCGCCCTGGAGTTCATGCCCGCGCTCAAGCCGGTGATCCCGGATCCGGGGGTGCCGTTCCAGCTCGTCCATCACGATGACGTTGCTACGGCAATGCGGGCCGCGGTCCTAGGCCGGGGCGAGCCGGGGGTCTACAACCTGGCCGGCCCGGGATCGATCACGATGTCTGACCTGGCCAGCGCACTGGGCTGGTACAGCATCCCCATCCCCGACCTCGCCGTCGGAGCGGCCGCCGAGCTCGTCGCTCGCCTCCCCTTCGTGCCCGCCGAGGCGCAGTGGATCGAGAGCGTGCGCCATCCGGTCCTGATGGACACCAGCCGGGCTCGCACGCTCCTGGGCTGGCGTCCTGACCATGACGCGGCGCAGACGCTGACGTCGATGGTCGAGGCCGGCCGCTCGGCCCGCCTGATCCGCTGATCAGCCGCCGCCGTAGAGAACGACCAGGTCGGTGAGCACCCCGACCACAAAGCCGGCAGTCAGCATCGCCAGCTCGAGTTCGCGGTAACCGAAGCGGCGCATGCCGTTCCAGACCTCGCCGATCACGAACAGGATCGCCCCGCCGGCCATCGCGTAGAAGGCGAGCTCGAGGGCGTGGCTGGTGACCTCGTAGCCGACGATCGAGCCGACAAAAGTGGGGCCGCCGCCGATCAGACCGGCCAGGCCCAGCCACCCCCACGACGGCCTGACCTCGCCCAGCGGCCCGACGATTCCGAAGCCCTCGGTGGCGTTGTGCAGAGCGAAGCCGACGATCAGGACGGTAGCCAGGCTGATCGCGCCGGCGCGGGCCGAGACGCCGATGGCCAGCCCCTCGGCGAAGTTGTGCACGCCGATGGCAGCGGCGATCGTGAGCCCGGTCCGCAGGGCTCGCCGCCGGGCCGCTTCGAGCTCGGCCCCACCCGTGTCGGGATCCACCTCGGTCACCGTGGCGACGTTGGCGCCACCCGCGATCGAAGGGCGCCGGGCGCCGAGGGGGCGCAAGCGGCGCTGGATCGTGGCCAGGCCCGCGCTCCCCGCCCCGAATCCGGCCGCCAGCAGGATGACCAGCCACGCCACATAGGCGAAGGACTCGTGGTGGTGCTTGAACGCCGCCAGGGCACTGTCGACGATCGAGAGCCCGTTGGCGAGCACGTCGACGAAGATGAAGGCGAGAACGCCGACCGCGAACATTGCCAGCGCCACGCGGGCGCGGCTGCCCAGCAGCTGCATCCTCCCCACGGGGAGCCCGAGGAAAATGGTCAGCCCGGCGAGGGCTCCGAGGGCTACGGTCTGAGCAAAGGACACGGACTGTCGATGTTAGGGAACCCTAATACGCGCGTCTCCGGCAGGCTACCACGGGTGGCGCGCTAACGCTGAAGCCCCCTTCGTTGTCTACCCATGACGCCCTGCCCGCAAGCCAGAGATCACTCGAGACCGCTATGTGCTCGAGTTGAAGTCAGGCAGACCGAGCGACGAGATCCAGTGGCTGACGGTGATGTTCAGATTGGTGAACTCGCCCGTCCAGATCAGCACGCCCATCGAGATCAGCACTGCGCCGCCGAGGCCGATGACCAGTGGGTAGAAGCGCTTGATCACCGCGAAGGCTGAGGTAGCGGTCCCGAAGGCCAGGCCGGTGAGCAGAAACGGGATCCCCAGACCCGCGCAGTAGACGGCAAGCAGGATCGCCCCGTGCGAAGCTGAGTTCGAGGTCCCGGCGACGGTCAGGATCGCCCCCAGGGTTGGGCCCTGGCACGGCGTCCAGGCGAGCGCGAAAGCGGCCCCCGTGAGCGCGGGACCGCCGCGGCCGGCGCGCTGCATGAGCCGGGTGAAATGCCACTCGCGGCTGAGCGCGGGAATGAACGGGGCGAGCATGAACAGCGCCCCCATGGCGATGATCAGCCCGCCCGATATCTTCAGCGCCGTAGGCCCGACCAGGGCGGTGTGCAGCGCCCGCTGGCCGAGCAGCCCGAGGACGATGAAGATGAACGAGAAGCTGCCGATGAAAGCGAGGCTGGGGCCGATCACCCGGCGCATGCGGATCTCGGAGGGCTCGACGCCGGCCACGGCGGAGATGTAGCCAGGTACCAGCGGCAGCACACACGGAGACAGGAACGAGATCAGTCCGGCTCCGAAGGCCACGGGAATCCCAATGCCCGACGCTGCATCCACCATGTGAGAGGCGAGGGTAGCTCGCCCGAGCGTAGAAGCGCAGCGACCGAATTGCGCCCTGCCGTCCTGCGAGGCGAGTGGTAGGTTGCCAGGACGATGACAGCCACTGCCACCACACTCAAAAACTTCATCAACGGCCAGTTCGTCGATCCCGCCGACGGGCAGACTGAGCCGATTCTCAACCCGGCCAATGGCGAGGTGATCGCCCACGCCCCGCTGTCCAGTCCCGAGGACGTAAACCGTGCTGTAGCCGCCGCCCGAGCGGCCTTCGACGGCTGGTCGAACACCACTCCCGGAGAGCGCGCCGCCGCCATGCTCAAGCTCGCCGACGCGATCGAAGAGCACGCCGACGAGATCTCAGAGCTCGAGTCCGACAACGCCGGCAAGCCGATCGAGGCCTTCCGCGCGGATGAGATCCCGTTCATGGTCGACAACCTGCGTTTCTTCGCCGGTGCCGCGCGTTGCCTGGAAGGTCGCGCCGCGGGTGAGTACATGAGCGGCTACACGTCATACATCCGTCGCGAGGCGGTGGGCGTGATCGGGCAGATCGCGCCGTGGAACTACCCCCTGATGATGGCCGTGTGGAAGATCGGCCCCGCGCTCGCGGCCGGCAACACCGTAGTACTCAAGCCGGCCGAGACCACTCCGCTTTCGATCCTCAAGGTCGCCGAGTACGCCGCGGAGATCTTCCCCGCCGGGGTTTTCAACGTGATCACGGGTCATGGTGATCCGACCGGTCAGGCCCTGGTCACCCACGAGGACGTTGACATGGTGTCGCTGACCGGCTCGGTCGGCACCGGCAAGTGGATCGCCAAGGCGGCCGCCGACACGCTCAAGCGCGTGCACCTCGAGCTGGGCGGCAAGGCCCCGGTGATCGTGTTCGACGACGTCGACCTCGCCACGGCCCTGGAGACGATCGCCGGCACCGGTTACTACAACGCCGGCCAGGACTGCACGGCCGCCACCCGGGTGCTCGCGGGCCCGAAGGTCCACGACGACGTCGTCGCCGGACTGGTGCAGCAGGCGCAGGGACTGGTACTCGGCGACACACGCTCGCCCGACACGACCCTGGGACCGCTCAATTCGTCAAGACAGCGCGAACGCGTGGAGGGTTTCCTTGAGCGCAAGCCCGCTCATGCCGACGTCGCCACCGGTGGCAAGGAGCCCAGCGGGCCCGGGTTCTTCCTCGAGCCGACGGTCGTGGCGGGCCTGCAGCAGGACGACGAGATGATCCAGCAGGAGATCTTCGGGCCGGTCATCACCGTGCAGCAATTCTCCGACGAGGCCGAGGCGATCAAGTGGGCCAATGGCACACCGTACGGCCTTGCCTCCTCGGTCTGGACACGCGACGTCGGCCGTGCCATGCGGGTCTCCAAAGCCCTGCGCTTCGGCTTCGTGTGGATCAACGACCACATCCCGCTCGCTTCCGAGATGCCCCACGGCGGCTTCAAGCAGTCGGGGTACGGC
>JBAVWI010000061.1:0-5454 GCA_049697735.1 Solirubrobacteraceae bacterium
TGACGATCATCATTGACGGGCTCGCCACCACCCGCCAAACCCCCACGCCCCTGCCCGGCAAGCCGCTAGACCGCGACCAACTCCCCGCTTTTACCGTCTCCAAGCGCGGCCGCTCCTGACCCCACCATCGCGGCAATCATTTCCCCGCCACGACGCGTACGCCAGGCCGAAGCGGGCTATCCGGGGCCGGAGTGGGCGAGGCGGTACCGGTTGCGGCTCGGGTGTCCGCGGACCGTCGATCACGAACGCGAGGTAAGGGCGCCAGACCTCGGGGGGCGTCCGGGGATGTGAGTTCGGCGCCGCGCCGGCAATGAACTGGATCAGCGGCGCGTCGGTGTCGCGGCCGAGCGCGTGCTCGCCTAGCTGGACCATGCGGCTGACACGCTCGTCAAGTAGCTCCTCGATCAGCGGGCGCTCATCGGGAAACCGCCGGTAAGCGGTGCCGACCCCGACGCGCCGCATGATGGGCGATCTCGTCCAGACCGACGGACAGCCCCTTGGTGGCGAACAACACGGCGACCGCGTTGACCGCTGTGGATGCGGATGCGCTCGGCGCCGTCGTCGAGTCGCTCCTCGCCGGCCGCGGAACGAAACTTTTCGCCAAACGGAGAAAATGTCTCCGGTTTGGTGCTAGGCTCCTCCTCGCAAGCGGAGTATGCGTCTCCGCTTGACGAGAGGCGAATTCAATGACACCTACATCCACATCGGCCACCAGCGCCTCGCGCGACTCGCGACGCTGGCTGATCCTTGCCGTCCTCGGCGTTGCTCAGCTGATGGTCGTGCTCGATGTCACGATCGTGAACATCGCGCTCCCAAGCGCGCAGAAGGCCCTGGGGTTCTCCAACTCCAACCGTCAATGGATCCTCACCGCCTACGCGTTGTCGTTCGGCAGCCTGTTGTTGCTCGGCGGGCGGATCGGCGATCTGGTCGGCCGCAAGTGGACGTTTATCGCCGGTCTCAGCGGCTTCGCGCTGGCCTCCGCAGTTGGCGGGATGGCGCAGAGCTTCTTGATGCTGGTCGCAGCCCGCGCGACGCAGGGCGCGTTCGCGGCGCTCTTGGCGCCGGCCGCGCTGTCGCTGCTCACAACTACGTTCACCGACGGGGGCGAGCGCGGCAAGGCATTCGGCATCTACGGCGCGATCGCCGGCGGCGGGGGCGCCGTCGGGCTGCTGCTCGGTGGCGTGCTCACCCAGTACCTGTCATGGCGCTGGTGCCTGTACGTCAACCTCGGCTTCGCGATCCCCGCGGGGATCGGCGGCTTGCTGCTACTCGAGCGGCGCCCGGCCGGAACCAGGCCAAAGCTCGACGTGCCCGGCACGCTGACCGCCCTCGGTGGCCTGCTCGCTCTCGTCTACGGGCTCAACAACGCCGAGACTTCCGGCTGGGGCGCGCCCCTCACCCTCGCCTGCCTGGCCGCTGGCGCGGCACTGCTCAGCTGCTTCGTGCTGATCCAGCGCAGCTCCACGCACCCGCTGCTCCCGCTGCGGGTGGTGCTCGACCGCAACCGCGGCGGCGCGTTCTTGACGACCGCCGTGATCGGCGCCGGCATGTTCGGCCTGTTCCTGTTTCTCACCTACTACCTGCAGAACACGCTCGGCTTCTCCCCGGTAGAGACGGGCCTGGCGTTCCTGCCAATGGCCGGGATGCTGATGCTCGCCGCTACCGCGACGAGCACGGCCGCTCTGCCGCGCATTGGGCCCAAGCCGCTGGTGACCACGGGCCTGCTGCTGGCCTCGGGCGGGATGCTGCTCCTCACCCAGGTCGGCGTCGACTCCAACTACGCCTCGCACGTCCTGCCGGGCCTGCTCGCGCTCGGCCTTGGCCTCGGCATGGCGATTGGTGCCGCGATGGCGACCGTCACGCTCGGCGTGCGCGCCGACGACGCCGGGGTCGCCTCCGCCAACGTCAACACGATGCAGCAGATTGGCGGGTCGATCGGCATCGCGCTGCTGAGCACGGTCGCCGCCAGCGCGACGAGCAGCTTCGCGGCATCGCACGCCACAGGGGGCCACGCCACCGCGCTGGCCGCCGTACACGGATACACGACCGCCTTCTGGTGGTCAGCGGCGATCTTCGCCGCCGGAGCGATCATCTGCGGACGGCTGATACGCCCAGGCACGCCACAGGTCAACCCAGCCCCCGAGCCCGTTCTCGTCCACTAACACCGGAGCCAGCGATGACCACTCCACACGTACCGAGCAACTCCTCCGAACACACCGCGAGTTCTCGGCCGGCTCCCGAGTCGGTGAGCGAACGGCCGGCGGAAACGGCGCCGACGGGCGCATTCGCGGCGAAGGATCGCCTGCTGTTGTTCGCGTTGCTTGGTGTGCTGGTGCTCGCGTTTGCGCTGGTGGGCTCCAACGTGGCGGCCAACCACGCGCCCAAGCCACACCAGTTGCCCTTGGGGGTCATCGGAACCCCGCTGGTGGTTAGCGCTGAGGCTGCTTCGCTAGAACACCGCGCCCCAGGCGCCTTTCAGATACACGCGTACTCGTCGCTCGCTGCGGCGAAAGAGGCGATCCTGCATCGCGACGTCTACGGTGCACTTCAACCTGCTTCGACCCCGTCGCTGCTGGTTGCCAGCGCCGCCAGCCCCGCGGTCGAGGCGCTCTTGCAGAAGACCTTTACGGCGGCGGCTCAGAAGCAAGGTAAGACACTGGTGGTCCGCGATCTCGTGCCCTTACCGAGTTCTGACTCGCGTGGCGCGACGACATTCTCGATGCTCATCAGCCTGCTCGTAATCGCCATCATCAGCTCCGCGATCATCTATCTGCTCGGCCGCCACCGTCCCCCGCCCGTGCGCCTTGCGGCAATGGTTGCTCTGGGAGTCTGCGGGGGGCTTGTGGCGGCGCTGCTGACGACTGTCATCATCGGCGCGTTTCATGGCCACTTCCTCGCTGTGTGGGGGGTGGCGACGCTGTTCGTGCTTGCAGTCGGCCTGCCGATTGCCGCCTTCCAGGTCTTCGTCGGCGCGAGCGGCATCGCAATCGGCGCACTCATGTTCCTGGTCATCGGCAACCCTGCATCCGGGGGCAGCTCGGCCCCCGAGCTGTTGCCCGGATTCTGGCGAGCCCTCAGCCAGCTCCTACCGCCCGGTGCCGCGATGACGGCCATGCGCGACGTTGTCTACTTCCACGGCCACGGAATGACCCACGCACTGCTCGTGCTCGGCATCTACGCCATCCTCGGCGCCACCACCGTCTTCACCCTCCAGATCCTCCGCACCCCCACGCGAACAGCCCGCGCCGGGCTGAGCACGGCTACGCGTCACTAGATCCTCCCAACCATGGACCGCCGGATCGAGCCAGCCGAGGCACGGTGCTTACCGGCTTCACGCGAGTCGCAAGCGGCAGAGCGGCGACTCGACCCCGGCGCGTGCCAGTCCGACACCGCGAAGGGCGGTACAACCTCCGCCCGCGTGCCACCCTTCACCCATCGGTGCAGGAGGTCCACGCTTTCGCACCGGCGCCAACGCTCGAGGACGATGGCGCGCCGGTCTGCCGGTCGATACCGCCTGCGTCCATCCTCGGCCAGGCGCACTTGGCTTCGATCAGCTACATCCGTATCACCCACTTCGTACGGTTTTGGAACGTGAGCTCGGTCAAACCGTCCCAACCAGACCAGCTGGACGCTTCCAAGGCGCGCCGCAGCCTGCGCAACGGGTTCATCACGCTGGTGTTGGGGGGCGCGCTGGTCGTCGGGCTGCTGCTGGCGGTCCCGGGGCTGAAGGGCGTACTGACCACCGTGTCGCACATGAACGTGGCGTGGGTGATCGTCGCGGTGCTGCTTGAGGTGCTCTCCTGCTCCAGCTACGTGGTGGCATTCCTCCAGGTGTTCGAGCGGGCGCCGCTGCGCGTTGGCGCCCGGGTGGCGCTCAGCGAGGAGGCGTTCGGGGCGGCGGTGTCGCTCGGGGGCGTAGGCAGCCTGGCGGTGGGGGGTTGGCTGATGGTCGAGCGAGGTGGGCCTCCGCGGCGGATCGCCGAGCGCTCGGCGGTGCTGTTCCTGTACACGAGCGCGATCAACGTGATCACGCTGACCCTGGCCGGCCTCGGCCTGTTCCTCGGCCTCCCCGGTCCCAGCAACCCCCTGCTCAGCATCGTGCCCGCGGCGGTCGGTGGCCTCGTTCTCGCCCTGTTTCTGGCGCTGCCGCGCTACGTCGACCGAATCGTCCAGCGGGTACGGCCCGGGCGCCTCCAAACGTTTCTAACCGCAACGGCGGCCAGCGTGCGCGACACCGAGCGACTGCTGTTCCATCCCGACTGGCGGATCGCCGGGGCATTCGGCTACCTGTGGTTCGACATCGCGGTGTTGTTCGCGTGCTTTGCCGCCGCCGGTCAGATGCCGCCGCTGGCCCCGGTGGTGTTGGCGTACCAGATCGGCTACCTCTCGAACTTCATCCCGGCGCCGGGCGGGATCGGCGTGCTCGACGGCAGCATGATCGGCATGCTCGTCCTCTACGGCGTCGGCGGGACGGTGGCCACCGCGGCCACGCTGGCCTACCACGCGATCTCGCTCTGGGTCCCGGCCATCTGGGGAACGATTGCTGCAGAAGACGAAGGGGCAGCCGATCGTTCTGCGCCGCCCACCCGAGGAAGCGGGGCCCGGGCACGGATGATCTACGGTCGCTGGAGCCGGCAGCAAGACCCTCTAGGCTTACGCCGACAACGCCGTCGGCTGTCGCTCAGAGCTGCTCCGGGGTGGCCACGCTGGTCGAGGAGTCGCTGGCGAGCAAGCCGGGAGGCCCCTACCACCGCCTGGCGGCCGTGCGCGCCCAGCTCCTCGAGATGGCCGGCGACCAGGTCGGCGCCCGCGCGGCGTACGAGCGCGCCGCTGGCCTCACCACCAGCATCCCGGAGCGACGTTATCTCGAGGCGCGATGGCGGCTCTCTAGCGGTTCGGATCCAGGCAGGCCCCGCTTCGTGATGGGAGGGCGGGCCCAAACCGGGTAGATAGGCGGTATGGGTCTCATTGCCTACCTGATCATCCTCTTCGTGTTGGGCCTGTTCGTGGGGGCGCTGGCGCGGCTTCTGCTCCCTGGTCGCGATCCGATGGGCGTGGGCATGACCGTCCTGATTGGTCTGTGTGGCTCTTATGCTGCCGGCCTCTTCTCCTGGTATGTGCTGCATCGCCACGGCGGCGGCCTGGTCCTATCGGTCGTGTTCTCGATGCTCCTGGTCTGGCTGTACCGTCGCTCGCGCGGTGGCGCCTACGGACGCCGCCGCTGACCGAAGCAGTCAGACCGCATGACGATCCCTTTGACGGTCTGAGCGCCGCTCACCGCGCAAGCGCTTGGGCGACCATCCGATAGTCCGGATCCGGTCGCGGGCGCCTTGGGGCTGACGATCGCTTTCAGTTGGTCTGCTCAACCGCGCCGGCGATCGCCAACGAGAACGTCGACCAGCCCGGGAAAACGCTCGTCCAGATCGTCACGGCGCAGGGATACGTGGCGCTGCG
>JBAVWI010000062.1:0-4354 GCA_049697735.1 Solirubrobacteraceae bacterium
CCCCAACGATGGTCGCGAATCCGATGCTGGCCTGTTGCGCCTGCTCAATCGCCTGGCCTCCGAGCTCGACCTGCAGTGTCGACGAGCGCGCGGACTCAGCGCTGGTGATCACGCGCTGAATCGCGGCCTTGGGCAGCTGATTGGCCTGCTCGTTGAAGCTCACCGTCGCGAAACCGATCGTTCCATCGGGCGAGATCGCCCTCGACCCGGCGGTATAAGGGCTGACGACGGCGGTCACGTGCGGCAACTTCGAGACACGAGCGATCGTCGCGCTCACAGTGCTTCGGATCGCCGGATCACTGAGCTTCCCGGCGCGCGCGTGAAACACGATCTGATCGGCATCCCCCGCCTGCGCGGGAAACCGGCTCGCGAGCAGATCCGTCGCGTGCTGCGAGCCGGTGTTCGGCAAGGAGAAGTTGTTGGACGTACGCGTCCCGACCGAACTCGAGATCGCCGAGATACCGACCGCCAGCGCGATCCAGCCGATGGCGACGAGGCGTCGGTGAGCGATTGTCCAGCGTGTCAATCTAAGCATCGGGCTACCTTTCAGAACTCATTTGCGTCTTCATGAGACATCTGTGTATCATCGCGAATCATAGATGTCAAGACAAAGATGTAGCATCCTGAATAAAAGACGTCTACACTGGAGTCGGTAATGCCCGCCACCGCAGACTCGAAGACCGCTCCCCGATTCGACCGCACGGCGGCCGCGATCCTCGACGCTGCCGCGCACGTATTCTCAGAACCGGGAACCGCTGCCAACCTGGCCGACGTCGCGGCGGCCGCCGGCGTCAGCCGCGCCACGCTGTATCGCTACTACCCCAACCGCGAAGCGCTGCTGAACGCTCTCGCTGCGCACGCGCTCAACGAGCTCGCCACCCGCCTGAACGACGCCGGGCTGGAACGAGCCACAGCCAAAGAAGCAATCGAGCGACTGGCACGCGCCATCGTGGCGGTCGGCGATCGCTACTCCGTTCTCGCCAGCGAGCAATGCATCCCCAACCGAGCCGACGCAGAGCGACTCGTCGGCGCCCCCATGCGGGCAGTGTTCGAACGCGGAATCGCCGACGGCCACCTCCGGCAAGACCTCCCAGCCGATGTACTGCTCCAGCTCTTCGCCGGCACGATCATCGCCGCCATCAAGCTCACCCAACGCCAGCAACTCGGCCCTGAAGAAGCGAGCGCAGCCGCAGCAGCCGTGTTCCTGGGCGGCGCTCGACCGCGATGACTTCAACCGGACGAGACAGCCCGCGGCCGGCAAGATCCAGCTTCTGCCCCGGCCCGGCGACCCACTGAAAGCTCGCGCCGTGGAAAGCGAGGGCGTACGCTGGCGAGCATGCCTTCTCGCGAGCGTGTGCGTGCTTCAGACCGTGACCGTGACGAGGTCGTCGAGCGTCTGCGCGAGGCCGCCGCTGAGGGCCGCTTGACCGCCGGCGAGCTCGACGAGCGGCTCACGCAGGCATTTTCGGCCGCGACATTCGGCGAACTGGACACGCTGACCGACGATCTCCCCGTTCCCGTGCCGACGCCGCCTCCGTCACGGCTCGCCCGGGCCGGGTGGTGGCGGCGATTTGGCGCCTGGTTGCTTGACGGGATCGTCGTTGGCCTCGTCATGGGAATCCTGTCGGGGGTCCTGCACGGCGTCGGCAGCTCGCTGGGGGTGCTTGTCTCGATCGCTTATTTCGTCTTTTTCGAGGGCGGCCCGCACGGCGCGGGTCCCGGCAAGCAGGCAATGGGCATCCGTGTCGTCGACGCCCGGACCAACGCGCCGATCGGCTACCGTCGTGCGTTCGTCCGCTGGCTCGGACGGATTCTCTCCGCTGTGGTCTTCCTGCTCGGCTATTTCTGGATGCTTTGGGATGCCGATAACCAGTGCTGGCACGACAAGCTCGCCGATGATGTCGTCGTGTTCTCCGACGGCCGCACCGAGCTCGAGCACCGACGCCCCTACTGATCGGCCGGACTGGCACGAGGACGAACTGGCAAGGCAAATGGGCGCTGAAGCGAAAGTCCAGGCCTTCGTGGACGCTGGGACGACAAGGGAGCAGTTGGCGGAGCTGGCATGAAGTGAAGCCCCCCGCGGCAACGTGGGGTACTACCTGCCTGTGAGCTGCTCCGGGGAGCCGGCGTTGCGAGCGCGGTGGCGCCTGGCTTTAGCGGTGTTACCACAGCCGGTCATCGAGCACCAGCGCCGGCTAGCCGCCCGCGAGGCATCGTAGAAGCGAGCGCTGCAGGTGTCTGACGCGCAGACGCGCAGCCGGTCGCGCTGGTCGGTGCCGAGCAGAAGGGCGGCGTCGAGGGCGAGCTGCGCGAGTGCGTACTGGACGACATCGGCCGGAGGGGTTGTCGTCAGCACGGTCAAACCTTGTTGGGCTGTCAAACGTTGTGGTGGGATGGCGAGCCGCAGCCAGCGGTTGATCTCATCCATCGCCTGGGCGGGAACAGCGGTGTGGCTGATGACGGCCTGGATCCCAACGTCGATGGCGGCGCGGAGCCGGCGGGCGCTGCGCACCCCGCCGTCCGTGGTCTGCGCGGCCGCGTCGAGCAGATGTGCCCGCTGCAGCCACAGGCAGACATCCTGTGGCGTCACCAGGGTCTCCACGTTGCGCCACCACCGCTCGCGGTGCGTGTTGACGAAGTCGATCGCGGGACGACCGCCCAGCCAATACCACCACTCTGCTCCGCTGGCCAGCGGAAGCTCCAGATCATGGGGCAGATCCATAACCCTATTGTTGCATTCATAGGGGTTATGAAGTAGGTTGCCCGCGGCATGAGCTACACGGTTCTGCGAGCCGAGGACGCGTTCTGGCGGCCGTCCAACCAGATGGGCGTGCTCAACACCGATCTGGCCAAACAGCTCCTCGCCAGCACCCTCGGCGCCCGGCTGTGGCGCCTGACCCCCGGGCAAGCCTCAACACGCCACCGCCACCTCACCCAGCACGAGCTCTACATCGTCCTCGAGGGCACCGGACGCATCCGCGTCGAGGACGACCTCTTGACCCTCACCGTGCTTTCCACGCTGCTGATCGAGCCTGGATGCGTCCGCCAGATCTTCAACGACACCAGCACCGACACGCTCTGGCTGGTCGCCGGCGCCCCGCCTGAAGCCGCCAACACCCTGCAGATGACCCCCGAGCAGCTCGCCGCGCTCTACCCCGACGGACCCAGAGCGCTTCCCCCCGAGCTCACCGACGTCTAACCACCGGGACCGGCTGCCCCGCGTCGCTTCTGCTCTCGGGCTCGAAGGTACGTGGGCACCCAGCTGATCGCTGCGCTGCTGCGCGACGGTCGCGAGCTGCGGACGACGGTTCGCTCTCTGCGATGGCCGCCCCCGAGGCGCCGGGAAGCGCTTCTTGGTCCTGGCTGACGGACCGACGATCAGCTTCCTGGGGACGGCCGAGCTCCTGCGCGAGCGGCTCGGCCCACTGAGCAAACGAGTGCCGACCGAAGAGGCGCCTGGAGAGGAGCCACCCATCATCCCCTAACGACCGGGCGAAGGCCGAGCTCGGCTGGCGCCCACGCCCGGCAGAGACGACGATCCTGGAAACGGCCGAGAGCCTACGCGATCTCGGGCTCCTGGAGAACGACGATGGACCAGGCTCGCGCGGTCGGCGTCCGGGCTGATGCTCGCGTCAGCGGCGATCAGCGCCTACTGGGCGGCGGGCGGCACGGGTCTGCTGGACACCGTCGGTGGTTCGATCGCCCGCTGGGGACGCGAGCGACGTTCGCTTCGGGCCCTGGGTCTCGGGCGCGGCAGTGTTCGGGGTCAGCCGATGATCTCCACAGGGGTGCCCTGCGGAAGGCTGTGAGCCATCCACGTGATCGGGTCGTTATCGATCCGAACGCACCCGTGGGAGCGGGCGGAGCCGAGCGGGTCGGCAAGGCTGGCGCCGTCACGGCCGTGGATCGCCACCCGGCCGGGTCCGCCACCGAAGTTGTAGAGCACGTTGGAGAAGACGGTGAGCGGCAGCGCCCACGGACCAAGGAACCCGGTCGGATCGGACTGCGGGTCTTTTTCGTAGACCGCGGCGACCCCGTCCGGGGTGGGCGTAGCCGGCTTCCCGATCACTGCTTGGAAGCGGTGCAGCCGTCTGCCGCCGCGGTAGATCGTGACCGTCCGGGCGTGCTTGTCGACCGTGACCCAGTAGCGGGTGAAGAGCAGCACCGCGTTATCGCGCGGGATCCAGCCGGTGCTGCCGTCGGGGCGGATCGGCAACAGCACCCGCAGCCACTGCCGCCCGTGATGGTAGGCGGAGCCGAGCACCAGCAGCACCTGCGGCTCGCCGGTCCAGCTGGTCGCGGTCCCGACCCACCACACTCGCCTGCCCGCTCCCGGCCGAGAGCGCGCCTCCAC
>JBAVWI010000063.1:0-2670 GCA_049697735.1 Solirubrobacteraceae bacterium
ATCCCGGCGGCGCTGATCTTGCGCTTGGCGCGCACCAGACGCTGGGCCATGGTCGCCTCCGAGACCAGGAAGGCGCGCGCGATTTCGTCGGTGGTCAGGCCGCCCAGCGTGCGCAGGGTGAGCGCCGCCTGGGCGTCGGTGGCCAGGGCAGGATGGCAGCAGGTGAAGATCAGCTCCAGGCGTTCGTCGGGAATAGTCGTCTCGTCCACGGGATCCTCGGTCGCCTCGGGCACCTCAAGCAGGCGCGTCTTCTCGGCCAACGTGCGATCGCGACGGATGCGGTCGATGGCCCGGTTGCGCCCGGTGGTCAGTAGCCAGGCGCGGGGATGGTCCGGAGTGCCTTCGCGCGGCCACCGAGCGGCGGCGATCGCGAAGGCCTCCTGGGCGGCTTCCTCGGCGAGGTCAAAGTCGCCGAGGAAGCCGATCAGGGACGCCAGGACCCGGCTCCACTCCTCACGGAAGGTGCGCTCGAGGCTCGTCATCACCCCGCGAGCGGACGTACCTCGATGGCGCCGCCCATGCTCGCCGCCGGAATCCCGGCGGCCACCTCGATCGCCGCGTCGAGATCGTCGGCCTCGAAGAAGCAGTAGCCGCCGATTGCCTCCTTGAGCTCCGCGAAGGGCCCGTCGGTGGTCAGCGTGCGACCGTCCTGGACCCGCACGGTGGTCGCTGTCTCCGGCTCCTGCATCTGCTCGCCAGGCGTCATCCCCGGGGTCTCGTTGAGGCGCTGGTAGGCGCCGTAGATGCTGTTCTGCTCGTCGGATGACAGATCGTTCCAGGCGTCGGTGCCCGGGAGCGGGGTGGAGCCCTGATAGATGAGCAGCAGGTATTTCATGTCTTCCTCCTTTGGGAGCTGGTCACCGAGGAGACGAACGCGGAGGGCCTGGATCGACATCCCAGCGCAAAAATTTCGTGCTCGCGGCTCGCCCTCAGTTGCTCAGCAGCCTGACCCGCGGGAGCTTGCCGTTGCGGATGATCACCTCGGCGCGTTCGGGCCGGCGGCCCGGCGCGCTGAAGGTGATGAACAGGCGGTCGCCGGCGCGGTAGCGCCGTCCCGCGAGCGCACGGAGCAGATGCAGGACCCGCCGGCGACCAACCGCGAAGTCTTGGGAGTGGCGCGGGCAGCCCCGGCCGCGGCACGAGATCCGAAGCGAGGTATGAGCGGGAAAACGCCCGATCTCAGCCCGCGACAGTCGGGTCACTGATCGGTTCCAGTCCAGCTCAGCGCAAGCTTGACCTTCAGAGCGCGCCGGGCCCGCGGGTTTGGGACCGGCGTGGCGACGGGGGTCGTCACCACCGGCCCGGTGGTGGGCTTGGCGGTCGGCGGTGCCGGCCCAGGGGTGGGCGTGCTCGGGACGGCATCACCGAAGGCGTAGACGGCACCCCCGGCCCCGAACAACCGATATCCCTTGCCATCTGGGGTGGCGGCCATGCCGACGATCGGGGCGGGCAAGGTCCGGCCGGCCTCCGAGCCGTAGTAGATGGCGTTGCCGAAATTGAAGATGCCCCCGTCACCCCCACCAGCCAGTAGCCCTGGCCGTCGGGCGTAGCCGCCATCGCCACCACGGGCTTGGCCAGGCGCAGCGTGGCCGCCGAGCCGTGAAAGCCCGCGTCACCGAAGGTGAAGATTCCACCGTCGCCGCCCACCAGCCAATAGCCCTTGCCATCCGGGGTGGCGGCCATCCCGACAATGGGGGCGTTCAGCCGCTGACCGGCCGCGGAGCCGAACAGGGGCGCTCCGTCGAAGCTCTGGATGCTTCCGTCGGAGCCGACCAGCCAGTCGGCAAACGGGCTGCCTGGAACCTGGGCCCCCCCGACGACGCTCGCCGAGGCGGCGTTCGCACTGGCCCCCACAGCCAGCGCCGAGCCGACGATCGCGAGCCCGATACGCGAGATGGCGGCCCAACTCCGGAAGTGCATCTCCAGCCTCCCCCGTTGCGGGTTGATTCGCCCCGGCCACCACGCCTGCGGCGCGACGAAAAAGCTAGCACGAGCGGTGCTCGCTACCCCTGTCTTTGGACCGAGGGCCCTCCGGGAGTGTAGGCTTGCACCGGATTCCGGCCAGAGGAGACGAAGTCATGGGCGCGTAGACGTCACCTCCCTCACCGCGACACGCCGGCTGCTCGCCAATCTGACCTGATCAGTCCATCCTCAGCACGACGATGGTTGCGTCGTCCTCGAGTGGCTCCCGCCAGCTGCTGGTCACAGCTCGCTGAAGCGCGATCGCGGTGCCTGCCGCCGTCGGGTGCTCGACATCGTTCAGGGCACGCCGCAGTCCCTCAACCCCAAAGATCCCGCCGTCCTCGGTCCGGCGCCTCGTAACGCCGTCGGTGACGAGGATCAGACGCTCCCCCGGCCGGATCTGGCGCTGGCTGAACTCGAACCGGCGATGCTGATCCCCGCTGCCCAGGGGCGCATGGTCCGGGCTGCGCAGCTCGACCAGCTCGCCTGTCTCGTCGACCAGATAGGCGGCCGGGTTGCCGCAGTTGACCCAGGTGAGTTGCGCGGCGGCGGCATGCCAGCGCGCGACAAGCGCGGTGACGAAGAAGTTCTCGTTGTCGAGGGACCTGACCGTGGCGTCCATCACCTCGAGCGCCTTGGCCAGATCGGCTCCGGCGCGCCGGGCGGCTCGCAGCGCACCGAGGGCTGACGCGCCCAGCCCGGCGGCCG
>JBAVWI010000064.1:0-4880 GCA_049697735.1 Solirubrobacteraceae bacterium
GAGGAGTACCGCAAGTACCTGGAGCGCGACTCGGCGCTCGAGCGGCGCTTCCAGAAGATCGTCGTCGACCAGCCCTCGACCGAGGAGACGGTCCAGATCCTCAAGGGCCTGCGCGATCGCTACGAGCAGCACCACAAGGTCAACATCACCGACGAGGCGCTCGACGCGGCCGCCGACCTGGCCGACCGCTACATCTCCGACCGCTTCCTGCCCGACAAGGCGATCGACCTCATCGATGAGGCCGCGTCCCGCATGCGGATCAAGTCGATGACCTCGCCCCCGGTCTACCGCGAGCTCGAGGACGAGATCGAGGAGACCCGGCGCGCCAAGGAGGAGGCGATCGAGTCCCAGGAGTTCGAGAAGGCGGCGAGCCTGCGCGACGACGAGCGGCGCCTGACCCAGAAGAAGCGTGACCTGGCTGACCAGTGGGAGGCCGGCGAGTCGACCGAGCGTCCCTCGATCGGCGAGGAGGAGATCGCGGACATCGTCTCGATGTGGACCGGGATCCCCGTGTTCAAGCTGACCGAGGCCGAGACCCAGAAGCTGATGCGCATGGAGGAAGAGCTCCACAAGCGCGTCATCGGCCAGCACCCGGCGATCGAGGTCGTCTCCAAGGCGATCCGTCGCTCCCGGGCCGGGCTCAAGGATCCCAAGCGCCCGACCGGTTCGTTCATCTTCCTCGGCCCCTCCGGGGTCGGCAAGACCGAGCTGGCTCGGACCCTGGCCGAGTTCCTGTTCGGGGACGAGGACACGATGATCCGGATCGACATGTCTGAGTACATGGAAAAGCACGCCGTGTCGCGTCTTGTTGGTTCGCCCCCGGGCTACATCGGCTACGACGAGGGCGGCCAGCTGACCGAGGCGGTCCGCCGTAAGCCGTACAGCGTGCTGCTGCTGGACGAGATCGAGAAGGCGCACCCGGATGTGTTCAACATCCTGCTCCAGATCCTCGAGGACGGCCGGCTCACCGACGCCCAGGGCCGCACGGTCGACTTCCGGCACTGCATCGTGATCATGACCTCGAACATCGGGGCCTCTGAGATCGCTCGCAACACGCCGCTCGGATTTGCCGTCAGCGACGATGAGACCGGGATCACGTATGACGACATGAAGAACCGGATCATGGGTGAGCTCAAGAAGGTCTTCCGGCCCGAGTTCCTCAACCGGATCGACGACGTCATCGTCTTCCACAAGCTGGCCAAGGACGAGATCAAGGCGATCGTCGAGCTGCTCCTGCTGCGCATCCGCGAATCGATGGCCGAACGCGATCTCCAGCTCGAGCTCTCCGAGCCGGCCAAGGACATGCTGGTCGAGAAGGGCTGGGATCCGTCGATGGGCGCCCGCCCGCTACGCCGGGCGATTCAGCGCTACATCGAGGATCCGCTGGCCGACTTCGTCCTCCGGGCCCAGGTCCCACCCGGTTCGACCGTGATGGTCGATCCCGGCGAGCCGGGCACCGACGACGAGGACGTCAAGCTGTCGGTGATCGAGCCGGCTCCCACGCCGACCCCGGTCGGGGTGGGCGCCGAGGGCGGCTCTGAGTCCGACGGCGACGGCTCGACCGAGCCGTCCGCCGACAGCGGCGCCTCCCCCGAAGCCGAGTAGCTCTTCGTAGCTGGTTTTGCTCAAGGCCCGGGCACGGTTGCCCGGGCCTTTTGCGTGCCGAATTCTGTGCCTTATCTGTGTCTTTTGCGGGGTGGGCTCGTGGATGAGTGGCGGCTGGGGCCGGCATGGGCGCGGCTGGGGCCGTGGATGAGAGGCGGCTGGGGCCGGCTGGGGCCGGCATAGGCGTGGCTGGAGCCGGCATGGGCGCGGCTGGGGCCGGCATAGGCGCGGCTGGGGCCCGCTTCGGCACAGGCGTCGGCGGGGGCCGGCATGCATACGGTGACAAACCTGATCGGGACCTGCCGGGTTTGTCACCAGGCGCGCCGATTACATGCATCTGGCGCCAAACTCGACGGGAGCGGTCAAGTTTGGCGCGCTGTGCATGCCCGGACGCCGCGCTGTGCCTGCCCGGACGCCCGGCGATAGCGCCGGTGTGCGAGCCCCGTGTCGTCGGGGCCAGGGCGTAGCCTCGAGAAGCCGATGGCTCGCCCCACGTCTATCCATGTCTGCTCGGCCTGCGGGCACGAGACGGCCCGCTGGGCCGGACGCTGCCCGGGCTGCGGGGAGTGGAACACGATGGTCGAGCAAGCTCGTCCGGTCACCGCCGGCCCGGGCGCGGGCGCACGCGGCGCCCGGGGGGCGAGTGACCGGGCCGCGCCGGCCCGACCGATCGCGCTCGCCGATGTCGCCGCCACCGAGCATGATCGCCTGGCCACGGGGATCGGTGAGCTCGACAATGTCCTGGGCGGCGGCATCGTGCCCGGATCGCTGGTGTTGATCGGCGGGGCTCCCGGGATCTGCAAGTCGACCCTGACCACGATGGTGTTGGCCAACCTGTGCGCGGCGGGGCGACGCACGCTGTACGTCTCGGCCGAGGAGTCCGCGGCCCAGATTCGGCTCCGCGCCGAGCGCTTGACCGGGGGTGACCCGCTCGCGGTGCCCGTGATCGCCGAAACCGATCTGCATACGGTGCTGGCTACGCTCGAGGCGGAGCGGCCGGAGGTGTGCGTGATCGACTCGGTCCAGACGCTGCACTCGACGGACTTGTCAAGCGCCGCCGGCTCGGTGGCGCAGGTGCGCGAGGTGGCCGACGGGATCATGTCGGTCGCCAAGCGGCTGAAGATCGCCGTCCTGCTCGTCGGCCACGTGACCAAGGAGGGGGCGCTGGCCGGCCCGCGTGTCCTCGAGCATCTGGTCGACTGCGTGCTGCAGTTCGAGGGCGAGCGGGAGCGGACCTACCGGACGGTGCGAGCGATCAAGAACCGCTTCGGCTCGACCAACGAGGCCGGGGTGTTCGAGATGCGCGACGACGGGCTGGTCGAGGTGCTCGACGCCTCAGCCCGGTTCGTCGCCGAGGCGACCCGCTCCCCGGGCAGCGTGGTGTTGTGCGCGATGGAGGGCTCGCGGCCGCTGCTGGTCGAGGTGCAGGCCCTGGTCACGTCCTCCGAGCTCGTGCCACCACGGCGCGTGGTCGCCGGGCTGGACCGCAACCGCGTCGCGCTGGTACTGGCCGTGCTCGGCCGCCACGGCGGTATCGGGCTGGGCTCCTCCGACGTGTTCGTCAACGTGGTGGGCGGCGTTCGGGTCGACGAGCCGGGCTCTGATCTGGCCGTTGCGCTGGCTGTGGCGAGCGCCGCCAAGCGGATCGCGCTGACCGGCGGGGACGGGCGGCCGCTGGTCTGCTTCGGTGAGCTGGGACTGACCGGCGAGCTGCGAACCGTGGCTCACGCCGACCGTCGGCTCGCCGAAGCGCATCGCTTCGGGCTCGGGCCGGCGTGCGAGCCGGCCGCTCAGGGAACGCTCCGTGAGGCCCTTGGCGCGGCCCTCGGGCGACCGCGCTCGGTGGCCAGCGCGGCCTGAGGCCCTGCGAACGTTTGCGGATCGCGCCGAGCCAACGCCCTGGGAGCCGGAAATTCCTCAGGACCGGCTAAAATCTGCCTCGATGCCGCCGCGATCCGGTGAAGAGCTCAAAGAGGAGCTCGAGTCTCGCCAAGAGTCCCGGATCATGAGGGCGCTCGAGATGGTGGCGCCCGGAACGTCCCTGCGCGAGGGACTCGACAATATCGTCGACGCTCGCAGTGGCGGTTTGATCGTGATCGGTGACGCTGACGAGCTCGGGTTTCTGTTCTCGGGTGGCATCAAGCTCGACATCGACTACTCGCCTGCCTTTCTCTACGAGCTGGCCAAGATGGACGGGGCGATCGCGCTCAGCTCCAATGCGACCAAGATCGCCTACGTCAACGTGCAGCTCACGCCCGATCCGACCATTCTCACACTTGAGACCGGCACTCGCCATCGCACGGCGGAACGCGTCTCCAAGCAGACCGACTCGATCGTGATTGCCGTCTCGGAGCGACGCGAGGTCGTCTCGCTCTACGTCGACGGTGGCAAGTACATCCTCGAGGACATTCCGGTCGTGCTGGCCAAGGCCAACCAGGCGCTGGCCACGCTGGACAAGTACCGCAGCCGGCTGGATCAGGTTTCCACCCGCCTCACGGCACTCGAGTTCGAGGGTGGAGTCACCCTGCATGATGTCCTCACCGTCCTCCAACGCGCCGAGCTCGTCACTCGCATGGCGGTCGAGATCGAGCGCTACATCGTCGAGCTCGGCACCGAGGGCCGGCTGATCGAGATGCAGCTCGACGAGACTATGGTGGGCGTGGCCGCCGACAAGGCGGCGCTCCTTCACGACTATCTCGTGGAGGACACCGACGATGGCTTCGCGCTGGTGGTCGATCAGCTCGTGCGCTTGCCGCACCAGGACCTTCTTGACTTCGGTCGCCTCGCTGAGTTGCTCGGCCACGACCGCAAGCTGAACACCCTTGACTACCCCGTGTCACCGCGCGGATTCCGCATATTGGGGCGCATACCAAGGCTGCCCAGGCTCGTTGTCCAGCGGATCGTGACGGAGTTCGGAGGACTCGAGGAGTTACTCGCAGCGTCAGACGGCGAGCTGGAGACTGTCGACGGCGTTGGCGAGATCCGGGCGAAGGACATCCGCGAGGGCCTTCGCCGACAGCAGGAGATCAACATGGTTGATCGCTACCTGCAGACGTAGCGCAATCCGCGAGCGGGCCACGTGCCCTGCCCCGCCATTACAGAGGAGGACACCATCACAGAGCTAACGGAAGAGCACCTGGATGACCTTGAACCGATCCAGCTGCCGGCCAATATCGAATTCGAGATCGGCGACAGCGTCGTATACCCGCATCACGGGGCCGGCCGGGTACTGCGCAAGGAGATGAAGGAGGTACTCGGTGAGAGCCGCGAGTACC
>JBAVWI010000065.1:0-3102 GCA_049697735.1 Solirubrobacteraceae bacterium
TGGTCAAGGTCGGCACCGATGCTCACGGCAACGTCGATCTCGACGATCTCCGCGCCAAGACCAGCGATGACGTCGCCTGCCTGATGCTGACCAACCCGTCGACGCTGGGGCTGTTCGAGCCCGCGATTCAGGAGATCGCCCAGATCGTCCACGGCGTGGGGGCGACGCTCTACTACGACGGCGCCAACCTCAACGCGATCATGGGGATCTGCCGGCCCGGCGATATGGGCTTCGACATCGTGCATTTCAACCTCCACAAGTCCTTCACCCAGCCCCACGGCGGCGGCGGCCCCGGGGCGGGGCCGATCGCCGTCTCTGATCGGATCGAGCCGTTCTTGCCCCGGCCCCAGGTGATCAGGGTGACCGACCCCGCCCCCGGGTCAAACGGGCACGGTCCGCGCTATGACCTGGATTTCGATCGGCCCAAGTCGATCGGACGTCTGCGCGGCTTTCAGGGCAACTACGGCGTCTTTGTGCGCTCCTACGCCTACCTGCGGTCGCTCGGGGCCGCTGGCCTGCGCGACGTCTCCGAGACCGCCGTTCTGAACGCCAATTACCTCCTCGCCCGGCTGCGCGCCGAGGGCGTCCTCGAATACCTGCCCACCGCCTACGAGCGGCTGTGCATGCACGAGTTCGTCCTCTCGGGAGCACCCATGAAGCGCGAGCTCAAGATCAAGACACTCGATCTCGCCAAGCGCCTGCTCGATCACGGGGTGCACCCGCCGACGGTCTACTTCCCCTTGCTCGTCGATGAGGCGCTGCTGATCGAGCCGACCGAGACCGAGACCAAGGAGACGCTCGATCGCTTCGCCGCCATCGTGGCCGAAATCCTGCGCGAGGCCCGCGAGGACCCCGAGGTGGCCCGCCAGGCGCCCTACTCGACGCCGGTTCGCCGGCTCGACGAGGCCGCCGCCGCCCGCCGTCCCGTGGTTCGCCAGCCTCTCGGATCCTGACCGCGGATCCCGTTTCGCCGCGGCTAGGCTGCGAGCCATGCGATTCGTGATCTACGGCGCCGGGGCGATCGGAGGGGTGGTCGGCGCCCGGCTGCACCAGTCCGGCCACGACGTCGCCCTGATCGCTCGTGGCGAGCACCTGCGGAGGATTCGCAGCCAAGGCCTGACCCTCCAGACCCCGGTGGAGCGCAGCGTGCTCGAGCTGCCGGTCGCCGAGGACCCCGAGCAGCTCGGCGTCGGCGCCGACGAGGACGTGATCTTGCTGGCCGTCAAGGGCCAGGACACTCGGGGCGCGTTGGCGGCCCTGCGCGAGGCCGGGACGCCGGCCAGCACCCCGATCGTCTGCCTTCAGAACGGCGTGGAGAATGAGCGCCTGGCGCTGCGGATCTTCGCCCACGTGTACGGCGCGGTGATCATGCTCCCGGCCGCGCACCTCGAGCCGGGCGTGGTCCTCGCCTACGGCGCCAAGGCCACCGGAACCGTCGACATCGGCCGCTACCCGACCGGCCGCGATGACCTGTGTGAGCAGGTGGCCGGCGCGTTTCGCGTCTCTCAGCTCAGCTCGCACGTGTGGCCCGACGTCATGCGCCTGAAGTACGCCAAGCTGATCCTGAACCTCGGTAACGCCGTCGAGGCGCTGTGTGGCCCCGGCGAGGCCAGCGACGAGCTCACCGAGCAGGCCCGGGCCGAGGGCCGCGCCGCGCTCGTGGCGGCCGGGATCGACGCCGAGGACGCCAATGTCGACGACCTCGAGGGCCGCTGGGAACGGCTCGGCGTGGGCGAGATCCAGGGCAGCCCGAGGGCCGGATCCTCGAGCTGGCAGAGCCTGGCCCGGGGCACGGGCGAGATCGAGACTGACTTTCTCAACGGCGAGATCGTCCTCTTGGGGCGCCTGCACGGCGTCCCGACCCCGATCAACGCCGCCCTCACCGAGCTCGCCGAGCGGCAAGCACGGGCCGGGACGCCCCCCGGGGCGATGACCATCCAGGACATCCTGGCCGTCGTGTGAGGACGACCGCGGATCCCCAGCTGGCCGCCGAGGCCGACGAGATCGCCGCGCGGGCCGAGCCAGAGCTCGACCAGCTGGTGGCGATCTCCTCGCCCTCCGGAGACATCGAGGGTGCCGAGCGGGCGCTCGCCCTGTGCGCGACGCTGCTCCCCGGCGGAGCCCACGTCGAGCGCCCGGCTTGCTCCACTCCCGGGGGCGCCCCCGACCTGATCGGCCGGGTTTCCGGCACGGGCAGCCGCCGCCTGATGCTCCTCGGGCACGTCGACACAGTGATCGCGCACGCCGATCACCAGCCGCTGCGTCCCGCCGGCGAGCGCCTCTACGGCAGCGGCACCGCCGACATGAAGGGCGGCGACATCCTCGCCCTCGGCGTCGTCCGGGCGCTGGCCCGCAACCCCGAGTCCTTCGCCGAGGTGGCCGTGCTGCTTGTCACCGACGAGGAGTGGCGCGTGGCGCCCTTCGTCCACACCGCGCGCTTTGCCGGCTACGACGCCTGCCTGTGCTTCGAAGCCGGGGAGCGAACTGCGGACGGCGCCGAGGGTGTGGTTGTCCGCCGCAAGGCGGCCGGCACCCTCCGGGTTCTGGCCACCGGGGAGGCCTCTCACTCGGGCAGCGCACCCGACCGGGGCCGCAACGCGCTGCTCGCACTGGCCAAGGTTGCCGCCGCGGTGGCCGCCCTGCACGACCCGCAGGGCCCCGACCAGCTGAGCGCCGTGCCGACCGTGATGCGCTCGGGCGAAGCCTTCAACGTCGTCCCAGCCGCGGGCGAGCTGATCTTCGATCTGCGCGCGCGCCGGCTGGCGGCATTCGACGAGGTGTTCGCGCAGATCCCTGCCGAGCTGGACGGCGTCAAGCTCGAGCCGAGCATGGAGCGCAAGTGGCCCGGCATGGACTCCGCGGCAGCCACTGCCGGTCTGATCGCCGAGGCCAGCACCCGCCTGGGACGCCCGATCACCGGGGTCCTGCGGGGCGGAGCCAGCGACGCCAGCCACTTTGCCCAAGCCATCGCGCTGACCGTCGACGGGCTCGGACCGCGGGGCGGGGGCGCCCACACGCCCGGGGAGTTCGTTCTGCGCCGAGCGCTACGCGAACGTGCCTAGGTTGCCCTGGCCCTTGCCCACGCCGTGCTGGCATGAACGC
>JBAVWI010000066.1:0-3258 GCA_049697735.1 Solirubrobacteraceae bacterium
GCCGAAGACACGCGAGCGCAGGGGTATGCCGTGGATCTGCTGGAACTGGGCCAAGAACTCGCTCTTCAACGAGGCCATGTCGACACTGAGCGGACACTCGCGCTTGCAGGCCTTGCACTCCAGGCACAGATCCATGATCTCGTGCAGCCGCTCGTCCCCCAGCGCCGACCGAGGATCGGGCGTGGAGAGCGCCTTGACGAGCGCGTTGGCCCGTCCTCGCGTGGCGTGCTGCTCTTCGCGGGTGGCCATGTAGGAGGGGCACATGACCCCGGCATCCGTCTTGCGACAGGCACCGATGTTCATGCAGCGGTCGGCGGCGTCCCGCATGCTCCCCTCGGCGAAACCCAGGCCCGTCACGAGCTTCCCGGCCGGAGGGAGGGCGGCATCGCGCAGGTGCTCGGTCATCGCCGGCGCGTCGACGATCTTGCCGGGGTTGAGGCGCCCCTGGGGGTCGAAGAGCCGCTTGACTTCGCGCATCGCCGAGTACAGCGGCTCCCCGAACACGAACGGGTTGAACTCGCTGCGCGCCAGCCCGTCGCCGTGCTCGCTCGAGTTGACCCCCTCGTAGCGGGCCACCAACGCGACTATCTCCGCCGCGACCTCGTGCATGGTCTGCACCTGCGCCGGCTCACCGAGGTCGACGAACGGCCGGACATGCAGGCAGCCGACCGAGCAGTGGCCATAGAAGCCGGCCTCCAGCCCGTGCCGCTTGAGCACGGCTGAGAACTCGGCCACGTACTCGGGCAGGCGCGCGGGGGGCACCGCGGTGTCCTCGACGAAGGCCAGCGGGCGGCGCCCGTCGCGGCCCGCCGCCATGAGCAGGCCGAGGCCCGCCTTGCGGACCTTCAGGAGCGCCTCGCGGTGCTCGGCGGAGATGGCGCGGAGGGTGTGGTAGCCGTGACCATCGCGCGACCACTCGGCCGCCAGAGCCTCGACGCCCGCGGCGGCCTCGGCCTCGGAGTCGCCAAAGAAGGTGACGAACAGCAGCGCCTGGGGCGCGCCCTCGAGGAGCTTGGAGAGGGCGGCGTACTCAGGCCGGCGCCGGGCAAGCTCGAGGATCATGTGGTCCATCAGCTCGATCGCGGCCGCGTCATGGCCGATCGCCGCCCGGGCGGCCTGCACCGCCTCTGCCGTGGAGCGGAAGTGCCCGACGGCGATCGCCTGCGCGGCGGGCCGCGGGATCAGCTCGAGCTCGGCCTCGGTCACCAACGCCAGCGTCCCCTCCGAGCCGACCACGAACTTGGCGAGATCGAACGGCAGGTCCGACCGGGCCAGGCTGTCCAGCCGATAGCCTCCGGCCTGACGCCAGAAGGTGGGGTGATCGCGAGCGATCACGGCGCGGTGGCGCTCGACGAGCTCTGGGAGCCCACGGTAGATAGTGCCCTCGAGCGTGGTCAGGGCGGCGCGCTGCGCCCGCTGCGAGTCGCTGACCGGCTCCAGGCGGACGCGTGCGCCGTCGGCGAGTACCGCTTCGAGCGTGCGGACATGGTCCCGCGTGGTCCCGAAGCGGACCGAATGGGTTCCCGAGGAGTTGTTGCCGATCATGCCCCCCAGCGTGGCCCGGTTGCTGGTCGACGTGTCGGCCCCGAACATCAGGCCGTGGCGGCCGGCAGCCCGGTTGAGGTCATCCTGGACGACGCCAGGCTGGACCCTCGCACGGGCGCCGGCAGGGTCGAGCTCGAGGATCCCGTTCATGTGGCGGGAAAAGTCGAGCACCAGACCGGCGCCGACAGTCTGACCGGCGAGGCTGGTGCCGGCCCCGCGCGCGGTCACGGAGACGCCAAAATCCCTCGCCACGCCGAGCGCAGCCACCACGTCCTCGTCACGCTGGGGAAAGACGACGGCCACCGGCTCGATCGAGTACATGCTGGCGTCGCGGGCGAACAGGTGGCGCGTGTAAGCGTCACTGCGCACCTCTCCCGCGCACGCACCGCTCAGCGCCCCATGCAGCGCTGCCACATCGAGCTCGGGAGGCGGGGATGAGTTGACGCTCAGGGCGATGAGATGGGCACTCGTTGTAGGGTTGCCTCCCGGCCGGCCGGGCCGGACGAGGATCGACACCTTAGCTCAGCTACGCGAGGCCAAACGCCGTGAACCCAACGCACCGCGCGGGTCGCCACTTCCTCCAGATCCCCGGACCGACCAACGTGCCCGACCGGGTCCTGCGAGCCATCGCCCAGCCCACCATCGACCATCGTGGACCTGGCTTCGCCGCCTTGACCCTCGGACTGCTGCCCGCCGTGGCACGGGTGTTCGGCACCGCCGGCCCGGTGGTCATTTACCCAAGCTCGGGCACCGGCGCCTGGGAGGCAGCGCTGGTCAACGTGCTCGCCGCCGGTGATCGCGTGCTCGCATTCGATCATGGACAGTTCGCGCGTCTCTGGCACACGCTGGCCGGCCAGCTTGGCTTGGCCAGCGAGCTGGTCGCCGGGGACTGGCGCCGGGGAGTTGACCCAGAGGTCGTGCATGACCGCCTGGTCGCTGATTCCCAGCACACGATCCGCGCGGTGATGGTCGTCTACAACGAGACCTCGACGGGGGTCGCGAGTCGCGTCCCGGAGATCCGTGCGGCGATTGACGCTGCCGGCCATCCGGCGCTGCTGCTCGTCGATGTCATCTCCGCGCTGGGCTCGATCGACTACCGGCACGACGAGTGGGGCGTCGACGTGACAGTCGGTGGCTCGCAGAAGGGGCTGATGCTCCCGCCCGGATTGGGCTTCAATGCGGTCAGCGCCAAGGCCCTGGAGGCGGCCGGAAGAGGGGGGGCGGCGCGCTCGTACTTCGACTGGCGCCCGATCATCGAGGCCAACCGCAGCGGCACGTTTCCCTACACACCGGCCACCAACCTCCTGTTCGGTCTCCGCGAGTCCCTGGAGATGCTCGAGGCGGAGACGTTGCCGGCGGTGTTTGAGCGCCACCGCCGCCATGGCGAGGCCACCCGGGCCGCCGTCCGGGGCTGGGGACTCGAGGTGCTCTGCCAGGAGGAGCGCGAGCACTCGCCGGCGCTGACCGCGGTACTGACGCCCGAGGGCTATGACGCCGACGCCGTCCGCCGCGTCATTCTCGAGCGCTTTGACATGTCACTCGGGGCCGGTCTGGGACAACTCGCGGGTCGCGTTTTCCGGATCGGGCACCTCGGGGATTTCAACGACCTGATGCTGGCCGGGACCCTGTGTGGCGTCGAGATGGGGTTGGCCACCGCCGGGGTGCCGATCGCGCGCGGCGGCGTCCAAGCGGCGCTCGAGCGGCTCTCCGCCG
>JBAVWI010000067.1:0-7757 GCA_049697735.1 Solirubrobacteraceae bacterium
CGGTCAGGCGAGCGGCGGCGGCGATCGCCGACCGCGGCCTGGTCTGCGAGCTGCTCATCCGGCCGCCACAAGCTGCAGCCGCGCAGGCGCTGATCGACGAGCTCCCCGAGGCCGAGTTCGTCGTCGACCATGCCGCCAAGCCGGGCGTCGCGAGTGGGGAGCTTGAGCCGTGGAGCGCGGCGATCCGGGCGCTGGCGAGTTCGGCGCATGTCAGCTGCAAAGTCTCGGGGCTGATCACCGAGGCTGACTGGGGGGCGTGGAGAACCCCTCAGATCGCGCCGTACGTCGATGTCGTCGCCGACGCCTTCGGGGAGGACCGGCTCCTGTTCGGCTCAGACTGGCCGGTCTGCCTGCTCGCAGGGGCCTACGCGGAGGTGCTGGGAGTGGCGCGCGACACGCTGAGCGCGCTCGACACCACCAAGGTGTTCGCCGCCAACGCCCGCCGGATCTACCGACTCGAGGAACCCGCCGGCTCAGCTGATCGCGGCTCTCCGGCGGCGCGTCGAGGTCCGCGAGATCAGGCGGGTGGGGACTGTGATGTGCGTTGACTTCGGCCGGCGACCCTCGATCAGTTCGATGAGAAGATCGGCGGCTCGCTGCCCGATCTGGTCCGGGTGAAGGCTCAGGCCGGTGAGGGATGGCCGGCTTGAGCGGGCGCTGCCGCTCTCGGTGGCGGTTACGGCGATGAGCAGGTCATCGGGAACGGCGATGCCGGCGGCCCGCGCTGCGAGGAGCGCACCGACTCCTAGCCGATCGTAGGTGGCATAGATCGCATCGGGGCGCGCCGGCATGGCGAATAGCTGGCTGGCCGCGCTGTAGCCGGCGGTTTCGGTGAGATCGGCCCGGACTTGGGTGACCAGTGGCTTGACGGTGTGATCGGTGCACCAGGTTCGATACGCGCTCTCGACATCAAAGGTGTACGACATAACGGTAGGGCTCGTCATGAGTGCGATCCGGCGTGCCCCTCGCCGAGCGAGGTGGTTGAGCACCGAGTTGGCTCCGGCGATGTGATCGTTGTCCACCCATGGGTGAGGCTCGGGCTCGTCCAGAATGCGGCCGGTAGTCACGAGCGGTACCTCTGATTCGAGTAGCTGCTCGATGAGCGGATCCCCTGCGACTGGATCGATCACGATCGCGCCGTCCACGACGACGCCCGCGCTCTCGCCGAGCCCGTGGGCCGGCGGGGTGAGCACGAGGGCGTAGCCCGCTTTGACCGCGGCCGTGCTGGCAGCCATCATCAGCTGGGTGAAGTAGGCGAAATCCGAGAACGGCGCGGAGATCCCACTCGGCTGGGAGATCACGAGCCCGAGCATTCCGGTCCTGCCGCCGCCAAGGTTGCGGGCAGCCACGCTTGGGCGGTAGGCCAGCTCCTCGGCTATGCGGCGCACGTGCTCACGCGTCTCGGCAGGAAGGCGGCCCTTCCCATTGAGCGCATGAGAGACCGTGGTGACCGACACACCGGCCGCCGATGCCACCTCCCTGATGCCGACCTTCCGGCCGTTCGTGCTCATGCGGCCAAGCTTACGGGGAGCGAGGGTTGACACGCAAAAGCGTTTTGCCTAAGGTCTCGCCTCAGCCTGCAAAAACGTATTTGCAAACGGAGGAGAAATTGACGACCACCCCGGCCCAGGTCGATCCGACCATGTGGGACAGCCTGCTGCATGCCGGCCTCATCGGCTCCTTCATGCGTCTGCCGCACGTAAAGGCAGACCCCAACGAGCTCCGTGCCGGCCAAGTGCGAGCAGCCATCTACGGGATTCCGTTCGACGCGACCAACATCAGCCGCACCGGCGCCAACTACGGCCCGCGGGGGATCCGCGAGGTGTCGTGCCAGTTTCTCCCCTACAGCGCGACGTTTGACTTCGATCTCATCGAGGCTCTGAATCCCGTCGACTGCGGGGACTGCGACATCGTGCTCGCCAACCCCGAGAAGACGTTCGCGCGCGCTCAATCGGACATCGGCGCGATCCTCGACGCCGACGCACTGCCCGTCACCCTGGGCGGCGACCACTCCGTCACGATCCCTGCCGTCCGCGCCGTGCGCGAGCGGGTCGGCGATCCGGGTCTCGTGCTCGTCGACATGCACCTTGACACCGCACAGGACGTCGGCGGCGAGGAGCTCAATCACTGCTGTCCGATCACCCGCGCCGTCGATGCCGGGTTCGATCCGGCGAAGATCGCCCTGGTGGGCATTTCCGGCTGGATGAACCCAAAGTCAGAGCTTGCCTACTGTCGCGAACGCGGCATAACTGTGATCTGGCTGGAGGAGATCTGGGAGCACGGAACTGCTTGGGCGATCGAGCGGGCGCTGGAAGTCGCCGGTGCCGGCGACGGGATCTACCTGTCGTTCGACGTGGACTCGCTGGACGCGGCTCATGCTCCCGGCACCTGCTGCCCCTCACCGGGCGGATTGACCTCCCGTGAGGCGATCGAGCTTGTGCGCGGGGTGTCAGGCCAGGGCCTCGTCGGGGTGGACGTAGTTGAGGCCGCGCCGAGTCTTGACGCGACACCGGCGACCGCGCTCATGGCGGGGCGCGTCGCGCTCGAGGCCATGGCGTTTCACGCCGGAGCCGGGAGGTAGGCGATGAGCTCGACCAGGGCAACCGAGGCCGGCGCGCCGCAGGCGCCCCCCCCAGGACTATTCACGCGCAAGGCGACCGGACTGGTCCGGGAGGGACGGACACGCGACGCCCTCTTCTACAACCTGCTGTGGTCGAGCGTCGCGCTCACGTTTGCCTTCTACTGGCTGTTTGCCGCGTTCTACCCGGGTTCCCTTCCACTCGTGACGTTCCTGATCGCGGCCGCCCTTGGCCTGCCCGGGGCATTCCTGTACGCGATGCTCAGTCAGCTCATGCCGCGCACGGGCGGTGACTACGTGTTCAACAGCCGCTCCCTGCATCCGGCCGTCGGCTTCGCCGGGAACTTCTCGTACTCGTTCTGGCTCGCCGTGGTCATCGGCGTCTACACCACCTACATCGCGTCCTACGGCTTCGGTGCGTTCGGCCGGATGATGGCCGGGTTCGGCGCCGGCTCGGGGTGGCTGAGCTTCGGCAACTGGTTCTCGACCCACTGGGGACTGTTCATCACCGGCACGGTCGTGCTGGTGCTGTCGGCGGCGATATTCGCGGTCGGGGGCGTGCGGTTGTTCTTCAGGATCCAAGCCGCCTGCTTCGCGTTGTTCATGTTGGGAGCGGTCCTCGTACCTGTGGTAGTCGGGCTGCTGCAAGATCACACCGGCTTTGTGGCCAACTTCAACGGCTACGGACGGCATCTCGGCGCCGCCCATCCGGTCAATCAGCTGGTGGCGTCCGCCAAACAGGCGGGATTCGTCCACGCGGGGTTCTCGTGGACGATGACCTTGCGGGCTGTCTCGGTCTTCTGGTTCATCTTCGGCTTCATCTTCTCCAGCAATTACTTCGCCGGCGAGATCCGCCTGGCCAAGCGCACCCACATCTACTCGATGCCGGGGGCCGTCCTACTCGCAGTCATCGTGCTGCTGGTCATGGTGCCGACGTTCAGCCACGTCGTCGGAAGCGACTTCAGTGCCCAGCTCGGGCTGGCCAGCCCAGCCGCCTACGGGTTCTCCTCCGGGTCTCCGGCCTACCCCGAACTGATCGGTATAGCCGCCGGCAGCCCCGTGGTCGGAACGATCGCCATCATCGGCTTTACGATCGGGCTGGTCGTTTGGCTGCCTCAGACCCTCCTGCTGGTCAGCCGCAACATGTTCGCCTGGTCGTTTGACCGCGTCATGCCCGACCGACTCTCCTCGGTCGACGCCAGGTCGAGCTCTCCGCTCTGGGCCATCGGGATCATGCTCCTCCTCAGCATCGCCAGCACCGCCGTCTACGCATTCACGACGTGGTTCAGTTCTCTCTCCGCGCTCCTCGGGTTGACCCTGCCGCTGCTCGTCACGGCCGTCGCAGGAATCCTGCTTCCCTTCCGCCGCCGTGCACTGGTCGAGAACTCCCCCTATAGCGCCCGGGTTGCGGGGATCCCGCTGCTGTCACTGGTCGGCACACTGGCGCTGCTCGGGTTCGGAGCCGCGATCGCCGTCCTCCTCTGGGATCCGGGCTCCGGCGCCAGCCTGAGCAAGAACCCCGGCAAGCTCGAGCTGGCGGTGGGGGTCTACGTCGTCGGTTTGGTGATCTGGTTCGTAGCCCGAGCCGTCCGCCGCTCTCAAGGTATTGACATCGATCTGTCCTACCGCGAGCTGCCAGCCGCCTGATCATGGCTCTGCTCCGACGTAGACGCGGGCCCGACGGCGCTGCCGTTCGTCTCTACTACGCGTCCGACATCCACGGCTCAGACGTGCTGTGGCGCAAGTTCCTCAATGCCGCCGGCGCCTACGACGCGTCAGTCCTGGTGATGGGTGGAGACCTCACCGGCAAGGTCGTCGTGCCGCTCGTCGAGCAGTCGGACGGCTTTCACGTCGAGCTGTTCGGCACCAGCCAGGTCGTCGGCGATGACGTGGAGGAGATGGAGCACCGCATTCGCGCCAACGGGATGTATCCGCACCGGATGACGGCGGCGGAGGTGAGCCGTGTAGCCGAGCTCCCCGAGCAGGAGAAGGAGCACTGGTTCGCCGATGTGATGCGAGCGACCTTCGCCGACTGGCTTGCCCTCGCGGATGAGCGTCTCGATGACAGAACGCGTTGCTTCGTGATGCCGGGCAACGACGATCCCGAAGGTGTCGATTGCGCTATCGAACATGCCACCAAGGTTGAGGCCTGCGACGACCGGGTGGTGCGGTTCGAGGGCCACACGATGATCTCGCTGGGCTACGCCAACCGGACTCCATTTCACTCGCCACGCGAGTTGGACGAGGACGAGCTCTCGCGGCGCATCGAAGTGCTCGCCGAGCAGGCCGGCGGCATGGAACGCTGCATCTTCAACCTCCACGTTCCTCCTTACGACTCGTCATTGGACACCGCGCCGGCCCTCACGGAGGAACTTGAGGTGATCATGTCTGGCTCTGCGCCAAAGATGATCCCCGTCGGATCGACGGCCGTACGGGAGGCGATCGAGCACTACCAGCCGTTGCTGGCACTTCATGGCCACGTTCACGAGAGCGCCGGCGCCACGCGCCTTGGACGTACGCTCTGCATCAACCCCGGCAGCGATTACCACACCGGTCGAATCTCGGGCTGCCTGATCCAGCTCCGCCCTGACCGCGTTGTCCATCAGTTCGTCGCCGGATGACCACTGTGACCCCCCAGCGCCCGTTCATCGACCGCCTGATCGAGGAAGCCTGGGACCTCGTGGAGGAGGCGGAGCGACAAGGCATTTCAGTCAGGCTGATGGGGGGCGTCGGCATCAGGCTGCTCCTCGGGGCGAGGTTCGAGCCTGAGTTCCAACGCCCATACCGTGACCTCGACATCCTGGTCCGGCGGCGCCAGCGACGCGACGTGGAGAGGCTCCTCGCGGACCGGGGCTGGGAACCGGCCACCGCGTTCAACGCACTGAGCGGAGCTCGCCGGCTGCTCTTCCAAGACCCGCTGAGCGAAGCCCAGATCGATGTATTCGTCGAAACGTTCGAGATGTGCCACACGCTTCCTCTGGTCGATGGCTTGTCGAGCCCCGGCCCCAGCCTTCCTGCCACCGACCTGCTCATGAGCAAGCTCCAGATCGTGCAACTCAACGCCAAGGACCGAAGCGACTGCTATGCGCTCCTCAAGGGCTGTCCAGTCGAGGACGGCGATCACCGCGCACTGCGACCCCAGCGGATGACACAACTGACCGCTTCAGACTGGGGGCTGCACCACACTGTCGAGCTCAACTTCCAGCGACTGCTCGAAGGCGTCGATCAGGCCGCCCTGGCTCCGGCGAGCGCGGCACTAATCACCTCGGCAATCGGTGATCTCACCCGCGCTGTGGACCGAGCACCCAAGAGTCGCGGCTGGAAGATGAGGTCGCGCATCGGCGAACGCCGCCGTTGGTACGAGGAGCCCGAAGAGGTGGGCAGATCCACCTTGACGCCACCCCTGGAAGGCTAACCCTCCGCCGTCGCGGTTCTGCTGGGACGAGCCGATACCGTCAGAGCTATGAAGCGGGGCTCCCGGGTCGTCTACTCGACCACCGACGGCGACCTGCGCAAGGCGCGCGACCCCGCGCTCAAGAGGCGTCAAGCCGAGGGCAACCGCGTCGAGGTCAGACGCGAGGTCGCAGGCCGCCGCGGCAAAGCCGTGACCACTGTCTCGGGTGTGCCGGCCCACGACGCGGCACTCAAGGGACTCGCGGGCAAGCTCAAGAAGCGCTGCGGCGTCGGCGGCTCGGTGAAGAATGGCGTCATCGAGATCCAGGGCGACCACCGCGATGTGGTGGTCGAGATCCTCAAGGCCGAGGGCTATACGCCCGTCCTCGCGGGAGGCTGATGCCTGCTGACAAATGGCTGTGCACGGCGCGGACGATTCGCTGGTGCGCGACGCATGAGCTTGGCCGCGTACCCTCTGGGGCGTGCCGATTTCGCGTTTCCGCAGGGGCCGTGTCGGCAAGGAGCCGGCCGTAGTGATCGACGATCCACGGCTTGCGGACTGGGCGACGGTCAGCACGTTCGAGGAAGAGAAGACGGCCGTGGCCTGGCGTGACCAGCTCCGAGCCCTGGGCGTTGATGCCAGTTGCGTCGCCGACCGCCCGCTCGATCGGTTCGGCAGAGTGGATGTCTACCTCGTCGTGCCGCCGGCCCAGTGGTCGCGGGCCAACGAGATCCTCGACAACATCAACGACTAGACCAAGGCGCAGCACAGAGGCGCTCACGCTCCCCTTGGCGGCTAGCGGTGCGGGTCGTCAAGGACGCTGAGGTCGAGCCGGCGCAGCCGGTCTGGGTCGACGAGCGCGTCGATGGCCACGACCTTGTCGTGCCTGACGGTGAAGGCCATGACCGAGAACGGCCGTCCCTGCGGGGCCACGACGACTCCCGCGGCTCCGTTTATGAGTGCGGGCCGGACGAACGGGGAGAGCCGCGCGAAGGTGAGCGCCCGTTCGGCCACGGCCTGCGCCCCGCGCACCACGACCGACAGCTCTGGACGTCGGGCGCCGCCATCGGATCTGAGCACGATGTCGGGGTCGAGCACCGCGACGAGCGCGTCGAAGTCACCGTCGCGCGCGGCGGCGAAGAACGCGTCGACGACCTCGCGCTGGCGGGTCAGATCGGCATCCGGGGTCGAGGCCGCTCCCTGCACGCGACGGCGCGCGCGGCTGGCGAGCTGCCGTGCCGCGGTCGCCGAGCGCCCTACCATCGGCGCGATCTCGTTAAAGGGCACGGCGAACATGTCGTGCAGCACGAAGGCCAGCCGCTCGGCGGGGGCCAGCGTCTCGAGCACGACCAACATCGCCAGCCCGACCGAGTCGGCCAGCAGCGCCTCGTGCTCGGGGTCGACGCCGCTCGCTGGGCTCACGATCGGGTCCGGGACGTGCGCACTGAGCGGCTCCTCGCGCCGTGACTGGCGCGAGCGCAGCATGTTCAGGCACACGCGGGCGAGGACTGTGGTCAGCCATCCGCCCAGGTTCTCGATACCGCTGGTGTCAGAGCGGCTGAGCCGCAGCCAGGCTTCCTGGACGGCGTCGTCGGCCTCGCTTCGCGAACCGAGCATCCGGTAGGCGACCGCCTGCAGATGGGGCCGGTGCCCCTCGAAGCGTTCCGCCAGCCATTCGTGCTCGTCCATCGGTCACATTCCTCCGTCGCGAAGGGTCATAGCTGTAGACCCATCAGACGCCGTCCGTGTGACATGCCAAGCAATGTTCCCGGGCGGCAGGACGCC
>JBAVWI010000068.1:0-2112 GCA_049697735.1 Solirubrobacteraceae bacterium
ACCTCGGCGGTCTCCTCGCCGGCCGCCGTCTCGGCCTCGCCCTGACCATTGTCCTGCTCAACAACGACGGCGGCGGCATCTTCTCGTTCCTTCCCGTCGCCAGCCAAGCCGACGCCTTCGAGGACCATGTCGCCACCCCCCACGGACTCGACTTCTCCCACGCCGCCGACCTTTACGGCTGCGAGTTCGTCAGCGTCGAGGACGAGACGGCGCTCCACGTGGCCGTCAACGAGTCGCTCGGCGCCCCCGGCACAACGATCATCGAAGTACGCACAGATCGCGAGGGCAACCTCGAACTGCACCGCCGTCTCGCGGCCACCGCCCTTGCTGCTCTCCGCGGGCGGCCCTCCCCCGAAGCCAACCCCGAGCAGCCGAAGCGTTAGCCGACCAGGGCGGGCAGCATCACGCCGAGCTTGAGCTCGGATTCGGCAAGCTCGGCGGCGGGCTCGGAGTCGGCCACGATCCCGCACCCGGCATAGCAGCGGGCGACCCGGCCGCGGAGCAGGGCGCTGCGCAGGGCGACACAGAACTCACCGTCGCCGCCCGCGTCGGTCCACCCCACCGGCCCCGCGTACCAGCCCCGATCGAGCCCTTCGAGCGCGGGGATCAGGGCCAGGGCGGCGCTGGGCTCAGCACCGACGGCGGGCGTGGGATGCAGGAGGGCGGCGAGCTCGATTGCCTCCAGCGGCGTGGCCAGCTGGGCGCGGATGGGGCGCGCCAGGTGCTGAATGTTGGCCACTCGCACCACCACTGGGTCGGGCGCAGCAGTCACCCAGACTGAATGTGGGCGCAGCGTGCGGGCGATACGGCGGGCGACGATCGCGTTCTCCTCGCGGTCCTTCTCGCTGCGCAGCAGCGCCTCGCCGAGATGATCGTCGACCGCCGGGTCGGCGCTGCGACGGGTCGAGCCGGCCAGCGCGACCGTGGTGGCGCGCTGACCCTCGCGGCGCACAAGCAGTTCGGGCGTGGCCCCTAGGAAGGTGGCGTCGCCGCGGCCAACCGCGAACACGAACGAGGACGCATAGGCCTCGCGCAGGACGCCCAGCACGGCGGCGGGATCGTGAGCGATCGGCGCGTGGACCTCGACCTCACGAGCGAGCACGATCTTCTCCATCTCGCCACGGCGAATCCGTTCCGTCGCCCGGGCTACGGCAGCCTCGAAGTGCGCCGGCGGCATCGGGCTGGCGACCTCGTAGCGCCCGGTCGGGGCCGGGTCCAGCAGGGGCAGCGGCGAGTCGCCAAGGCCGGCCACTCGCTGCTCGATCCCGGCCACCACCTGCTCGGCGACGTCGTCACCGGCCACCAGCCGATTGGCGGTCAGCCAGGTCTGGTCGCCACGGCGGGCCAGTGACAGCTCGGGCACGATCAGGGAGGCGGAGGCAAAACCTTCCCAGGCCGGCGCAGCGCCGCCGTCGGGGGCAAACGAGAAGCCACCCACCGCGATGAGGCCCGAGCCGGGCGGCCCAGAGGGCGATTCCGCCTGGGCGCGGGCCACGAGCTCGCGCCATTGCCGCGACATGCTGACAAAGCGATCGGGGCCGGCGCCGGTCAGCTCGGTCACTGATCCCAGCGCGGCCAGGGCGAATCGGTCGCACTCGGGCTGCTCGAAGCAGAACCAGGGCTCGCCGGCGCGCCGTGAGGCGGCGACGATCGCGCTGGGGTCGCGCCGACCCTGGAGGACCGAGCTGACGCTGAACAGGACCGGGCGCCCTTCGGCGCGGGCGCGACGCAAAGCCGAGCTGACCCTGCGGAGGAGATGCTCGCGATCCTTGGCGGGAAGCCAGGGCGCGGATGAGGAGGTGAGCACGCGCGAAGCCATGCCCGCCAGAGGCTAGTGGTTGCCGCCCTCGGCCTCGAGGGGCGCGCGTCCGCTCAGGTTGAGCGCGCTGAGGCTGCCTCCGAGTCGGGCTGGGCTCTGGGCGGTGGGCACACCCGCGACGGCCGGGCGACGGCGCAGGGGTACCGTCCGAGGATGCCCGGGCTCCACGCAGAAAGCATCGTCGAGGGCTTCGTAGCCCGGCACCAGCAACCGCACCCCGTAGAGCAGGCGGCCGCTGGCCACGGTGACCAGCGCCGAGTCGGGGCCGGCCGCCCGGATGCGAGCGCAGAGCC
>JBAVWI010000069.1:0-10820 GCA_049697735.1 Solirubrobacteraceae bacterium
CGCTTGATCGTCCCCACGATCTGGCCACTGGTCAGCCGCCGCCCCGAGCCCATCGCGTTGTTGGCGGCCACGAACGGGGTGCGCGAGGTGATGGCGGGGACCCCGAACCAGAACGCCAGGATCGCCACCCACCCGGCCACCAGCACGGCGCGCGACCGCGGCACCGTGCGCCAGGCCCAGATCGAATACAGGCCCAAAAACGGCCACACCTCGGGGCGGCCGAGGCCGCCGAGCGTCCCGAGCAGGAAGGCAGTCCGAGGACGGCCTGACAGATGGCAATCGATCGCGCCCAGGCACAGGGAGACGATCATCGGGTCTGACTGGGCGCTGAGCACATAGTGGCCGTAGTTCTGGATGCCCAGCAGGGCGATCCCGGCGAAGGCGCCGGCGACCAGACCCGCCCAGCGGCGCTCGGCGGGAGCGTCGGTCAGCCGGTAGGCGATCCGGGCGGCGAACACGACTCCGCTGAGCGAGATCGCCACCGAGGTGATCATCCACAGGCGCAGCTGATAGTGGCCGGCGAGCGCGAAGGGGACCGTGAACACCCAGGGCAGTGGCTTCCAGGACGGCGCCGCGTTGGTGTCCAGCGAAAAGGTGGTCGTCTGGTGGCCCCAGACCAGCCAGCCGTAGGGGTCAAAGCCCGGCCGGGTGTCGGCCCAGAATACGATCACGGCCGAGAGCACGAGCAGCCCGATCGTGGTCACCCAGCCCGGATGGCTGCTGACGAACAGGCGTGGCGTCCCCAGCGCGGACGGTTTCGTCGACGACCCGGGTTCGGAGGGCGCGTTGGCGCTGGGTTGTGCTTCTAGCGTGCGCTGGGACACGAGGAGGCGCCGAAAGTAGCACCTCTCCTAAAAGCTCGGTCAAAGGCGCCCGGCGGGCGCCGTCTTGCTGCGGGGGCAGCCCAGTCAGCTAACTTGCCCCCGGCAGGAATCGAACCTGCATCCCGCGCTTAGGAGGCGCGTGCTCTATCCATTGAGCTACGAGGGCCGGCAGGCAGGGTAACCGGCGGCCCCTTTGTTTAGGAAGGGTTAATGTTGCATGACACTGGGAACCGCATGTGGTTCGATCTGACGATGGAGGATGCGCAGGCGCGTCGGGAGGCGTCGCTGACCCTATGAGCAGCCGGATGCAGGCGAGCCGGGATGGCGAGCGGCGATGAGCGTCGGGGCGTCAACCGAGCTCCTCGTCGAGTCCGAGCCGAGCGTCGACAGCGTCGAGCTCGTCGCCGGGGAGGTAACCGCCCGCTCACCGCGCCAGTTGCTGTGGCGGCGCTTCCGGTCTGACCGCGTGGCGATGGCGTCGGCGATCTTCATCCTCGTCTTGATCATTCTCGCCATCGCGGCCCCCCTGGTGGTCAGCATCCTCGGGCTCCAGAGCCCCTACCAGAACGACCCCAACGCGCTCGATGCCTTCGGAAGTCCCAGCGGTCCGAGCGCCACCCACCCGTTCGGGGTCGATCAGCTCGGCCGCGATGTCTTCTCGCGCGTCATCTACGGCGCGCGGGTCTCACTCGAGGTGGGGATCTTCGGGACGGCGATCGCCGCCGTCGTGGGCACCGTCCTGGGTCTCCTGGCCGGTTTCTACCGCGGCTGGGTCGACACCGCGATCTCCCGCCTCGTCGATGTCTTCCTGGCCTTCCCGGTGCTCGTGCTGGGTCTCGGCATCGGTGCCGCCTGCGGCGTACGCGGGTGCGCCGGCGGGCTCATTCAGCCGGGACTGGGGACCGTCATCTTCATCATCGCGCTGAGCTCCTTCACTTACATCGCGCGCATCGCCCGGGGGCAAGTGCTATCGCTGCGCGAGAAGGAGTTCATCGACGCCTCGCGCTCGCTCGGGGCCTCCAACCGGCGGATCATCTTCCGCGAGATTCTGCCCAACCTGCTCGCCCCCCTGATCGTCTACTCGAGCCTTCTGATCCCGACCAACATCCTCTTCGAGGCTGCCCTCTCGTACCTGGGCGTGGGAGTCCGGCCGCCCACCTCGAGCTGGGGCCAGATGATTTCCGACGCCTCGCCGATCTACAACACCGCTTGGTGGTACATGGTCTTTCCCGGAGTGGCGCTGCTGCTCACCGTGCTTGCGTTCAACCTGGTCGGTGACGGCCTCCTGGACGCGCTCAACCCACGGGGGGAGTCCCGATGAGCTCGTCGCGCTCGCCGGCCCTCGTGGTCTCACCAAACACAAGAGGAGGCAATCTATGAGGGGTAGTCTGCGCAGCCTGGCCGCGTTCGCGGTCACCGGGCTGCTTACCCTAGGCGTCGCCGCGTGCGGCGGCTCCAGCAGCTCCAGCAGTTCCGGAGGAGGATCGAGCTCCAAGTCCGGCACATCCGCGATCCCGCTCAAGGCGGGCGAGAACCCGGCCGGACAGGTTCTCACCGGCAAGAAGAAGGGCGGGGTCCTGACCGCCTACACCAGCGAGGACTTCGCCCACCTCGATCCCGGTCAGTCTTACTTCGTCAACGACTACATCGTCGACTACGCGAGCCAGCGCCCGCTGTTCTCCTACCCGCCCAACACCACCCAGGTCGTGGCCCCGGACCTGGCCACGGTGATTCCGACTACCGCCAACGGCGGCATCACCAACGGCGGCAAGACTGTCACCGTGCACATCAAGAAGGGCGTGTTCTTCAGCCCGCCGGTCAACCGCGAGGTGACCTCGGCGGACGTGGCCTATGCGATCGAGCGGGGTGCGAACCCCAACGTCGCCAACCCGTACTTCCCGTCCTACTTCGGGTCGGCCTCGCCGGCGCCGCTGGTGGGCACGGAGTCCTCCAGCTACAAGGGCGGCCCGATCCCCGGCATCAAGACGCCGGACAAGTTCACGATCGTGTTCCACACCGTCAAGCCGAGCGGCTCGTTTTTGGTCCAGGCCCTCAGCCTTCCACTCTCGGCTCCGGTGCCGCAGAGCTTCGCGGGGCCGCTGGACAAGCAGTCCCCGACCACCTACGGGACCAAGTACCTGGTCGCCACCGGCCCCTACATGCTCAAGTCAGACCCCAAGACCGGCGTCTTCCAGGGCATCGGGTACCAGACCGGCAAGTCGGCGACCTTGATCCGCAACCCCCGCTGGAACCCCAAGACCGACGCCCGGCCGGCTTACCTGGACGGGATCAACATCAACATTGGCGGCAGTGCGACTGTGATCGGCCCGCAGGTCCTCAAGGGCACGAGCGCAGTCCAGCTCGACACCCCCGCCCAGTCAGTCGTCAAGCTGGCCTACCAGCAGTACCCGTCCCAGATCACGTTCACGCCCGGCTCGGGTGACCATTACGTGGCCCTTGACAACGCCCACGGCGTGTTCACCAATGTCAACCTGCGGCGGGCGGCATGGGCCAACCTCGACCGGGCCGCGATCGTCAAGCTCCGCGGTGGCTCGATCGTCGCTGCGCCGGCCACCCACTTCATCTACCCCGGCGTGGCCGGCTTTGAGCAGGCCGGCGGCTTCCCGGGTCCGCAGACGGACTTCAACAAGAACGTCAACGGGGATCTTGCCGTGGCCAAGAAGTACATGAAGGCGGCCGGCTACCCGAGCGGTAAGTACACCGGCAGCCAGACCGTCCAGATCGTCAGCTCCAGCAACGGCAACACGCCGGCGATCACCCAGCTGCTCAACACCGACCTGACCCAGCTGGGCTTCAAGACCCACGTGAGCCTGGTTGACCAGTCGGCCATGTACACGAAGTACTGCGAGGTTCCCAAGCAGAACATCGATGCCTGCCCGGCTCTGGGTTGGATACGTGACTTCGCCGACCCGCTGACCGTGCTCTACGCGACGTTCTATGGGCCGTCGATCGTCCCGACCAACAACTCCAACTTCGGCCAGGTCAACGATCCCCAGATCAACGCCGCGATCAAGGCTGCGGCGCTGGTCGCCGATCCCACGGCGCGCGCCCAGGCGTGGGCCAACGTCGACAAGCAACTCGTCGACAAGGCAGTCGCGATCCCCGAGGATTTCGACAACCAGGCCAACGTTGAAGCCAAGAACGTCGCCGGCGTGGACCAGCTGTGGAACGAGGGGACCTGGGATCTCTCCTATACGTCACTGAAGTAGCCGTGCGTCGTGACGCGAGCCCCGCCGCAGCCGCGGCGGGGCCCGCGGCTCGACCGTCTTGGAGCGCCACTAAACAGACATGACCGCCTACATCGTTCGCCGCGTCCTGTGGGGCATCGTGCTCCTGATCCTGGTCAGCGCGATCACCTTCCTGTTCTTCAACATCTTTCCCTCGGTTGACCCGGCGGTGCTGCGCGCCGGGCGCAACGGCAGCCCGGCCACGATCGCCCACATCCGCCACGAGCTGGGCCTCGACAAGCCGGTCTACACCCAGTTCTGGGTCTACATGAAGAACATCTTTCTGCACTTCAACCTGGGGACCAGCTACTACACGGGCGCCTCGGTGCTGAGCCTGATCAAGGACCGCCTGCCGGCGACGATCTCCCTAACCGTCGGCGCGGCGATTCTGTGGCTGGTGGCCGGAATCCTGATCGGCATCATTTCCGCGATCAGGCGCGGCAGCCTGCTCGACCGCAGCGCGATGACCGTCGCGCTCGTGTTCGTCTCCATGCCGGTGTTCTGGTTCGGGCTGGTCATGCTGTTCCTGTTCTCCAACGACATCGGGCGCTTCCACCTGCTCCCGGGAGCTGCAACTTATGTCGGTCTCACCGCGAGTCCGGTCAATTGGTTCACCTCGCTCATCATGCCCTGGATCGTCCTCGCCGGGACGCAGGCGGCGATCTACTCGCGACTCCTGCGCGGGAGTCTGGTCGAGGCCATGGGCGAGGACTACATACGTACCGCGCGGGCCAAGGGGCTGCCCGAGCGGCGGGTCATCTGGCGCCACGGCGTGCGCTCGGCGATCACGCCGGTGGTGACGATTTTCGGCCTCGACGTGGGCGTGCTGCTGGGCGGTGCCGTGATCACCGAGACCGTGTTCGACATCCCGGGGATCGGGCGGCTCAACTACGACGCCATCATCCATTCGGACTTCCCGATCGTGCAGGGCACGGTGCTCCTGGCCGCCCTGTTCATCGTCGTCGCCAACATCCTCGTCGACATCTCCTACGCCTACCTCGATCCGCGGGTGCGCTACTCGTGATCGGCGTGAGCCAGGACGGGCAGCGATGAGCGATCCGCTGCTCAAGGTCGAGGACCTGCGCGTCTCCTTCCGCACCGATGACGGCATCGTCCACGCTGTCGACGGCATCTCCTACACCGTGCAGGCGGGTAAGACGCTTGGCATCGTCGGCGAGTCGGGTTCGGGAAAGACCGTGTCGTCGCTGACCACGCTCGGGCTGACCCGAACCCGGGGCTCGACGATCGAAGGCCGGATCGTGTTCGAGGGCGACGACCTCGTGGCCATGGCCGACGACCAGCTTCGGCATCTCCGCGGCAACGAGATCGCGATGATCTTCCAGGACCCCTTGTCCGCGCTGCACCCCTTCTACAAGGTCGGCGCCCAGCTGACCGAGGCGATGAGGGCTCACCGCGACATCTCACGCTCAGCCGCCCGCGCCCGGGCCGCTGAGCTGCTCGAGCTGGTGGGGATCCCCGATCCCAAGCGCCGGGTCGACCAGTATCCGCACGAGTTCTCGGGCGGCATGCGCCAGCGGGCGATGATCGCCATGGCGCTGGCCAACGAGCCCAAGCTGCTGATCGCCGATGAGCCCACCACCGCGCTCGACGTGACCGTCCAGGCGCAGATCCTCGCCCTGCTCGACGACCTTCAGCGCCGCCTCGGAACCGCGATCATCATCATCACCCACGACCTCGGCGTAGTGGCCGAAATCGCCGACGACATAGCCGTCATGTACGCGGGCCGGATCGTCGAGCGCGGCAGCGCCAGCGACATCTTCCAGCGCCCACAGCATCCCTACACGTGGGGGCTGCTGAAGTCGATCCCGCGTCTTGACAGTCCGCGCGGCGAGGAACTGGTCCCGATCTCGGGTCGGCCGCCGAGCCTGATCAACCGGCCCAGCGGGTGCCACTTTCACCCCCGCTGCCCGTACGTCCAGGAATCGCACCGGCGCATCGATCCCGAGCTGCGGCCGATTGACGCTCCGGGCGGCCAGGCGGTGGCCTGCCTGCTCGATCCGCCGATCCGCCAGCGCATCTGGGATGGCCTGCGTGAGGGTCGCGATCCCGAGGCGCTCAAGCGGATCGCCGCGAGCTCCAACGGCGCGCCGGCGATCCCGCCCCCCGACGAGGCAGCCACAGCTCCGGTGGCCCCCGACGAGGCAGCGTCATGAGCAACCGGGTGCAGGCAGCGACGTGAGCAACCTGGTTGAGGTCCGCGACCTCGTCAAGCACTTCCCGATCAAGCGCGGAATCATCCTGCAGCGACAGGTAGGCGCCGTCAAGGCGGTAGACGGTGTGTCGTTTGACGTGGTCGAGGGCGAGACCTTGGGGATCGTCGGTGAGACCGGCTGCGGCAAGAGCACCACGGCGCGTCTGCTCTGCCGCCTCATGGATCCCACCTCGGGATCGATCAACTTCGCCGGCCGCGACGTGGCCACCCAGAAGGGCGCTGACCTCAAGGCGATGCATCGTGAGATGCAGATGGTCTTTCAGGACCCGTACTCGTCATTGAACCCGCGCAAGACGGTTGGCTCGATCATCGCTGATCCGTTCGTCATCCACGGCCTGCACAAGGGCGACGGGGAACGCAAGGGCAAGGTCCAGGACCTGATGGACCGCGTCGGCCTGAACCCTGAGCACTACAACCGCTATCCCCACGAGTTCTCGGGCGGCCAGCGTCAGCGCATCGGGGTCGCCCGAGCGATCGCGCTCGAGCCCAAGCTGCTGATCGCCGACGAGCCTGTCTCGGCCCTGGACGTCTCGATCCAGGCCCAGGTCCTCAACCTGCTCCGCGGCCTGCAGCGCGACCTGGGACTGACGCTGATCTTCATCGCCCACGACCTGTCGGTGGTGCGCCACATGTGCGACAGGGTGGCCGTCATGTACCTGGGCAAGGTCGTCGAGCTCGCGCCCAGTGACGAGCTCTACCGCACGCCTCGCCATCCCTACACCGGGGCGCTCCTGTCAGCGGTGCCCGTCCCCGACCCCACGGGGGCAAAGCGCGAGCGCGAGCTGCTCACCGGCGACGTCCCCAGCCCGGCCAACCCGCCCTCGGCGTGCCGCTTTCACACTCGCTGCCCCAAGGCTCGGCCGCGCTGTTCGCAGGATGAGCCGCAATTGGAGACCAAGGGCGCCACCGGGATCGCCGCCTGCCACTACCCCCTCACCGACGAGGAGATCAAACGCCGGCTGCCGGTCGCGCTCACCGGCGCGGCTCCGGCTCAGGCATCTTCGGCCGGGCCGGCTTCTTCAGCCGAGCCGGCCTCGTCGTCTGAGTCCGGCTCGTCGACGTAGAGCGACTCGGCGGCCAGCTCCTGGCCGCGCTTGTCCCAGAGCTTGACCTCTAGGTAGTCCCCGCGGTAGTTGTCGGGGGCCAGAAGCGTGAAGCGCTCGTCGATCAGCTCACACTGGTCGACGGCCAGGTTGGCCAGCTCGGCTGTCACCGCCGCCCCGCCCGGAAGCATCGGCACGCCCCACACGAGCGTCATCTCGGCGCGCTTGCCGTCCTCGCCGCGCCAGCTGGCCACGACGTCATCGTTGAGGTCGAGCTTCCAGTCCGGGTTGGCCTCCGCGAGCTCGGTGGTGAAATCCGCGCGGGCCTCGAAGTCGGTCGGGCCGCCGCCCGAGGCCTCGCTGAAGGAGACGAATCCGAACAGTTCATGGCCCGTGCTCGTCCGGGCCACGGCGGGCACGAAGGTTCGCCCAGCGTAGGTCCGATCCGGAAACCAGGATACCTCTCCGGTTTCGCCCAAGTCCTCTCCGTCCGCTTCGATCTCCCTGCAGGCGGCGAGAAAGTACTCGCGCAAGGTGTCGGCCCAGCGGCCGTAGGGCAGCGCCTCCTGCGGAGGCTCGGCGGCAAAGGAGATGACGAAGCGGTCGGTCGGCGGCATGGCCGGCGGGAGCCTACAGGGCCAAGCGGGAACGGCGGGTTCGTGGCCGCCTAAAAGGCGCCGCGGCGTGTGAGCACGGCGGGGATCGTCTTGAGCAGGATCGAGAGATCCAGGAAGATCGACCAGCGCTCGAGATACAGGAAGTCGAGGCGGACGAGGTCATCGAACTCAAGCTCGGCACGGCCCGAGACCTGCCACAACCCGGTGATCCCCGGCAGCACGAGATAGCGCTTCTTGTGCCATTCCTCGAGGCGCTCGAAGTCGCGCATCGGCAGGGGCCGTGGGCCGACCAGCGACATCTCGCCGCGGACCACGTTGAGCAACTGGGGCAGCTCGTCGAGGGAGAAGCGGCGCAGGGTCCGGCCGATCGGGGTCAGACGGGGATCGTCGCGGATCTTGAACAGCGCGCCGGTGAGCTCGTTGAGGCCCTCGAGGTCGTCCTGGGCTTTGTCGGCATCGTCGAGCATGGTGCGGAACTTGAAGCAGTGAAACGGCCGTCCGGCCATGCCGGGGCGCATCGAGCGATAGATCACCGGGCCGCGCGAGGTCAGCCTGACGGCGGCCGCGATGGCCAGCAGGAGCGGCGACATGACGAGGAGGAGCAGACTCGAGAGGATCAGGTCAAAGGTCCGCTTGAGCGCGTACTGGAGCCCGTCGAAGACCGGGGGACGGAGCGTGAACAGGGGAACCGACTCGCCGGGCACGAACTCGGCTCGATCGATCAGGATCTCCATTGTCGACGGGACCACGTGCACGGTCACGCCGCGCTGGTGACATCGATCGACGAGGTCTACCGCCCGTTCCTGGGGAAAATCGGGGTCGGCGATCACGACCTCGTCCACCCGATCGCGGGTCAGGATCGTGTCCAGCTCGCTGAGTTCACCCAGCGAGCGCAGCCCGTTCTCGGGGCGAGGCACCAGCGATACAAAGCCGACCACGTCGACATGCGTGCGCGTGGGTCCGGTCAGCGCGTGGGCCACCGCCTCGATGTGGTCTCCGGAACCGACCAGGAGGGCCCGGCGGCGATAGCCGGCCCGTTGCAGCAGCAGGCCGGTGATCCGGGTGTAGAGCGACCGTAGGCCGGCCAGGTAGGCGACGCCGAAGAACAGCGAGCCGTAGAAGATGTAGTAGCTCGAGAAGTGCCTCCCGTTGGCCAGCGCGAACACCAGCGCGATCACGGTGGCCTGGAACAGAGCTGAGGCGATCCGGGCCAGGCCGGGCCGGCGGGGCCGATCCGAGTAGAGGTCCACGCGCGCGAACATGAGCACGGTGACCAGATAGGCAAACGCGATCGACTGGTGCATGTCGCCCCAGGCGTCGTGGAAGGTGAAGTTGCCGAGCAGGGCGAGCTTGAGCGCCATCGCGGTGAACAGGGCCGCGACAACTCCACCGAGATCGAGCAGCAGCAGGGAAACCACCCGGACCAGACGCCGCAGCGTCTCGACCCTGAGGAGAAACCTGATCAGGGGCGGCCGCTTACGCCGAACGTCGCGTTCAGGCAGGGGGGTTACCGGCCCACGGTAGTAGGAGCCGCTGGTCCGTTGTCGGATGGCCTCGTCTTGGTCGAGCATTTGCCGTCCAGGGGCCCGTGCACACATCCCCCTCCCACCTGTAACGGTAGCGTGAAGCCAAAGTTACGGTTCAGGCCAGATGGCCGGGGGCTAGCGCGCCGTGCCGACCAGGGCCTGCACTCCGGAGTGCTCGAGGGTGAGGCGCAGACCTTCGGCGAGCTTGACCTGCGGTTCCCAGCCGAGCACCTTGCGCGCGAGGCTGATGTCGGGCTGGCGGACCTGGGGATCGTCGGTAGGGAGCGCTTCGAAGATGATCTCCGACTTCGACCCGGTGGCCTCGATCACCGCCTTGGCCAGCTCCAGGAGCGTGAACTCGTCCGGATTGCCGATGTTGACCGGGTCGTGGTAGCCCGACTCCGAGAGTCCGATGATGCCCCTGATCAGGTCATCGACGTAACAAAAGGAACGGGTCTGCGAGCCGTCGCCGAACACGGTGATCGGGCGGTCCTGGAGGGCCTGACGCAGGAAGGTGGGAATTGCCCGGCCGTCGTGCGGACGCATGCGCGGGCCGTAGGTGTTGAAGATCCGCACGATCGCGGTGTCAACGCCCTGCTGGCGGTGATAGGCCATGGTCAGGGCTTCGGCGTAGCGCTTGGCCTCGTCATAGACCCCGCGGGGCCCGATCGGGTTAACGTGGCCCCAGTAGCTCTCGGGCTGCGGGTGAACCTTGGGATCGCCGTAGACCTCGCTCGTGGAGGCGGTCAGGAAGCGGGCCCGGTGACGCTTGGCCACGCCCAGCGTGTGGTGGGTGCCGTAGGAGCCCACCTTGAGCGTGTGCAAGGGCAGCCGCAGATAGTCGATCGGTGAAGCCGGCGAGGCCAGGTGAAAGACGGAGTCGATCGGCTCATCGACGAAATAAGGCTCGATGATGTCGATGCTGCGGTGGACGAAATCCGGGGACCGGATGTGCTCGATGTTGGCCAGGGAGCCAGTCTCGAGGTTGTCCACGCAGATCACCCGGTTGCCGCGGCGCAGCAGCTCTTCGCAGAGATGGGATCCGAGGAAGCCGGCGCCGCCGGTGACAAGGCATGTGGGCACGGCTGTCAGCCTACCGCCCGGCGGCGCAGGTGGTGGGCGTCGCCGCGGCGGACCGTGACCCGTTCGGCGTCGAAGTGCTCGAGCAGGGCTTGGGCGAACTTGCGCGAGGTCCCAAGCTCGTCGCGCAACTGGGCGATCGTGATTGCCCCCTCGTGGCGGCTGGCGGTGGCGATAACGATGGCGCGGATCTCGGCCAGGCGGTCGGGGTGGAAGTGCAGCGCGCGCGTGACGCGGACGGCGCGGCCC
>JBAVWI010000070.1:0-13236 GCA_049697735.1 Solirubrobacteraceae bacterium
CGCCCACCAAGTCACCTTCAACGGCGCCGACGTGCAGTCAGGCGGCACCATCAACCTCAACGGCGCCACCTTCACCCCCGGCGCCACCACCACCGGCCCCCAAGACGGACTCCTGCTCACCCGGTAAGCCTTGGTGCTGGGCCCGCCGGCCCACACCCTCAAAGCTTGCCCAGGGACCGAGCGCCAACCGCGGGACCGGCCTTGGCCACTACCATCCCCTGCACCGGCGGCGTGTCTACTCGGCAAACGGCACCGATCGCTTCCCTCGTAATCAGATCAAGCCTGCCCAAACCCTGCTGCCAGCCCCAGTGACGCCCCGGCCGGACCGTGCTCAAACCGAACCCGCCCTGGTGGAGCTCGACGCTCGGCTACGCGACCCTCGCCGCCGAGAGCAGGTCGGCTGCGGCCTGAGCGCTGAACTCGACAGTGGCCGCTGACCCGAGCCGCGCGCTTGTCGGCTGAGGACTTCCGAAGCCTCACGGGGGCTGAAGTACGTCGGAAGGCCGTCCGGGGCGTTCTCACCGTGGCCTCGCGAGAGGTCGCCATGCGAGTGTTCGGGCTTGTCGGCAGCTTTGTCCTGGCCCGACTGCTCACTCCTCGCGACTTCGGCATCATCGCCTTTGGGGCGACGCTGATCGCATTTGGCAACCTGATCGCCAACGGGGGCGTCGGCGCCCAGCTGATCCAGGGCGCCAACGAGCCGTCGCGTGCCGAGCTGTCGGCTTTGCAGGGTATTTCGGTGGCCGGCAGCTTCGGCGTATTCGTGCTCGTAGCGGCGATCGGTCTAGCAATAGGTGGCCGCGTGGGAGAGATCGCGATGATCATGGCTTCGTCATTGCCGCTGAGCGCCCTGTCGGCACCCAACGCAATCGTCGCCGAGCGACGGATGCTCTACGGACCGAGCGTCCGCGCCGACATCGCTCAGACCGTCTGCTACAACGCGCTCGCCATCGGACTCGTATTGCTCGGTCTGGGCGTGTGGAGCCTGGCCATCGCGCTGGTGATCGGCACCGTCGTGGGCACGGCGACGCTGATCGTATCCGGCCCCATCGGATTTGTGCGGCCGATCCTGTCCTGGACGGTCAGCCGCCGTTTCCTGAGGTTCGGCGTCCAGTTTCAAGCCGCATCAGTGGCCAGTCTCTTGAGAGACCAAGGGCTGAATCTAATCGCCCTCAGCCTCGGAGGCCTGAAGGTGCTGGGGATTTGGAGCATGGCCAACCGTGTGCTCCAAGCCGTGGGATTCGTATTCGTGTCGCTGTTCCGGGTCTCATTTCCCGCCGTCGCTCGCTTGGTCGAGAGTGGAGAGGATCCGCGGGAGTCGGTCCAGCGGGCGCTCTCGATCTCGACCGTCATCACCGGCTTTGCCGTCGTAGCGATCGGGGGGTCCGCACCGGTCCTCGTGCCGGTGGCGTTCGGCAGTCAGTGGCACGCCGTGGTGGCCGTGTTGCCATGGGCGGCGGCGGGGTTGCTGGTCGCCGGACCGGTAGGCACTACCGCCGTGAGCTTCCTCTACGCGCGCGGCCAGCCTCGAACCGTGCTCATTTCAGTCCTGGCCCATAGCGCCGCCTGGTATGTGGTCGCGGTGCCCCTGCTCCCGGTGCTCGGGGCAGAGGCCCTCGGCATCGGCTGGACGTGCAGCTGCGGCGTCGACGTGATGGTGCTGGCGCGAGCCCTAGGGCGCCACGGCATCTGGATCGGCTCGGTCTCCACGCCCCCCGCCGTCGCGGCGGGGGCCGCCGGCGCGGCCGCATGGCTGATTGCCGAGGCCCTACCTCACACCGTGCCGGCCCTCGCCCTGTCACTCGCCGGTGGGCAGGTCGCCTACCTCGCGATCATGTTGATCTTCCGCCGCCGTCAGGTCATCGATGTCTTTCAGACCATTCGTCGTGCGATCCGGACCTGACCCGACTCGACTCTGAGTCATCGCCGCGTAGCGCCGGTACAGGTCTTCGACCCCGGCCAGCGCCAGGGGCCATCGGTAGCCCCGAGCGAGGTCACGCCCGGCCGAACCCAGCCTCGTGGCCTGTCCCGCGTCACCGCTGAGCGCCGCCACGGCATTTGCCAACTCGACCGGATCGTCGCGGACAACGCCATGAACGCCGTCTCGGAACCCGATACCCGACACTCCCAGGCTCGTCCCGACCAAGGGGCGACCGGTAGCGAGCGCTTCGAGCACCTTCAGGCGGGTCCCCCCGCCTTGCCAGACGGGAACGATGATCACCGCTGCGCCGGCCGCCAGCCCGGCAAGGTCCTCGACAAAGCCGAGCACGGCAATCCGCGGATCGCCGGCCAGCTCGCTGAGCGCCTCCTCGGATCCCTTGCCAGCGATCAGCAGCCGTAGGCCGGGGCACTGGGCGGCCAATGACGGCCAGCCTTCCCGTACGAACCGGCGGATTCCCTCGCGATTTGGCCCGTAGGTCATCAGTCCGAAGAAGAGAATGTAGGGCTCGGGCGACGGGGCCGGCCCGCCCCCGAAGAACGCCTCATCGACACCGTTCGGAGCCACGATCACCTCGCCCGCAAAGCGTCGGAAGTAGCTCGCATCGGCTTCGGACACGCACAACACCGCGTGGGCGCGACTCCCTCGCCGTTCGGCGCGGGCCATCCGGGCCGCCCGATAGGTTCCTTGAGCCTTGGCGTAGGTGAGCCGACCAACCTGGCCGACACGCTCGCGCTCGACCTGGGAGTCGACGTTGTGAGTGCTCAGGATCGTCCGCACGTCAGGCAGCCCCTCAAGGTAGCTCGCGGCGAGCCCATGCTCGGCTTGCACGAAGGCGGTGGCCGGACTCACGCTCGCTCGTACAGCGGCGGCTAAGCGCCGCGATCGCCGGCCAGCCTGAAGCCTGACGTGGACCTCGGCTCGGGCCCGGAGACCGCTCATGTCGTCGCCAATCGCGTGAACCTGCCATCCGCGTTCGACAAGGGCCCGCGTCGCCTGCCGCGGAGGATTGTCAGGGGTGAAGAGACGAACCTCGAGTCCCGCCCGGTCCGCCGCTTCCAGCAGGCGCAGGGTCCGCTTGGTACCCCCGGAGTCCGGGGGAAACGGATAAATGGGGGTCACGACAATGCAGTGCGGCCGGGGACGTGACCCCCGGGGGGTGCTCAAGACCGTAGGTCCCGTGACCGTGGAGGCGGGTTGGCCCCCTCGTCATCGACGTGGCCAGGGGGTGCCGGCTGGAGCCGCGACAGCGCTGCGGCGACCGGTGCGGGCGCATCCCGGTACCAAGCGTCGGCGAGTCCCAGCTGCTTACGCAGTCTGCCCAGGCGCGATCGCCAACGCCAGGCCTGGGAGGCGAACCCGGCTTGTCCGGCGACGATCCGCACGTCCCGATCGATCTGGGCCCGGCGTTCCAGGAGGCGCTCTCGAAGTTCGGGGGTGGGCATCGCGTCGAGGCTCAGCTCGCGAAATAGGTCGGCATGGCCGCGGGCCATGCTCTCAGTTTGCGAGGAAAGCTGGCCGGCGTGGTGGCGGTACAGCGCGTGGGGCCCTGGCGCATAGGTGGGGGTATAGCCCGCCAAGACAATTCGCAGCCACAGCTCGTACTCTTCCGCGCGCACTCGGGCATCCGTGTAACCACCGACCTCCGCCAGGACGCTCGCCGGGACCGTGGCCGAGGTGAAAATGAAGTTGCGTGCCAGCAGGGCAGCCAGGAAGGCGAGGCGATCGGCTGGGGGCGGATCAGGCGCATCCATCGCGGTTCTGCGCCTGACGCGCATTGTTACGCCGTCAAATACGTAGGCATCGGTGTAGACCAAGCCAGAATCTGGAGCGCGCTGCAGGGCAGCCGACACCGCGGTGAGATAGGTCGGCAGCCAGAGATCGTCGCTGTCGAGAAAGGCGACGTATCGCCCGCCGGCGGCTCTGATGCCCGCATTCTTGGCCGCCGAGGGTCCGCCATTGGTCTGAACGATCACGCGCACGCGATCGCACCCGATCCCCCGCACGATCTCACTGGTGCCGTCCGTGGAACCGTCGTCGACGACGATCACCTCGCGACACCTGATCTCCTGTTCCAGCGCGGATCTGACCGAGGCTGTGATCGTGGAGGCGGCATTGAACGCCGGAATGACCACTGAGCAGTCAAATTCCTCGGCGACGCTCGGCATGGCCGCCGCAGGCTAGCAGCGGTCTGCGACCTACCGATCCGATGCGATCGACGCGGTCAGGAGTTGCGCACGCGGGGCAGGCCCGCCGCGGCCGTGGGGCGGGAAGCTGCGTAGGCAAGCTTGAGGAGCGCGGCGCTGACCCCGAAGGCTATCCACAGCTGCTTTGCGAACTCGCCGGAGAGAAAGACATCGGCGGTCATGAACCCCACCAGCACCAAGAACATGGACCGCGCGATCAGCTCCATCTCCCGATCGCCTTGGCGGTTGAACAGCCGGGCCGCCTTGATCGTCGCGGCTATCGCAGCGGCGACGACGCCCAGAAAGGCCAGCAGGCCCGGGATACCGAGGTCGGCCAATAGCTCGAGATAGATGTTGTGAGCAACGTGGGGCACATTGACGATCAGGTCGGCGCCGTTCTTGCTGATCGTGCCCGGCGCTTGGAGGTAGTGGACCTCGGCGTTCTGAAAGTTACCCGAGCCGACACCGTTGAGGGGATGGGCTTTGACCATCCGCCAGCCGACCGTCCAGATGTCGGTGCGACCGCTCGAGTCGGCACTCGTCACCCGCTGCTGGGCGGCTAGGGGGGCGATCACCCCGAAATAGCCCACCGTGGCCAGCGCAGTGACCACGAGCAGGGCGGTGGCCTGCGGCCGCCAGCGGCCGCCGAACAGGACCGCGGCCCCCAGCACGGCACCGAGCGCGAGCAGCCCGCCTCGCGACAGCGTGTTGATGGTTCCGGCCAGGCACAGGAGAGCGGCTCCCAGGGTCACGGCGCGCAGCACCGGCCGGGCGCGCAAGGGGCCGGCGAGAGCCAGGCAGATGGGTATCGCCGCCACGAGCACAGCCGCCAGCTCGTTGGGGTCACCGACCGTCCCGGTGAGGCGGCCAAAGCCGCCGTTACTGGCCGACGTCGAGGTGAGAAAGCCGTCGACGGTGGAGAAGACGGCACCCGCCACGAACGCCGTCAAGATCCAGACCACGTGCTCGCGACGCCGGACGGCGGCGACCACGATGGGGATGAGGAGGATGTTGAGTCCGTAGCGTTCGGTCGAGCTGAGCGCCGTCCCTGCGCTCTCCGCCCACGTCGTGCTGATCGCCGACCATCCGAGCAGGGCCACGCAGGCGACAGTGAGAGTCGTGTACAGGGCGGGTCGAGCTCCTGTCGATCGAGCTTGAGTGCGGGTGTTAGCGGCAAACCAGGAGCCGAACAGGACAAGGCCGGCCAACTTGGTGATGGTGGCACCGCTACCGGTGGTGATGACCTCCAGGAAGGACAGAAAAACAAAGAAGACCACCCCAGCGGTGAGGTCGGCAATGGTGGCGACCGCGAAGGCGAGTCCGAAGGCCACTGTGAGCCCGAGCATCGGGCTGAGGCCGGCGACAAATCCCACGCCGGCACAGACGACGAGGAGAGCCACCACCCACCCGACGCGCTCGTCGCGCAGCCGCAGGAGGGATACGGCCATCAGTCAGCCGCTGGAGCTCGCGTCGGCCGTTGCAACCGCACCGTGTCCGGCGCGGCCGGAAGACCTGCCTGCGCCTCGCCCGGCCCGTAGTTGTACTCATAGGCCCCGCGGGGGGGATTGCCGCCGATCAGCACCAGTCCGCCGGGCGGGCTGCCCTGATCATGCAGGAGATCGCGAAGTTCGGCGAGCTTGGAGAGGCGAGACACCCCGAGTCGCGCGACCAGGATGACCTCGTCAGAGAACTCGGCCAACGGGAGGGCATCGGCCACGGCCGCGATCGGCGGAGAGTCGATGACCACGAAGTCAGCCAGCTCCTTGGCCTCGGTGATCAGCCGCTGGGCGATGTCAAACGAGAGCTTGGCCGCGAGCAGTGGCCTCGGAGATTGAACGGCAAGCACCCGTACCTTGGCCTTGTCGATCTGGGTCGAGATCAGAGCATTGGAGAGCTTGTTGCGTCCGAACGCGACGTGTTCGGTCCCGTGCTTGACGTCAAGCGAGAGTAGTCGCGCCATGGTCGGCCGCCGCAGGTCCGCTTCGATCAGGACAACGCTCTTGCCGCCCTTGGCGATCGATGCGGCGAGGTTGATCGCCGACGTGGTCTTGCCCTCGCTGGGGTCCGAGCTCGTGACGAGAAAAGCCTGGGATCCGCGGGAAGCGACAGTCAGAACGAGGCGCAGTCTCCGGTAGGCCTCGACGCCCGCGGGATTGAGCTGCGTCGGGAGCATCGGGGCCGAGCGCCTGCGGCGGCGCAGTCCAAGCCGCCTGACGATGGGGACGCGAACCAGAGTCCGGAGGTCGAAAATGTCCCGGAGCTGCTCCTCGCGGCGCAGGCGCGGATCGAGGGTGTCAAACAGAAAAGCAGCTCCGATGCCGATCAGGAGGCCAGCCAGCAGGCCCGCAGCGATCACCAGCTTGGTGCGCGGCGTGTACGGCGCCGGCGGAAGCCCCGCGGTCGCGGCCAGGGAGATAGTCGGGTCCGGGCTTCGGGCCAGCAGCTCGAGCTGGCTCAGCTCGGCCGGCAGGGTACCGTTGCCATTGCGCTGGGCCGGGGTCTCGGCGGCCAATTGGGCGCTCAGTCCGGGAATCTCCTGAGCCAGGGCGGCATGCAGCGCGTCGGTGCGCAGACGGATCACCTGCCGGGCGAACTCGTTGGCGATCTGCTGCGCTTCCCGGGCGGAGGTCGAGGTAGCCTGCACGGAGATCAGCGAACTCTGGCCGACAGGGGTCGCGGTGACCGCGCCCAGCAACTCGCCGGCGGACAGACGTACATGCAGGGCTGACTTGACGGCGTCGGCGACCTGCGGGGTTGTGATCAGGCTGGCTGCGGTCAGGGCATCGCGGGTCGGATCGGTTGAGGAGTGCAGGACCGGCAGGCCCACGGTGAATGAGTTGGTCGCATCGATCGGCGAGATCAGCAACTGCGCCTGCGCTTGATACTTCCGGGTCGCGACGTGGGTGTAAGCGGCGGCTGCGAGCCCCGCCACAAGCACGCACGCCACCACGAGCTTCAAGTGCTCACGGAGGACGCGCCAGTAGCGCGCGAAACCTGCCTGCCCGGGCCCGGAATCAGTCATGTCAGCCGGCTCGTTGGGGATGGTGGATGCACATCAGATTTTCTCGTTCGGCGCTGAAACTCGCCAAGAACGAAGCTTCCCCACGGCGAGACTATCTCCTGCGCCCGCGCTCGAGATGTCGGGCCGTCAGTTGACATTGTGCACTAAAGCCAATCTACCGCGTCGTCGGGCGATGAGAGCCCTCCGCCACCGATAACGGACGTATGGCTCAGCTCGAGGCCAGCGACGGCGAAGAATCATCGGCCTGGGGCCGTTAGCGCGCCAGCAGGATCGCGTCGTGCGGAGGGATTACGGTGGAGTGCAGGAAAAAACGTGCCTGAGTCAGATTGACCGTGCCCCGCGACTGGACGTCGCCGCCGGCGAAGGTGATCTGGTGTCGGTAACGCCGCCGTAGCCAAGCCCGACGAACGGTGACGTAGGCGCCAGTCGTGTTCATGATCGCGGCGCAGCCCCCGAAGGCGATCCGCCGGCGATAGCACGAGCGGAATTCGCGACGGTAGATCCCCGCTGTCACCTGCACGCCAAGATGGCCGCCTCGCGAGCAGGCGACACCGGTCCCGGCCAGGCAGCCCTGACCACCCGGGGCAGTCATCGACTCCAGCGGTGCGGTGGGATAGATGCCCTCCTCCGGCCACACGGCCAGCCGACCGCTGCCCGACTCGAGGTTGGCCCAGTCGACCAGACGTCCGGGCCGGAAGCCGAGCAGCATGGTCGCCTCCTGGACACGCCGGGTCTGATCTAGGTAGACAGCGTTTGTGGGAGCGGTGGACATCGGTACCACGAAGCCCCGGGTCCGGGTCTCGATGTAGGCGATCTGGTCGAGCAGCGTCGAATAGAAGGCGACAAGCTTGCCATCGCTCATCGGCTCGCCCTCGACCGTCCAAGCATCGACTCCTACGCGGTGGTTGAGCATTCTCACTCCCTGGGGGAGGAAGGGGTTGCCGGGGAGTGAGTTGTTGGCCTCGATGAAATGTGACCCGTCGCGGTGGGTGAGCGCCGCGCTCATCTTGGCGTGGGCGGCGCGAAGGGCTCGATCGGACCTGATCTGCGCTGTCCGGCGGCAGGAACAGGTCGAGTAGTAGAGCTCCTGGGCGAGGCCCGGGCTCTGCCAATCCAGCAGGAGCCCATCGTCACGGTTGTAGTTCTGGCGAACGTAGTCGCGAAAGAACGCCCGCACGGCCGGGATGGCTTGGTTGATGAGGTACCCGGTTCCGAGCCAATCAGTGAGGATCGGGGCGCTCTGGCGGGGCGATGGCTGAGTCAGCCACCAGTTCGAGGCCGCGGCGCGCGCCGGCATGACGCGGTCGCCGGCGTAGATCCAGTTCGTGTCCAGGTACTGCATGACCCGGCAGTACACCCGCCCGGGGCGATGGCAGTCAGACAGCGCTTTGTCCGCCGTGACGCCACAATTGCTCTCGGCGTAGGACAACCAGTGGCGGACCAGTGAGGCGCTCACCCCGGCGCCGCCGCTGCATCCGTCGTCGTACGCCCAGGTTGGGATATGGGCCGGCACTGGGGAGAGGTACCTGGGGATATGGGCCGGGACTGGGGAGCGGTGTCTGGAGCGGCGTCTGTGGGCATGGGCCGGCGCCGGGGAGTGGTGTCTGTGGGCATGGGCCGGCGCCGGGGAGCGGCGTCTGTGGGCATGGGCAGGCGCCGGGGAGCGGTGTCTGGGGGGACGGGCCGGCGCCCGAAAATGCTGCCCGCGAGCCGACGCGACAGAAGCCAAGGCCGCCCAGGCCGCGAGGCCGACGAGCACGGTGATAGCCAGCCGGCCACGGCTAGATCGCGGTCCGACGCACAGTGGTCCCCGCGGCACATGCGGTTCGCGTTTACGGCGTAGACCACCGCGGCTGCGCTCGCGTGGGCGTGGCGTTTCTGCGTTCGACATCGGTGTCCCGTCTCTTCTTAGGGCCTACGGGGTTAGCTGTCGGGCTCGCGCAAAAGAGCAGCGCTAGGTCGGAATGTCCGACCATTCGCCCCGGGGGCGTAGACGCCCCAATCGGGTTCCCCGTTCGCTGCTACGGCGGCGTCGCAGCGACTCGGCTGGGTTCTTGATCGGCGCGGATCGTAGCGAACCAGCACGACGGCTGTCACGCCGCCGGACAGCCGGTACCTGACGTGCTCAGCCGCGCCTAACCGAAGGACGCTGGGGCTCGGCGGTGGTGTTCGCCGGACGCAACGAAGGGGCGTGCACGGGCTCCCGGACAGGATCGCCGGATGCGGCCCCGGCGCGGACGCCGACTAAGTCAGCTAGCGCAGCGAGCGGCGGTCCGTATTTGACCCAGCCGATGATCTGGCCGGCGCCATGGGCGAAGTGCATGACACCGAGCACGACTGGGACCAACCCGGCGTCGAGCCGGGATTCGGCCGCGGCCGAGGATCGGGCGCCGGCCGCGAGCAGCGTGGCTGCGTATACGCCTGAGCCCCGGCGAACCAGCCGCCGGAGCGAGCGAGGGGCGATTACGGCCGCCGCGGCCCCGATCACGAGGGCCGGGGCGAGGAGATGCGAGGCGCGCATGGAGCCGGGATGACGCCGCGAAGTCCGGGCCCGGAACTCTCCGTAGGCAAGGTACTGGCGCCAGAGGCCGCCGAGCCGGTCGCGGGGAACGTACTCCGCGCCCATGGCAGGCAGGCAGATCAGACGCTCGCCGCGCTCGAGAAAGCGTGCCGCCATCTCGGAGTCGGAGTTGCGCGGCCAGCGCTCGTCCCAGCCGCCGTACTCAAGCAGCGTCGCCCGTTCCCAGACGCCGGCAAAGACGCCGGTGTCGAGCTCGAACTCGTCGCCGCCGCGGGCATCGGCTGAGCTCCACTTGCGCGAGCCGCCGCGTCCGATCGGGCCTGACAGTGCCAGGGCGACGGCGCGCGAGACCGGACCGTGGCCCTTGGGGATCTGGGGCCCGCTGACCCAACGGGTGTCGCCGCGGGCAAGCCGGCGTACGCCCTGTAACGCGTAGTCGTCGGGATAGACGGTGTGCGCATCCATCCGCAGTACCCAGCGGCCGCGGGCGTGCCCAAGGGCGACATTGAGTCCGCTGGAGACGGTGCCGGCGGGGTTGTCGAGCACGCGGATCCGCGCATCCTCGCCCGCCAGACGTTCCAGGATCGCGCGCGTGGCGTCGGTCGAGCCACCGTCAGCGAACAAGAACTCGAGCTCGCCGTCGAAGCGCTGGCGTCGCATGGCCTCGACACTGGCCTCGATGTAGCGCTCCTCGTTGAGGACCGGGATCAGCACCGAGCAGTCGATGGGAGTCTGCATGCGCGCGAACGCTACCGGGCCGCGCCCCGGCCATGCCCGACGCCAAGGCTACGATAGGGCGCATGTGCGGGATCGCGGGCTTGGCGGGCAAATCGACCAAACGGCGGGAGCTCCTGGAGGAGATCTCGGCCGATCTCAGACATCGCGGGCCCGACGAGTCCGGCTCCTGGCACGACGACTGGGTGTCGCTGGCCATCCGGCGTCTCTCAATCATCGACGTCGCCGGCGGCCACCAGCCCTACCGCAACGAGGCGGACACCGTGCACGTCGTCTTCAACGGCGAAATCTACGGCTTTGTCAAGATCCGTGAGCGCCTGGAGCGAGCGGGCCACCGGTTTGCCTCCGACACCGACGGCGAGGTGATAGCCCACGCCTACGAGGAATACGGCATGGCGTTCGTGCGTGAGCTCGACGGCATGTTCGCCTTCGCCCTTTGGGATGCCCAGGCCGGCAGGCTGGTCGTCGCCCGCGACCGGCTGGGCAAGAAGCCGCTGTTCTTCGCCCACCACGAGGACGGCACGCTCAGCTTCGCCTCGGAGCTCGGGGCGCTCCTGCTCGATCCGCGGATCGAACGCGAGCTCGACCAAGCCGCGCTGGGCGAGTATCTCCAATACGGCTACGTCCCGTCGCCGCGCACGATTCTGCGCGGCGTCGCCAAACTGGAGCCGGGGACGATGCTGAGCTGGGAGCCCTCGGGCCGCCTCGAGGTCGAACGCTATTGGGAGCTCGACTTCGAGCCCAAGCTGCAGCTGAGCTACGCCGAGGCGCTGGATGAGTTCGAGGCTCGCTCGCTCGCAGCCGTGCGCGAGCGGATGGTTTCCGACGTGCCCCTAGGCGTCTTCCTCAGCGGCGGCGTGGACTCGAGCTTCATACTCGCCCAGATGGTGGCGGCCGGAGCGCCGGACGTTCAGAGCTTTGCCATCGGCTTCCCCGAGTCGCGCTACGACGAGCGCGGTCACGCCCGCAAGATCGCCGAAGTCTTGGGCAGCACCCATCACGAGGCGGTGGTCGAGCCCACTGACCTGGTGTCGATGCTCCCTGACCTGGTCCACCATTACGGGGAGCCGTTCGCGGATCCCTCCGCGGTGCCAACCTTCTATCTGGCCCGCTGGGCCCGGGAGCGGATAACTGTCGCCCTCACCGGCGAGGGGGGGGACGAGCTATTCGGCGGCTACTACCGCCATCAGGCGGCGCGGATGGCGGGCTACGCCGACCGTCTGCCTGCCCGTGCGCGCCGGATCGCGGGCGCCGGAGCCACGCGCCTGGGCTCCGAGCTGGCTCACCCGATGTCGGTGCGCCACAAGCTGTATCGGTTCCTGCGCTCAATCGAGCTCGAGCCGGGTCAGCGCTATGCCGAATGGACCGCTGTGCTCAGCCCCGCGGAGCGGGCCGCGCTGTCCCCCGGTCTGCCCGGCGCGGCGCCGTACATCCCTCCGGGCCGGTCACGCCACACGCTGGACCGAGCGCTGGCTGTAGATCTAGCCCGGTCACTGCCAGATCAGCTGCTGTTCAAGATGGACATCGCCACAATGGCGAACTCGCTCGAAGCGCGGGCGCCGCTGCTCGATTACCGCCTCGTGGAGTGGGCAGCCCGGCTCCCGGTCGCCTACAAGCAGCGGGGTCGCAGCCGCAAGCGCTTGATCTCCGATGCCCTGGGCCGTCACGTCGACCCCAGCCTCTTCCAACGCCCGAAGATGGGCTTCACCGCCCCGATTCCGGCCTGGCTGCGCAATGAGCTATCCGAGCTCACCAGTGACACCCTTCTCGGGGAGGCGAGCCGCGACCGCGGCATCATCGACGGGGCCTCGGTCGAACGGCTGATCTCTGAGCATCAGGCCGGGATCGAGCACACCCGCGGGCTATGGTCGCTGCTCATGCTCGAGCTGTGGTTTCAGGAGTTCATCGATAGGAAGCCGGCCAAGCGCGAACACTCGGCCTCCAGCGTGTGAGCAGCGGCGGTCGCCGAGGCCGCCGCAAGCAACCCCGCGCGCAGGGCCGGATCTTGAACCAGCCGGGTGAGGGCGGCGGCGGCCGCTTCAGGATTGCCAGGCGGGGCGAGAAGACCGCGGTCAGTCACAAGGTGTCCCACGCCGCCGACATCGGTGGCGACCACGGGCAGGCGCGCGGCGAAGGCCTCGAGGATGACCTGCGGTACCCCCTCGGTCATCGAGACGTGGAGCAAAGCGTGGGCAGTCCGGTAGTACTCCCACAGGCCGCCGTCGATGGGGACGTAACCGTGGACTGCCAACCGGTCCGCGACGCCCAGCTCGGCCGCGTGCCGGACCAGCGCGTCGGCCAGGGGCCCATCTCCACACACCTCGAGCCGCCAGCGGGGATCGGCCCGCAACGCGCAGGCGAGCACGTCGGCCAACAAGAGTGGATTCTTCTCCGGATCGAGCCGACCCACGCTGAGCATGACCAGCGCGCCGTCGTCATAGCGCCGTTCGTCCTCGGATGCGGCCATCACGTCGGAACCGCGCAGCAGCGACACGTAGAGGCTGAGCAGCGAGCGGGCACCCCGGTAGCGGTGGGCCAGATCGGGCCCGACGACCACTACGGGCAGGAGACGAGCCAGTGCGCGAAAGGCACCTTCGAGCAGGTACGCGGCGGCTAGGACGAGCCGCTGTCCAGGGCGACGGTGGCGGATCAGCTCGGGGAGGTTCTGCCGGACGCCGAGCACCACCCGCCGCCGGCGCAGCACGCCTAGGCAGGCGAAGAGAAGCGCCTGGGGGGGATTCGGGCCCAGGACCCACACGACATCGAGATCGTCCAGGATGCGCCAGAAGCGGGCGATCGCGGCCGGGATGGTGCGCAGAACGGCGCCCAAGTC
>JBAVWI010000071.1:0-8897 GCA_049697735.1 Solirubrobacteraceae bacterium
GGCCACCGCGGGACGCGGGCTTCGAGCGGCCGCATGCAGCCGGCCGCCAGCCAGGCCGCCCCGCGACCGGCGAGCAGCAGGGCGGCAAGCTGCACGCCCATCGTGAAGCGGCGGAAGAAGAGGTCGGCGCTGCCCGGGATCAGATTGACGAGTGATCCGAACGTCGAGCGACCGAACGCGAGCATCAGGCACACCGCGAGCGCGACCAGCAGAGCGCGGGAGTCGGCGTCCGAGGACCACGCAAGCCACGCCAGTCCGAACCCCAGGGCGGCGAACACGGTCACGACGGGCAGCCGGCCGTGGTCGAGCAGCCGCCCCGAGACGAGCCAGTCGAGCACGCGACGCGCGCCGTAGCCGTTGACCAATCCGGTGCCCTGCAGCGGCTCGTTGACCGCCGCCCACCGCCGCTGCTCGACAAGCGGGACGATCACCCACGCCGCCGCGAGCAGCGAACCGCCGAGCAGGACCGCGGCTCGCCGCAACCGGGCGAGGAGCGGCTTGCCGGCGAGCAGCGGCCAGAAAAGCAGCACCGAGAGCGCCAGGTACCCGGTCTCGAAGTGAAGCGCGGTGGTCAGCGCCGTGAGCACGACCGCTCGGAGGTACCCCCGCCCGTCACGGATCGCTCGCCAGCTGTAACCCCACGCGAGCGGCAACGTCCAGGACGCCCACAGCTGCGTCCACACCCCATAACCGGTCCAGACGTAGGCGTGCTGCTCATATCCGACCCCCGTAACGCTGACCAGGAACGGGGACATCGCGGCCGAAGCGGCCGCCGCCGGCCTGCCCGTCCCGAACGCGCGAGCCGACAGGTAGATGCTGATCGGCCACAGCGACAAAAGCAGATACAGGGACCAGCGAAACGCCTCGTCAGGCCCAACCAGCAGCCCGAAGGCGCCGGTCACGATTGCCGGCAGGCTCTGGTAGTGAAGGAACTGCGGCGACCCCTCACCGAGGAACGGAAACCAGCTCGCCAGCGGCAAGTGTCCGGTGCGCAGCTGCGCAGTAGCGAAGCGCACCATTTGCTCGTGCAGCGAGCTGTCGTTCAGGTACGCGACCCCGCGCGTGAGTGCCCTCAGACTCGCGAGGTTCCATCCCACCGCGGCGGCGACGAGCAGCCACGGCCACCACAAAGCGGTCCGGCCTCCACCATCCCCCGGGGGCCGGACCGCTAACCGCTCCATCACCGACGCCCGCACCGGGCGGGCGTCGGCCGCCATGGCCAGATCAACTGGCGCCCGCGTTGCCGCTATACCCCGCTATTACCCGTGCCACCGGTGTAGCCCGTGCCGTCGGAGACGTAGCAGGCGGCCAGGTGAAAGGTGCCCACACCTGTGTTGCCGCCCGTGGTGCCCGGGTGCACAACTTCTGTGCCGTCCGTGCCAACGAGAACTTTCACCGTCGGCCCTGACACGCTCTCGCCCGGCTTCGGTTGACACGTCACCGCGCCACTGACGGATGCCGGCCCGCTCGCCATGTCAATCCCGAACTGCTCGTGGATTCCCATTGTCGCGAGCTTATTGTTCGCGGCGACGATCGACGACGTTCGGTTGATCTGCACGGTCACCGAGCCATCTCCGCTGGTTGTGATGGCGTAGGCCGGCGGGGCCGCCGACCCGCTCAGTGCGAGCACCAGCGCCGCGCCGACGCCAGCCAGCCCGAGCGTGCTGCCCGCGAGAACGCGCGGACGTGCACGTGTCCACGGCCGCACCTTTCCACCCAGGAGCCGGGACGAGCGTTGGTTAGGAGCTTCGACCAAGCGGGGGTCTCCCGGCTCGGCGACGGTCCGTGCGAACAGTGCGGCGTGATTGCCAGGCTCGCCGGCCACTGGTCTGGCCGCGCGGACACGGCGCATCAAACTGTCATCCTTCATGTCTGCCTCCAATTCGGTTGATGTGCTGAGACGCGGTTCACCGAGGCCTGCTCGGTGAGGAGATCGCTGAGCCGGCGCCGAGCGCGGTACAGCCGCACTCGGAATGCCGTCGGGGAGATCCCAAGGCTTGCTGCTGCCAGGGCCGGGGTCAGGTCGTCCCAGGCGATGAGCAGCAGCGCTTCGCGATCCTTTTCCGGAAGCACTCGTAGACCGCGCGCGAGGTCGGGGTCGAGATCCAATTCGGACGGCAGCGGCTCAGGTGGCGCTTCAAGGTCGATGTCGCCAAGTGGCTGTCTCCCGGTCTCTGGCTCGCGCCGACGCTCAGCCAGGAGCAGGTTACGAGCCGTGACGATGAGCCACGGCCGGGCATCGGCGGTTGGGACATCCGCGAGCCGGCGCCAAGCGATTGCCATCGCCTCGGCCGCGATGCCGTCCGGATCGCGTGCGCCGCGACGACGGGCGTATGTGGATATGAAGTCCAGGTGCGCGAAAACCTCGGCGAACCGGGCCTCAAGAGCGTTGCGATCGCTCTGGGGATCCCTCGTCATGACCCCTACTGTCGATTTCAGCCCAGATCGTTACAGCGGGCGCCCACGAGGATCCTTCGCCTGACCGTCATCTGCCAGTGGGTGGGGGCGCGGCGGGTAGTTGCACCGTGACGCAGAGCCACCCAGCGGCACGGGCGGTGAGGGTCAGGGTTCCGTCGTGTGCTTGGGTGATGCTCTTGACGATGGCCAGGCCGAGGCCGACACCTGCGTGGTCGGTGCGTACGCGTTTGCTGCCGCGCTGAAACGGCTCGACAAGCGTGGCCACCAGCTGTGGGGTGAGCTTCTCGCCGGTGTTCTCGACCGTGAGCACCACGCTCTTGGGGTCAACGCTGGTCGTGACCCAGACGGTGCCCTGTTCAGGCAGGTTGTGGACGATCGCGTTGTGCACGAGGTTCGTCGTTAGCTGCAGCAGGAGCGCGGGCGAGCCGATGGTGGGGGTCATGTCCCCGGAGGTCTCGATGGTGAGGCCGCGCTCTTCTGCGAGGGGGAGGAGCGCTTCAGTGGCTTCTTCCGCTAGTAGGGACAGGTCGACGTGCTCTGGGACGAAGGATCGCTGGTCGGCGCGGCTGAGCAGAAGCAATGCTTCGGTCAGGTCGATCGCTCGAGCGTTGACGGCGTGGAGACGTTCGTCGAGTTCGCCGGTGTCGCGGTTCGGGTCGTTGCGGGCGACGTCGAGAAGCGTCTGCGTGATCGCCAATGGGGTGCGTAGTTCGTGCGAGGCGTTGGCTGCGAATCGCTGCTGTTCTGAGACGTGTGCTTCGAGGCGCGCGAGCATGGCGTCGAAGGCGTCGGCGAGCTCGCGGAACTCGTCTCTGCGGCCCGGTAGCCGGATTCGGTGGGAGAGCGATCCGGCCGCGGCCGTGCGTGTAGCGTCAGTGATGCGGGCCAGGGGGGCGAGCATGCGGCCGGCGAGGATCCACCCTCCCAGGAGACCGAATACCAGCAGGAACGCCAACACTGCGGCTGCTCTGGGAGCGAAAATGTGCAGGAGGCTGGACCGGATCGGGAAAACGCCGAGGTGGGTGTTGGGGGTTGACAGGACCGCGCGGTCGGGCACGTAACGCAGGAGGAACACCCACACGGCGCCGAGCAGCAAGGCACCTGCGAGCATCAGGAAGCCGGCGTAGCTGAGGGTGAGCTTGAGGCGAACGCTCAAACCCGGGGCTCTATCCACGGTCGCCTTCCTCGCGCCCGGTGTCTTGTCCCGTGTCGATCTGGTAGCCGGCGCCGGGCAGGGTGGCGATGATCCAGGGTTCGCCGAGGCGTTTGCGCAGTGCCGAGACTGTGATGCGCACGGCGTTGGTGAACGGGTCGGCGTTCTGATCCCACGCCCGTTTCAGTAGCTCTTCGGCGCTGACGACACCGCCTTCGGCGGCGACCAGGACTTCGAGCACTGCGAACTGCTTGCGGGTGAGCGCGACGTAGCGGCCGTCGCGGTAGACCTCGCGGCGGAACGGATCCAGCCGCAAACCGGCGATTTCTCGCACGGGCGGTCTGTGGTGCGCGCGGCGGCGGTCGAGCGCTCTGAGACGGAGCACGAGCTCTTGCAGCTCGAACGGCTTGGTGAGGTAGTCGTCGGCGCCGAGTCCGAACCCGGAGGCCTTGTCGTCGAGCTGGTCGGCAGCGGTGAGCATGAGGATCGGCATGCCGCTGCCAGAGGCGACGATGCGGTTGGCGATCTTGTCGCCGGAGGGCCCGGGGATGTCGCGGTCGAGCACGGCGATGTCGTAGGCGTTGACGCTCAACAGCTCCAGAGCGCTGTCGCCGTCACCGGCGATGTCGGCGGCGATGGCTTGCAGGCGTAGGCCGTCGCGGATGGCTTCTGCCATGTAGGGCTCGTCTTCGACGATCAGCACGCGCATGCTCTGGATGCTCGCAGCCGGAACATATCGTCGGCGTATCGAAAAACACATACGTGCTGGCAACACCCGGCTGCCTTGACTGGGAGGCGTGACCTTCAGGCAACCAGCACGAACGGCAGCCAGGGGTAACCGAGCGACGGTGTACGGCGCGCGCCGCCGCCGCGTGCTGCTGGGTGCGGTACTCGCCCTCCTCCTCGCCCACGCGGCGTTCGCGGCAGCCCGCCACCAGCTCAACGACAAGAACCGCACGCCCGACGACAAGGGCCGCATCTACCCGTCGCCGGTCACGTGGCCGCGGCGCGGACAGGCGGCGTTGGTGCTGGGCAACGGCCGGCCGGCGGCGAGCCCGTACGAGCAGCCGGTCGCGATCGCCAGCCTGGCAAAGGTGATGACCGCCTACCTGATCCTCCAGCGCTACCCGCTGAGCGGCGCACAGGACGGGTTCACGATCACCGCCACTGCGGCCCAGGCGCAGGCCGAGGCCCAGGCCGCCGCCCAGGACCAGTCGGTGGTGGCTGTGCAGGCCGGCGAGCAGCTGACCGAGCGCCAGCTGCTTCAGGCGCTGCTGATCCCCTCCGGTAACAACATCGCCCGGATGCTCGCCACCCAGGTGGCGGGCAGCGAGACGCGCTTTATCGCCGAGATGAACGCTGAGGCCCGTACGCTCGGGATGGACAACACGATCTACAGCGATCCCAGCGGGTTTGATCCGGGCACGGTGTCCACCGCCGCCGACCAGCTGCGCGTGTTTGAGCGGGCGATGCGCTTCCCGGCCTTCCGCCAGATCGTCTCGATGGCCAGCGTGACGCTGCCGGTCGCCGGCACCCTCACCAACTACAACCCCCTGATCGCCGAGGGCTACGCCGGCAAGACCGGGTCCGACGCCGCGGCCGGGGGGTGCCTGGCGTTCTTTACCCACGTGATGGTCGGCGGGCGTCCGGTGACCGCCGTCGGCGTGGTCATGGGGCAGGGCCAGGGCAGCGACACGTCGGCAGTCCTCGCCGCCGCGGGCGACGCCGCCATGCAACTGGTCCAGTCCGCTGCACCCACGAGCGCTACGAGCTCACTGGGCGCGCCCGGCCCGGGTGGTGCACCGATGGGACCGCTGGTTAGCCAGCGCGAGCCGCCGCTACCAAATTCCGCTCGTTCGGCTCAGCCCTGATGTCAACGCAAACCGACCAACCGGAGCACACATGACCAGAAAACGACGTCCCCTGTCCGCCCTCGCCCTCATTGCCGTGGTCGGCGTGATCGGCGCCTGCGGTTCGGCAGCGCTGGCCGGCTCCGGCCGTGGCAGGCGCGCCGGCGACACCAACGCGGTCAATCACGAGCAGGCGGTTGAGGTCGCCAATGCAAGGGTGTCTACGGCGTCAGCACCGGCTGGATCCCTTCCGTGGCGATCAACAGCCTCACTGTCCAAGCGGGATCCGTCGACTTCGTCTCACTCCCGGCGCCGGCACCGGCCGGGAAGCTGCCGTCGACGGCCGACACGCCGGTCCGGCCGATGACGGGAGCTCCGGCGGGCTCGACATCAGCTGGCGCTCCCGCGCGCTCGTTGCCCGGCCAGTAACTCGCACGCAACCGCCCGAACCACTGTCAGCGCCCACACACATATGGAGCAAACATGACTAGAAAACGACGGCCGTTGGCCGCCCTTGTCCTCGTCAGCGTAATCGCCCTGATCGGCTCGGGCTGTGGGTCAAGCGCGCCTGCGGACACCACCAGCGCGGCCGCCAGCAGCTCCGCCACTGGCGGCACCAGCGTCGGCACGAAGGCCTCCAAGCGGGAGAAGGCGGTGAAGTTCGCCGAGTGCGTGCGCGCACACGGCGTCCTTCACTTCCCCGACCCCGATACGGCGGGCAACTTCAACTTCGGCGTCGACGTGAGTGCCGCGGTGTTCACGAACGCTGTCAACGCCTGCAAGGCCCTGCAACCGCCGGGCTCGTTGAGCGGGCACCGCAGCACCACGCAGCAGTCGGCGGCCCTCAGGTTCGCCCAGTGCGTTCGCGCGAACGGCGTGTCTGACTTTCCGGACCCCGTCAACGGTCAGCCCCTCATCGACACGACCAAAATCTCATCCTCCAACCAGCCCGGTGGTATGACAATTCTCAACGCCGCGACACACAAGTGCGGCAGTGTCTTGCGATTGGCAGCGGGAGGGGGGACGGGATGAGGCGCAAGACGTGGACACTGGCCGCGGCGGCCGTCCTGGCCGCAGTGATGGTCACCGGCGGCGTGCTCGTCACCTCCGGTGCCAAGCGCGCGACCGCGGCCACGCGTCAGCTGCCGATCGGCACCACGCCGGTGCAGAGAAGAACACTGTCGGCGATGGTCTCGCAGGGTGGGATCTTGACCTACCGGGCGCGGCCTGACGGCTCGCCGTACTCGGTGATCAACCAGGCCCACGGGAGCTACACCGCACTTCCCGCACTCGGCCAGGTGATCGCCCAGGGTCACGTGCTCTACCGGGTCAATGACAGCCCGGTGGTGTTGCTGCATGGCTCGACACCGGCCTATCGGACCCTGTCGTCCGGGGCGAGCGGCCCCGACGTGGCCGAGCTCAACGCCGATCTGGTCGCGCTCGGGTATGCCACCTCGGCTCAGCTCAGCCCCAGGTCCGCCTCCTTCGGGCCGGCCACCACCACCGCTCTAATGAAGCTCCAGGCGGTCGTCGGGCTGAATCGCACGGGCACGCTCAGTCTCGGCGAGGCGGTGTTCGAACCCTCCGCGGTGCGGGTGACGAGCATGTCGGCCCTGCTCGGGGGCGGCGCCCAGCCCGGCGAGACGGTGCTGCAGGGCACCTCGACCATCCGCCAGGTGCAGGTGGCGTTGGACGCCGCCCAGCAGACCAGCATGGCGGTTGGGGACAAGGTGAGCATCACGCTGCCCGACAACCAGACCAGTCCGGGTGTCGTCTCCTCGGTGGCGAAGGTCGCCACATGCCCGTCGAGCGCCGGGTCGAGCGGGTCGGGATCGAGCTCGGCCGGGCCCCGAACGGATACGTGCGCATCTGGCAGCACGCCGACCATCACCGTGGACGTCACCCCGTCCGATTCGCGTGCCACGGGCACGTGGGATCAGGCGCCGGTGCAGGTCGGCATCACCACTGCCAGCGTGCCGAACGCGCTTGTCGTTCCGGTGACCGCGCTGCTGGCCCAATTCAGCGGCGGCTATTGCGTCGAGGTTGTCGGCGCAGGCGCGGGCAACCATCTCGTGCCGGTCTCGCTCGGGTTGTTCGACGACGCCGACGGGCTCGTGCAGGTCACCGGCCCAGGCCTGGCCGCCGGCCAGGAAGTCGTGGTCCCGTCAACATGACCCGCACTCCCTCACCCACACCCGAGAACGCCGCAGTCGCGGCCGGCACCGGCGTCGCTACCGGCAGTGCCGAGGCGGCTCTGCTCGAGCTCGACGACGTGACCAAGACCTATCCGGGCGCGCCACCCATCCAAGCCGTGCGCGCGGTGAACCTCACTCTCGGCCAGGGCGAGCTGGTCGGGATCGTCGGCCCGTCGGGGTCGGGCAAGACCACCCTGCTGCAGCTGATGGGCACCCTCGACCGGCCTACCAGCGGCCGGGTGCGGATCACCGGGCTCGACGTGGCAACGATGGCCGACGAGGACGTGGCCTACCTGAGGGCGACGCGGATCGGGTTCGTCTTTCAGCAGTTCTTCCTGGCCGAGCACTCCACTGTGCTGGACAACGTCGCCGACGGGCTCCTGTACGCCGGTATCCCCCTCAAGCAGCGTCGTCAGCGCGCTCTAGACGCCCTGGGCCTGGTCGGCCTGGCCCAGCGTCCTCATGCCCGTCCCACCCAGCTCTCGGGCGGGCAACGCCAGCGCGTCGCCATCGCCCGGGCCCTGGTCGGCGAGCCCGCGATCGTGCTCGCCGACGAGCCGACCGGGAATCTTGACCAGACCACCGGGCAGTCCATCCTGTCCCTGATCGATCAGCTCCACCGGGCCGGCTCGACGATCGTGGTCATCACCCACGACCACGCCATCGCCGAGCGGATGCCCCGCAAGGTCGAGATCATCGACGGCCGCATCGTCGCCGACACCCGCCCGCTCGGTGGGGAGCCGTCGTGACCGGCACCGCCACCCTGGAGCGCAAGCGCCTAGAGGTTTCCGATCTCGCCCGCCTGTCCACGGTCGGGCTTCGCACCCGGAAGTTGCGGGCCGGGCTGTCGGCTCTCGGGATCGCGATCGGCGTGGCCGCGATCGTCGCCGTACTCGGCCTGTCCGCCTCCTCCCAAGCCGGCCTGCTCGCGGAGATCAACCAGCTCGGCACCAACCTACTCACTGCCACCAACGGCCAGAGCGTCACCGGCGGCACCGTCGAGCTGCCCGCCGCCGCGCCGGCCATGATCGGCCGCATCAACGGTGTAAAGCACGTGCAGAGCACCGGGACAATCAAGGGCGTGGGCGCGTTCCGTAACCCCTTCATCCCATCAGTCGACACCAACGGTCTGACCGTCGAAGCCACATCGCTCGACCTTCTCCCGGTCGTCGCCACCACCCTCGCCGACGGCCATTACCTCAACGCCGCCACCGCCCAAGAACCCGTCGCCGTCGTGGGCGCCACCAGCGCCCGGCTGCTCGGGATCGACCGCGTGTACCC
>JBAVWI010000072.1:0-15431 GCA_049697735.1 Solirubrobacteraceae bacterium
GCTTTGGCTTGGCGGCGTCCGACTTCGCCTCGGTCACGGTCGGCGCCGCGGACGCCTGAGCCGGTTCTCCGGCCAGCTCGGCCGGCGGGCGCTTGGCACTGCGCCGATGCGGTCGCGTACGGGGAAGGCTGGCGAGGACTCCGGCTTGGGCTTTGTCGGCCATCGCGGTACATGATCGCGCACGGCGGCCCCGGAGGCATGGCCGGCGTAAATCCATGGCAACAGACTGTTGCCGCGACGGCTCGCCGACGAGGGCAAGCCGCGCTGTGGTGAAAAATCCGCCGGAACTTTGAAACGGACGCCGCTGTTCTACGTATAAAGATGCAGAGCGTCGCCCTCCCCGCCGGTCAATGACCGAAATGTGCCTTGCGCCACGCTAGGGTGGTAGGGGTCGGACGCGTTGACTTCAGAAAATGTAGTAATTACACTAATAGCCGCATGTTTGAGTAGCGGTAGTGCGCCTCCAGGAGGCCTCGACCGGATCGCTGATACTCGGCGCCACTCTCGGCGCAAGGACGGAACGGAACCAGATGTCTGTAGCCGAACTGCAGGAACTCGAAGAGATCAAGGGACTCGTCAACCGGGGTCAGCAGCTTGGAGTGCTCACCTACTCCGAAATCGCCGGCGCGGTATCCGAGCTGGATCTCGACGAGGCTGACGTCGAGGAGCTGCACGGTTTCCTCGAGCGGGCCGAGATCGAGCTCGTCGAGGAGGTCGACCCCGCGCTCGCCGCCACTGAGGTCGAGCGCGCTCCCGACAAGCGCGGCCGCCGGAAGGCGAAGACGGCGCTGGACCTCAAGCCGGACATGACGACCGACTCCTTGCAGCTGTTCCTCAAGGACATCGGCAAGGTGCGGCTGCTGACCGCGCAGGAGGAGGTCGATCTCGCCAAGCGCATCGAGCGCGGCGACCTCGATGCCAAGCAGAAGATGGTTGAGTCCAATCTTCGCCTCGTCGTTTCCATCGCCAAGAACTACCGCAACCAGGGTCTGCCCTTCCTTGACCTGATTCAGGAGGGGACACTCGGGCTGGTACGCGCGGCCGAGAAGTTCGACTACCGCAAGGGCTTCAAGTTCTCCACCTATGCGACCTGGTGGATCCGCCAGGCGATCGCGCGCGCCCTGGCCGATAAGGCCCGGACGATCCGCATCCCCGTGCACGTGGTGGAGAAGCTCAACAAGATCGGTCGCGCCGAGCGCAAGCTCGTCACCGAGCTGGGTCGCGAGCCCACCGCCGAGGAGATCGCCGAGGTCACGGGCATCGAGCCCGAGGAGGTCGAGTCGATCAAGCGCTCCGCGCAGGCTCCGGTCTCGCTGGAAAAGCCCGTCGGCGACGAAGAGGAGTCCGAGTTCGGCCAGTTCATCGCCGACGAGCGGGCCGAATCCCCGTACGAGCGCGCGGCGGAGATCCTGACCAAGGAAGCCCTTCGCGAGGCGCTCGAGAACCTCAGCTATCGCGAGCGGCGCGTGCTCGAGCTTCGCTACGGACTCGGCGGCGAGCATCCGCGGACGCTGGACGAGGTCGGGCGGACGTTCAACGTCACGCGTGAGCGGATTCGCCAAATCGAGAACCAGTCGCTCAAGAAGCTCCAGTCGCTCGCCGAGGCCCAGAAGCTTCGCGACGTCGCCTGAGCCGGATCCGCGGCTCCGGCCCAGTCTTGGCCACCTCGCACGTCCCCTCTCCGGGGCGCGTATCCGTGGGCGCGCGCAAGCCCGCTTCAGTTCGTAAAGCATTGCGCTAGAATCGGAAGCTGCGATGGTTGATCGAGATACTTGTCCGGTGTGCAGGACCGCCGAGATTGTCTGCGGAAAGTGGACTCTGCTTGTCATCCGGGACCTTGCCGAGGGACGGTCTCGATTCTGTGAGCTGGAACGCTCGCTGGCCGGGATCAGTCCTCGTACCCTGTCGCTGCGGCTGCGGGCCCTCGAGGAGGAGGGCATCGTCGAGCGCCAGACCTACCCCGAGGTTCCGCCTCGCGTCGAGTACGTCCTGACCAGCAAGGGGCGCGCGCTCGTCCCGCTGATCGAGGACATGCGCAGCTACGGGCGCGAGTGGCTGGGTGTGGACGCAGACGGCGTCCGCGAGCCTGCCGTCGCCGTCGCCTGATCCGGCAGCGCTGCAAGGCGCCGTGCCGGATGGAGGATCGCTGCCTCCGGTGAAGAAATCGCACAACCCGTGCGCAACGCTGTCCTCCATCGCCTGCTCGAGTCGTTCACCGTCGAGTCCAGCGGACGGCTGTGCGCGGATGCCGCCAGTGGTGCCGAGCTACCGTTCGAGATCGTCGAGCAACGGGGCGGACGAACCTCGCTGTACTGCTACCGCCCCCTGACGGGCGACTTCATCCGCGGCCGCCTCGCTGAGCTCACCACCCTGTCCAGCTACGCCGCCGCTGCCGCTGCCCTGGCGGAATGCGAGGCGACCGACGCTTATCTGCGCGAGCGGGGCGAGACGCGGATCCCGCCCGACCCGCGGACTCGCGCCGACGCCGCACTCGGCGCCTTCCTAGCCGCCGTGTTCGATGAGCGCAGCGAGTTCGGCTTCGAGCCGGCCCACTTCGAGGCGGCGTACGCAGAGCTCGAGCGCACCCTGTACGAGGGTCACTGCACGGCGACGGTGATCGCTCCCGTCCTGGGCATTGCGCTGGATCCGGACACGATCGAGCTCTCGCTGGGGGAGGGCCTCTCGCTGATCCGCGGCGACGCCCTGGCTGACGCGCCCGCCGACGCCGTCTGGGGAGACGGGGACGAGCCCAATGTCCTGGCCGTTCTCGCGGTTGACCAGGAGCGCTCCTCGCGGTTGCCGGTGGCGAGCGCACGCACCCGCTTCCGGCGCCTGCTGACCGCGCTGCGCCTGTTCGAGCGCGGCGGCTATGCCCTCGGACCGGTGGCCTGGGCGCGAACCGAGGCGGGCAGCTGGCGGCCCGTCGCCATCGGCGCGAGCGGACGGCCTCGTTTTCTGACCCTCGTCCGGGCGGATCAGGCGGATGAGCTGCGGGCGTTCTGTGATCTCGTGACCCGGCGCCTCCCCGGTGGCGGCGAGCTGTCCTGGGCGCTGGCCCGCTTCGAGATGGGCTGTGAGCGCCTGGCGCCGTTGCAGGCGCTCACCGACTACCTGCTCGCTCTCCGGGCCCTGCTCGAGCCCGAGGGACCGTCGAGCGGACGCCTGGCCCAGCGCCTGTCGGTGATCTGCGCGCCACCCGAGACGCGAGCGCTCCTGGCCGAGCGTACAGCGCGGGCGATCGCCCTCGAACGCGCGGTGATCACGGGGCTGAACACCGACGAGACGGGGGCCGACGGCCTGGTCGAGGAACTGTCAGAGCATCTGCGGGCGCTTCTTCGCGATGCCCTGTGCGGACATCTGAACGCGAACCTGGTCAGCGTCGCCGATGAGCTGCTGGCCGAGGCGGCTGCGGTAACCTAGAGGTCTGACCGCTCCCTACTCGGTCTCTTCGGAGGCCGGGAGTGTTTTGCCCACCAGGCACAAACACGTAAGTCCTGGGGCTCGTATGAAGTCAGGGGGAGCGCGATCAGCAGACCGAGCGGGCCGTGGAGGCCCGCTCGTTCTGCATCAGACGCCGCTTCTGGGGGGAGGAAACCTGAAACCCTGTGTCTGTGTTCCATCTCGAGTTGCGCCAGTTCCCGCACGTCGCGCGGGCGTTCAACTTGACTCGAGAGGAGTTGGATCTCCGTTTCGCGCGGCCCTGGGTGAGCGGCTCACCCGTCGTCCACGAAGACCGGCAGTGGACGCCGGAGAAGGCGCGGCTGATCATTTTCGAGGGGCCCGAGCTCCGCACCGAGGACATGGGTCTCGGCCGTGGCTGGGCCAACGTCGGCCGAACCTCTGAGGACGTGACCGAGGCCGTGCTGGCCGAGGCTCAGCGCGGGGCCCAGGCCAGCTCGACGGTGGCGATGTTCAAGGACATGCTGGGGGGCGCCGCGCGCGCCTCGATCCCCCTCTCCGAGGTGATGGAGCTGGTTGCCGCCGAGCACCCGGGGTGGCGGGTCAGCGAGCGGCTCGCGCTCGCCGAGCAGGCGGTCTGGGAGATGTTGCACCAAGGGCGCCTGACGCTGTCAGACGCCGACGGCCCGATCGAGTCCGAGCGCTGGCAGCCGACCCTCCTGCGGTGGGGAAGCTGGACGGGGTCCGAGGGGGCGCTGGTCGTCGAGGCGGCCGACTAAGCCGTCCGCTTGGCTGCCGGCTCAGGCCACCACGTCGGCGATCAAGCGCTCGCGCTCGGCATCGGACGCGAACAGGAACCGGTGCACGGCCAGCAGCCCTTCGATGTCGTGCACATCATCGTCGAGCTGCGGAACCAGCAGCAGGCGCCGGTCGCCCAGTTCCGAGGTCAGCCGCTCCAGGCCGCGAGCATCCCGGCGGGCCAGCACGTGGTAATCATCGAAGTTCGCCGCTACGCGATCGGCCAGCCCGGGCTTGAGACTGGCAGCGAGGGTCGCCCGCAGGTCCTGGGGATCACTCTCGCCGAGCAGGTCGTGGTGGACCCGGTTGACGATCACGCCGGCGAACGGGAGCCCGCCCTCGTCGAGCGTGCGCCGAAACCAGAGCGCTTCGTCGATCGCCGCCGGTTGGGCGGAGGTGACGAGCACGAACGCGGTGGTGTCACTGTGCAGCAGCATCTCGACCTGAGCGGCGCGAGCCGAGAAGTCCTCGGTCATGTCGCCGAGCAGGGCGAAGAAGGTCGAGAGGTCGCTGATCAGGTCAACGCCGGTGACCCGCCGCAGGGCGGCCAGGAACGGAGCGGCTCCGCGGCTCAGCACGCGCATCCCGAGCCCGGTGGGACGGATGAAGGCCTTCAGCGCCCGCCCCTCCAGAAACGAGGTCAGCCGCCCGGGAGCATCGAGGAAGTCCAGCGCGTTGCGCGACGGAGGTGTGTCGAGCACCAGCAGATCGAACTCCCCGTCACGATCGAGCTCGAACAGCTTGGAGACGGCCGTGAACTCCTGCGAGCCCGAGACCGCCGTGGACAATTCTCTGTACACGCGGTTGGCCTTGATCTCCTCGGCGCGCCCGGGGTCGGCGGCGATCCGCTCGATCAGCTCGTCGAAGGTGCGCTTGGGGTCGAGCATCATCGCCCACAGCTCTCCCGTGACATCGATCCCGCCTGCGAACCGCGCCGGCTCGACCCGCCGGGGCTCGTTCTCGAGCTCGTCCAGGCCCAGGGCGTTGGCCAGCCGCTTGGCGGGATCGATTGTCACCACCGCAACCTTGGCTCCGCGTGCCGCCATTCCGAGGGCCACCGCCGCCGAGGTGGTTGTCTTGCCGACTCCGCCCGAGCCGCCGCACACGCAGATCCGCTTGCCGTCCAGTAGCTCGGCGACGCTCACGCGGGCAGTCCCTCGGCCAGCGCGTCAGCCAGCAGCTCCAGCTCGGGCGGTCCGATTTGCTCGGCGAACAGATATGGAAGCGAGACCAGGTCCATCCCGAGCCCATCGGCGAGGCGCGCGAACTGCTCGCGCTGGGACCTGGCCCGGGACTGCTCGGAGAGGGCAGCGCGAATCGCGGCCGAGGCCAGCGGTGACACAGCCGCGGCGCGCGCCTGCTCGAGCGCCTTGCGATCGGCGGCCGCGAAACGTTGGGGATAGAGCGCATTGACCAATACCGTCTCCAGTTTCAGCCCCTCGCCCTCCAGCGCGTCGCGCAACCACAGGGTCTCGTTGACCGGCATCTCCTCCGCCGTGGCCGCCGCGACCACTGCTGTGAAGTCAGGGTCGGCGATCGTGGTGGCGATGGTCCGGCCCTGATGGGCGATGGGCCCCACGCGCGCGATCTCGGCGAAGGTCCGGGGCGTGCGCAGGATCCCGACTCCGTGCCCGGCGGCCGGCGAGTCGACGATGACGAGGTCGTAGGCATCCGCCCCCCGGGTGCGGCGCTCGAACTGGGCCAGCTCCCAGACCTTGCCGATGCTGAGCAGCTCGCGCATCCCCGGGGTGGCCATCGCGAAGGCCTGGAAGAGCCGGCTTGAGCCCAGCGCCGAGCCGACGGCCCCGGTCTTGACCCGGAGGTACTCCTCCATGGCGCGCTGGGGATCGATCGAGATCGTGAACAGGCGCTCGGAGAGCTCAACCTCCTCGAAGGTCTCGCCCTGGCTTGCGAAGGCGGCGCGGATTCGTCCCTGGCTGGCAAGCTCAGCGACGATCGTGCGCTTACCGTGACGCGCGGCGAGCACACCCAGCGCCGTGGCGACCGTCGACTTGCCGACGCCGCCCTTGCCGGTGACGAAGATCAGGCGTCGCTCGAGAAGACCGGGCACGCCAGTGGAAAATACTGACCCTCCGAACGGGCGCCGGGCGGAGGATTTCTCCTCTTGCCTGCGAATACAGGCGCGTATGAGTTCCCAAGCGCATCGGAGTGCTCGCTGATGTCCACCTGCAAGGTGATCACGCTGGCCAACCAGAAGGGTGGGGTTGCCAAGACGACTACCACCCTCAACCTCGCGGTGGCGTTCGCTGAGGAGGGGCACCGCGTGTTGTGCTGTGACATGGACCCCCAGGGCAACCTGACCATGTCCCAGGGCATCGATCCCGACACCCTCGAAAAGTCGATGTACGACGTGCTCGTGCACCACGTCCCGATCCGAGAGGTGATTCGCAAGCGGGAGATCGACATCGCCTGCGCCTCGATTGATCTGGCCGGGGCGGAGATCGCCATGTCGACCATGATCGGTCGCGAGCGCTCACTGGACAAGGCATTCCGGGACATTCGCGAGGACTACGACTTCATCTTCATCGACACCCCCCCGAGCCTCGGTCTGCTGACGATCAACGCGCTTACCGCCTCTGACAAGGTGATCGTCCCCGTGCAATGCGAATATCTGTCCATGCGCGGGCTGATCCAGTTACAGAACACGCTGGCCATGATCCGCGAGAACCTGAACCCAGATGTCGAGATCGAGGGCATTCTGCCCACGCTCGTCGACCTCCGCACGCTGCACGCCAAGGAGGCGATCGAACTGCTGGAGGAGAACTTCGGAGATCAGGTCTTCACCTCTCGAATCCGCAAAACGGTGCGTTTTGCCGAGGCGCCTGTAAAAGGCATGTCCGTGCTGAAGTACGATCCCGACGGTCTGGCCGCACACGCCTATAGGCAGCTCGCCAAGGAGGTCCTCGCAAATGGCAACCGGTAAGCGCGCGAGTATGCGCGAGGGTCCGCTTGCGGACCTTTTCCGCAAGACCGCCGAGGACACCGCACCGGCCGAGAAGCCGGCCAAGAAGCCAGCTAAGAAGCCGGCCAAGCCTAAGGCGGCTGCCCCGGCCGCGCCCGCGACGCCGCCGGCGACCACCGAGCCGCCGGCCGATCAGCGCCGCCGGTCGCACCCTTCCTTCGAGAGCCCTACGGCCGCGGTGCAACCGCCCGAGCGCCATATCCCCTCGCCCCAGGAGCGGTTGCGGGCCGCCTTCTCCTCGGATATCCCCGAGAACCTTCTCGACGCCCCCACCCAGCCCGCCCGCTCGCCGCGTGGCGCCGGTGCAGCCAAGGCCGCGCCCGCGGTCGAGCCGACCGACGTCTACGCGCGTCCCGATAACGCCGATCCCTTCCCCGTCCCCCCCGCGGCCGGACACCCGGTGCTGCGCGTGGTCGGCGTCGGCGGGGCCGGCGTCAACGCCGTCAACCGCATGGTCGAGGCCGAGGTGGAGGGGGTTGAGTTCCTGGCCATCAACACCGACCTGCAGTCGCTGCAGCTGTAGGCGGCCCACGAAACCCTGCACATTGGCGATGGCATCACCCGCGGGCTGGGCTCCGGCTCGGATCCGGAACTCGGTCGCCGGGCCGCCCGCGAGGAGTACGACCGCATCAAGGCCATGCTGCGCGGCTCGGACATGGTCTTCATCGCCGCGGGCGCCGGTGGCGGCACCGGCACCGGAGCGGCGCCGGTCGTCGCCCAGATCGCCCGCGAGCTCGGAGCGCTGACCGTCGGGATCATCACCCGGCCCTTCCAGTTCGAGGGTTCGCGCCGGCGCGAGCAGGCCGAGGCCGGCATCGCCGCCCTCGCCGAAGAGGTCGACACGCTGATCGTGGTCCCCAACAACCGGCTGCTCTCGGTGCTCGACCGCGGTGTCTCGATGGTCGATGCCTTCCAGGTCGCCGATGACGTTCTACGTCAGGGCGTCCAGGGCATCTCGGATCTGGTCACCCTGCCCGGGCTGATCAACCTCGACTTCGCCGACGTGCGCACGATCATGTCTGATGCCGGCAACGCGCTGCTGGGCATCGGCATGGGCACCGGCGATCGGCGTGCGATCGACGCCGCCGAGCAGGCCGTCGCCTCGCCGCTGCTGGAAACGAGCATGGATGGCGCCCGCTCGATCCTGCTCTCGATCACGGGCGGCAAGGACATCTCCCTGTGGGAGGTCAACGAGGCCGCCAAGGCGGTCGCCGAGGCCGCCCACCCCGACGCCAACATCATCTTCGGCGCCATGGTCGACGAGAAGCTCGACGACCAGGTGTGGGTGACGGTCGTGGCCACCGGGTTCGGTGAGCCGCGCCAGCGTCGCAATCGCGAGGAGCCCTACGGATCGCGACCGCGGTCAGAGCCGGCGCCTGAGTCCGCGCGGTTCCGGGAGCCGGTTGGAGAGCCGCGGGTCAGCCGGGTGCGGGAGAGCCCCTCGCGTCCATCGCGAGAGCTTGACGTCCCCGAGTTCATGCCCCGGCGCTGACGGTCCATTAGCTGCGCCTGCTCGGCCTTGCGGCCCCGCGGCCTCCTGCCTCGCCGGATCGGGCCGCGCCCGAGTCATCCCGCTGTCCTCGGGTGCTGGCGTGCGGAGCACGCGTCGCACCCTGCGTCCGCGCAGGCTGCTCCCGGACCGTCAGGGCGTCTGGTCTGGCTCGGCTCAGCGTCGGGTACGTGCACGAGCCAGGTGCACTACGTGAAAATCTCCGGGTGACGCTTTGAGTCTTTCCACTTTTGCATGCTCGGGCCGCTGGGCCGCCCCGCCGGGGTCTCGGGTCTGCCGGCCGGACACGAAACGTCCGTGACCCCCGGTTTCAGTTCCGGCCATCTGGGGGTGGTGGCGGCGGGTCATCCGGTGAGCGCCGCGGCGGGCGCGGACGCCCTGCGGGAGGGCGGCAATGCCGTCGACGCCGCCCTGGCGGCGATGCTGGCCTCGTTTGCCGCCGAGCCGCTGCTGACCGGGCTCGGGGCGGGGGGCTACATGCTGGTCGTGGCCCCCGGGCAAGCGCCGACCCTGCTCGATTTCTTCGTCGAGGCGCCCGGCCGTGAGACCGGCCCGACCCCGCGCGCGGACCTGCTGCCGGTGCGGATCTCGTTTGGCGACGCGGTCCAGACCTTCAACATCGGCGTCGCCTCGGTCGGTTGCTTTGGCATGCCGGCCGGCGTCTGTGAGGCCTCGCGGCGCTTCGGGCGCTTGGCCTTGGAAAGGCTGGTTGCTCCCGCCGCGCGCCTGGCCCGCGAGGGGGTGGAGCTCAACCTCCAGCAGGCCTACATCGTCGAGCTGCTGGGCGGCATCGTCACCTCGACGCCCGAGTGTGCGGCACTGTTCGCGCCTCAGGGACAGCTCCTGCAGGCCGGTCAGCGGATCTATCAGCCCGAGCTCGCCGACAGTCTCGAACGTCTCGGCAGCGAGGGCTCCCGGCCCTTCTACGAGGGCGACATCGGGGCCGCGATCGCGGCCTGGGTTGGGGACCGGGGCGGCCTGCTCGCCCGCGCTGACCTCGACGCCTACGTGGTCATAGATCGAGCACCCCTCGAGGTCTCCTACCGGGGCCGCGAGGTACTGATCAATCCGCCGCCCTCGGCGGGCGGCCTGCTCATCGCCCGCGCCCTGACCCTGCTCGGCGAGACCCCGGGGCCACCCACGGTGGCCGAGGTCGTGGCGGTGATGGAACGCGTCCAGGGCGAGCGCACGGCCGAGTTCCTCGACGGTCTCAACGACCCCGGATTCGGGGCTCGCTTCCTGCGCGGCGATCCGGCTCGCGGGGTCGCCGAGGGTCGCGGGGCGGGCCCCGGCCGGCTGGGCTCGACCACGCATGTCTCCGTTCTGGACCGGGAGGGCTGGGCGTGCTCGGTCACCTGCTCCAATGGCTCGGCCTCGGGTGTACTCGTGCCCGGCACCGGAATCCACCTCAACAACATGCTTGGCGAGCAGGACCTGAACCCGCACGGCTTTCATCGCTACCCTCCCGGTCGCCGGATGCCGAGCATGATGGCCCCGACCGTCGTACTGCGCGACGGTGCGCCTGCCCTGGCCGTGGGCAGCGCCGGCTCCAACCGGATTCGCTCAGCGATCCTTCAGACGATCATCCGCTCGATTGACGAAGGCGCGACCGCCACCGAGGCCGTCGACGCGCCGCGCGTGCACTGGGAGGACGGAGTCGTTTACACAGAGCCCGGGATCGACAGCTCCGCGCTGGCCGCGGTTGGGCGCGAGCTGGCCCCGTTTCGCGAGCGCAACCTGTTCTTCGGGGGGGCGCAGGCGGCCGCCCGCGACCCCGACGGCCGCTTCTCGGGCGGCGGTGACCCCCGTCGCGGCGGAGCCTCGGTTCTGGTCAGCTCCGCATGAGGCAGTCTCGGTGCCGGTCCACGGGCGCGCTCGTGGCCGCCGTGCTCGCCGTCGCGGCCGCGCTGACCATTTCCGCCTGCGGCCTTGCCGTGCGGTCGGCTGACCTGTTCCTGCTCACGCGAACCGGTCAGGGGTCCAAGCTGACGCTGCTCGTCAACGACGGCGGCACAATCCGCTGCAACGGTGGCAGGTCCCGGCCGCTCAGCGACGCCTTTTTGATTCGTGCGCGCGATCTGGCCGTCAACCTGGCCGGCGACGCGGGCAAAAACCTGTCCTTGCCGATCGGCCCGGGCACAGTATTCAGCTACCGGATAAAGCTCGAGCCAGGCACGGTCAGCTTCTCAGACCGCGATACCGCCCAGCACCCGATCCTGGCCCAGGCCGAGCTGTTCGCGGTCCAGGCCGCCCAGCAGGCCTGCGGTCTCAACTGACGCTCCGGGGCCTGAACTGAGGCGCCCCGGCGGTCTCGGCCGAGCCCCTTAGCTCTCCGTTATCCCGCTCCGGCTACCCTTCCCGGCTTCGATGATCGTCGTTGCCGCTCACAACCTCATCACCACCTTCCAAGCCATCGTGCTCGGTGTCCTCCAGGGCGCAACCGAGCTGTTCCCGGTCTCGAGTCTCGGTCACACGGTGCTGTTCCCAACCCTGTTTCGCTGGCACAACGTCGTCGCCTGGCAGTCGCAGTCCGAGTCTCCGTGGCTGGCCTTCGTGGTCATGCTCCACGTCGGAAGCGCGATCGGACTGCTGATCTACTTCTGGCGTGAGTGGGTCGAGATCATCAAGGCCTTCTTCGCCACCCTGGGCAAGCGCCGGATCGAGACGCCGACCGAGCGCCTCGCCTGGCTGATCGTCTGCGCCACCATCCCGGTTGGGATCCTGGGTCTCGCGCTCGAGCATCCGATCCGGGTCGCTCTGGCCAAGCCGCTCACGGCCGCCATCTTCCTGATGGTCAACGGCTGCATCCTGCTCGCGGCCGAGCGCTTCCGGCGCCGCGCCGAGGTGCGCGAGCTTGCCCAGCGTGAGGGGCTCAACGCCGAGGGCTCGCGGCGGCTGGAGACGCTCGAGTACCGGGAGGCAGGGGTGATCGGGGTCGCCCAGTCCAGCGCCCTGATCGCCGGCATCAGCCGGGACGGTGTCGTCATGACCGCGGGCCTGGCCCGCGGCCTGGACAACGCCGACGCCGCGCACTATGCCTTCCTGCTCGCCACGCCGCCGATCCTGGCCGCCGGTCTCTACAAGCTTTCTGACCTGACCGGCCCGCTGGGCAACGGGGTGCGGGGCGCAGCGGTGATCGCGGCCGTGTTCGCCGCCATCACCGCGGTCATCACCGTCCACTTTCTGACCAAGTACTTCAAGAACCGCAACCTGATCCCGTTCGGGATCTACTGCATCCTGTTCGGCGCCTTCATGACCGTGTTCACGCTGGTGGCCGGCGCACCCTGATCGTCAGCCGAAGCGAACCTTGCCGTTGGAACGAGCCCGGGCCTGGGCGCGATCGACAAAATCAAGGCGCTTGCTGGCGGCCCGGAACAGCCGCGTGACCAGCCGCAGGCGGGCATTCTCAGAGCGCAGATCGAGCAGGCCCTGCTTGGCCTCGAGCCCGAAGTCAACCGTGGCCGCCATCTCGTAGGCGCCCAGCTCGGCCAGCTCTGTCGCCTCGGGCTCGCTGTCTGTGGCGCGCTTGACAAGATCGGCGTAGGCGGCATGGGCCCGAGTAGTCAGCTCGCGGTCAGGCGGCTCCTCGCGGTCAGCGACGAACTCGACCACGCCGGCCGGGTAAGGAAGATGGGCTTGCCGCTCGCGCACGCGAAACGGCCGAGTGCCCCGGGTGAGGATGTTCATGCGCCCGTCTTCAAGCTCCTCGAGCACCTGCTCGATCACCATCGCGCAACCGATGTCACGCAGCCCGTCGTCGGCCAACCAGACGATCCCGAACTCGCTCTCGTCCTCGCGGCAGCGGTTCATCATGGCCTTGTAGCGGTCCTCGAAGATGTGCAGCGGAACCAGCTCGCCGGGCAGGGCGACCAGGCCCAGAGGGAAGAGGGGGAACTCGGAGAGCGCCGGTTCGGGCACGAAAAAAGTGTAGGCGGGGCGGGCGTCCCCTCAGCGACGAGCCGTGAGCAGCAGGTTGTAGAAGATGGCCGGGGGCAGCAGCGGCTCAAGCACGTGCTCGTCGAGACGCTGGAGTATCAGGTAGCCGTGAAAGGCGTACTGGCGCCAGAGCATGGGCACGTCTGCCGGCTCGGCGCTGGCCTCCAGCGTGCGGTTGAACCAGCCAAACCAGTTGGCGGCGAGCTCCTCGCCGCGCACCGAGATCTCCCCGAAGCCGGCCCGGCGGGCGTGGCGCTGGAGATCGCCGGGGGCGAAGGCGTGAATGTCCACACAGTGTTCGAGTTCGTGATCAAGCTGGTCGGCCGAGCCGACCGCAGCCGGGTGCGGGGCCGGGCTGGCTTGCAGCAGCCGGCGCCACACCGGTGCGATGCGGACGGCGCCGCGCTTGGGCACCGACGCGATCCGGTCTCCGACCCGGGAGGGCTCGCCGGCAAACACGATCCGACCGCCGGGGCGCAGCACACGGTGAAATTCGGCGAAGGCGCGCCGTAGGTTGGGCAGGTGATGCAGGACGGCGTGACCGAGCACAAGGTCAAAGCTCGCGTCCGCGAAGGGGAGCGCCTCAGCGTCGGCACGAGCGGTGCGGACTGACAGGCCCAGCCGCTGCGCATTGCCGGCCAGGGTGGTGACCATTCCGGGCGAGATATCCGTGCACGTGGCTTCGCCGACCACCCCGGCCTGAAGCAGATTGAGGCTGAAGTACCCGGTGCCGGCGCCGATCTCCAGCGAGCGGTCATAGCCGTCATCAAGCTCGGCGCCGAGCAGCTTGCGCAGCTTGCCCAGGACCTGGCGCTGGCCGACCTCACCGAAGTCGATGCCCCACTTTGAGTCATAGCTCTCGGCGGCTACGTCGTGGTAGCGCGTGTTGACCTCGCGGATCTCGTCCGCGCTGCGAAGTGCGTCCATGCCGCAGGGCAGATTACCCTGTCGCCCCGTGCCCATGAACGCCCACGTTCAGCGTGACCAGCCCCCCGGGGTGCCACCCCTGGCCCTCACCGGCGAGCGAACGCTGCCCAACGTGCCCGCCGAGAACTACTGGTACCGGCGTCATCTGGCCGTCTATGAGTGGATCGGTGCCCGCGTCATTGGCAGCCGCGTGCTCGACATGGCCTGCGGCGAGGGATACGGGTCCGAGGTCCTCTCCCGGGGCGCGGCAAGCGTGGTGGGCGTGGATGCCAATCCCGAGGCCCATGAGCACGCGCGCCTGCGCTACCGCCGCCAGAACCTGAGTTTCGAGCGTGGGCTGGTGGAGACCTTCGGCGCGGGCGGGCAGGGCAGTTTCGACGCCGTCGTCTTCCTGCAGACGATCGAGCACGTCCAGGACCCGGTCGCCGTGCTCGAGCACTTCCGCGCTCTGCTCGCCCCCGGCGGGGTTGCCTACATCTCGACCCCGAACCTGCTCACGCTGGCCCCGGCCGGGGCCGAGAAGTCCGACAACCCGTGGCACATCAAGGAATACCGCGCCCACGAGTTCGACGCGCTGTGTCGGACCACGTTCGCCGAGGTGGAGGTGCTGGGGCTGTTTCATGCCCGCAAACTCCGTGTCCACAAGCTCGCCCTGGCTTGCGGCTGGGACACAGTTCACGCACGCCTGCGCTTGACCAAGCCGTTCTACGATCGCTTCACGCCGGCCATCGCCGCCAGCGACTTCGCCCTGCGCAGCCAAGCCGACCTCGCCGGCGCGCTGGACTTCCTCGCTGTCTGCCGGTGACCAGAGACGGTCCCCGAGCCGCCAGCGCCCCCGGCGAGCTGGCCATCGTCCTGCACACCCACATGCCCTACGTCGAGGGCTTCGGAACCTGGCCGTTCGGCGAGGAATGGCTGTGGGAGGCGATCGCCACCAGCTACCTGCCGCTGCTGAGGGTCCTCGGGAGCGCTCCGCTGACCCTCTCGCTGACCCCGGTGCTGTCCGACCAGCTCGAGCAGCCCGACGCGATCCAGCGCTGTCTGGCCTTCCTGCGCGGCACGCGGGCCGAGACCCACGGCCGCGACGCGGCGGAGCTGCGCGCCCGCGGGGAGCTCGAGGCCGCCGCAGAGATCGAACGCTCGGGCGCCGATTATGAGCACGCTGCCGACCACCTGGCCGAGCTCACCGCGGGCGCGGGGCTGCTCGCCGCGCTGGGCGAGCACGCCAGCTGGACATCGGCCGCCACCCATGCCGTGCTGCCCCTGCTGGCAACCGAGCCGGGTGTCGCGCTCCAACTCCAGACCGCGATCGCCTCCCACCGACGCCGCTTCGGCGCCTGGGACGGCGGGCTGTGGCTGCCCGAGTGCGCCCACGCCGGATGGCTCGATCCAGTGCTCGAAGCGGCCGGGGTGAGAGCCGTATGCGTCGAGCTGACCAATCGCTTGGGGCTCGGTGACAGCCGTCACCTGCACCCGCTGGCCAGCGAGGCCGGGCCGGTGCTGTGGCCGATTGACCGGGCCACGATCGCGCGGGTTTGGGGCCAGGACGGCTATCCCGCCCGGGCGCCGTATCGCAACTACCACGGCTACACGACCTTCCGCCACCGCGCCTGGCGCAACGATGGCGGGCCCTACGACCGCGCCGCCGCCCAGGCCCAGGTGCAGCGCGACGCCGAGGAGTTCGTGGTCGCCGTCGGGGAGCGCGTGCGCGGGGGCGGCCTGTGCGTCTGTGCCTTGGACACCGAGTTGCTCGGACACTGGTGGTACGAGGGCGTTGACTGGCTCGCGGCCGTGATCGCGGCCGCCGAGCGCCACCGTCTGGCGCTCACCACGCTCGACGCCGGCCTCGAGCGCCACACGCCGGCGTCGGCTCCGAGC
>JBAVWI010000073.1:0-4589 GCA_049697735.1 Solirubrobacteraceae bacterium
TTCACCACCGTCACCGGCGCTGAATACGACTGCGGCGATTACGGCCGCGCCCTCGAGCTGGCGCTCGAGGCGGCGGGCTATGACGAGCTTCGCTCCCAGCAGGCGGCCCGCCGCGCGTCTGGCGACCGGCGGCTGCTGGGGATCGGGTTGAGCGCCTACGTCGAGGTCACCAACGGTGGTTCGGAATCGGAGTTCGGCGAGGTCGAGATCACCGCCGAGGGCGAGGCGATCCTCAAGACGGGCTCCTTCTCCCACGGCCAGGGTCACGAGACGACCTTCGCGCAGGTGGTCGCCCAGCACCTCGGGCTGCCCGTCGAGCGCGTCACCGTGATCAAGGGCGACACCGCGCAGGTGGCCCGCGGCGCCGGCACCTACGGCTCCAAGTCGACCCAGGCCGGCGGCGTCGCCGCCCGCGAGGCGGCCAACGAAGTGGTGCAGCGTGGCAAGGAGCTGGCCGCCGAGCAGCTCGAGGCCGACCCGCGAGACATGGAGCTGGACTTCGAGGCCGGACGCTTTCACGTGGCCGGCGCGCCCGAGCCCGCGCTCGCTTGGGGAGAGCTCGCCGCCGCGCTCGATGCCGCCGGGCGTCTCAAGGAGCTGACCGCCTCGGCCGACTTCGAGCCGCCCCGCCCAACCTTTCCGTTCGGCGCCCACGTAGCGGTGGTCGAGGTCGACGCCGACACCGGAGCCGTGACCCTGGAGCGCCTGATCGCGGTCGACGACGCCGGGCGGATCATCAACCCGATGATCGCTGACGGCCAGATCCACGGCGGCGTGGCGTCCGGGATCGCCCAGGCTCTGCACGAGCAGATGGCCTATGACGAGGACGGCAACCCGCTGAACGCCAACTTCGTCAGTTACGGCATCCCCGGCGCGACCGAGTTCCCGTTCTTCGAGCTCGTGCGGATGGAGACGCCGACGCCCGTGAACCCGCTCGGCGCCAAGGGGATCGGCGAGTCGGGCACGATCGGCTCAACGCCCGCCGTGCACAACGCGGTCGTCGACGCGCTGGCTCATCTCGGCGTCCGCCATCTCGACATGCCGGTCAACGGCGAGCGCGTCTGGCGGGCGGTGGCGCAGGCCGAGCAGCGCGACAGCGGCTGAGTTTCCCCATCGCTGTGAAGCACGAGTTCAATGCCCTGCTCGCCCCCTTGCCCGGGGGGCGGGTGTTCGCCCAGGAGCGCCGCCCCGGGTTCGCTGACTGTGCGCCCTCGGGGCGGATGCGCCTGGATGCGATCGCCGGCTGGCTGCAGGACATCGCCTACGCCGACGTGGAGGACGCCGGGCTCGCCCAGGCCGCGGTGTGGGTGGTGCGGCGCACCCGGATTCGCGTGCTGCGCTGGCCCCGCTTCGGTGAGCGCTTCGGCGTCAGCACCTTCTGCAGTGGCCTGGGGCGGATGTGGGCCGAGCGGCGAACCGACGTCGTCCTCGCCGGTGAGACCGAAGCGCTGGTGCAGGCTGTCTCGCTATGGGTGCACCTTGCGCCCGAGAACTGGCGTCCGGTGCCGCTGACCGAGGACGAGATCGCCACTTACGGGGGCACCGTGACCGAGCGGCGGATCAGCGCGCGCCTGCGTCATGGGCCGCCGCCTGAGGCGACCGAGCGGGGCGTGTGGAGGTTTCGCCTGACCGAGTGTGACATCGCCGCTCACGTCAACAACGCCGCCTATTGGCAGCCCCTGGAGGAGGAACTGCTGGCGGCCCCCGAGCCGGCCGCGATCGACGTCGAACTCGAGTACCGCACCCCGGCCCAGGCGGGCGAGAAGGCCGTCCTGCGCGCCGGGCGCTGCCGCTGGATCACCGGGGGCGAGGGGGAGGTGCACGCTTCGCTGGTGATCGGCGCCCCGGAGGCCGCCGATGTTTGACGCCGAAGCGATGCTGCGCGCCGCTCGCCGCCCCCTGATGATCGGGATGGGCGGCGGCGGCGACGTGGTGGGAGCGCTGGCCAGCGCCGAGTTCGCCCGCCTCTATGACGGCTCTGAGCCCCTTGTCGGGGGGCTGAGCTGGGAGCGCCGGCCGATCGACCCCCTTCCCGGCCCACGCGGCGAGGCGGAGATCGAGGGCGCCGAGCCTCTCGCCCCCGGCGTGCTCCTGGCCGGACCGCGCACCCGTGTGCGTGACCGCGACGTCCATTTCGCCGAGTCGCGAATGGCCGCCTTCCTCGACCGGCCGACGCTGCTGATCACGATCGACGATGGTCCGGCGGCGATCGCGGCCGGACTCGCGGCGGCCTGCGCACAACTGCACCGCGACCTGCTGGTGTTCGTCGATGTCGGCGGCGACGTGCTCGCCCAGGGCGACGAGTCCGGGCTACGCAGCCCGCTCTGCGACGCGATCATGCTCGCCGCCGCCCACCAGCTGGCAACCGAGCACGTGCCCGTTCTGCTCGCCGTATTCGGGATCGGCTGCGATGCCGAGCTGACAGCGTCGGAGGTCCTCACCCAGCTCGCCGTGGTCGCCGCGGCGGACGGCCTGGGCGGGGTGCGAGGACTGACCGCCCCGGTCGCGCAGCGCCTGGAGGCGGCGATGGAGCTCGTGCCCACCGAGGCCAGCGCCCAGGCCGTCCGGGCCTTCCGCGGCGCCAGCGGGAAAGTCACGATCCGCGGCGGGGAGCGTTCGTTTGAGCTCTCGACGGTGGCGGCGAGCACCTTCTACCTCGACGTCCAGATCGCCTATGCCACGGCCGGGCGGCTGGCCCGGGCGGTCGCCGGAAGCGAGAGCCTGACCGCCGCCAACCGGATCCTCAACGAGCTCGGGGTGCGCACCGAGCTCGACCTCGAGACCGAGGCCGCCGCGCGAACCGGCCAGCCATGACGGGCCCGCTAGGCTGCGCCACCATGCGCGCTGTCGGCATCCCCGAGCCGGGAGGCCCCGAGGTCCTGACCGTGGTGGACCGCGAGGTCCGGCCTCCCGGTGTGGGGGAGGTCAGGATCTCGGTTCGCGCCGCGGCCGTGAACCCGACCGACATCGGTCTGCGCCGGATGGGCGGGGGGAGCCTGCCGGCGCCCTGGACGCCGGGCATGGACGCCGCTGGCACGATCGAGGCGGTGGGTCCTGACGTCGAGCGGCTCGCGGTCGGCGATCGGGTCATGGCGGCGGTCAGTCCGCGCCGCCCGGAGGGAGGGGCCCAGGCCGAGCTGCTGGTTGTCCCGGCCGCCTCGGTGGTGCCGGTGCCCGACGGCGCCAGCCTCGAAGCGGCGGCAACTTTGCCCATGAACGGCCTCACCGCGCTGCGCGGACTCGAGCTGCTCGGCCTCGACGAAGGTGAGACGCTGCTCGTCTCGGGCGGCGCCGGCCTGCTGGCCAGCTACGTGATCCCGCTGGCCAAGGAGCAGGGGCTGAGGGTGATCGCCGACGCCAAGCCCGACGACGCCGAGCTGGTCCGCGGTTTCGGGGCCGACGTCGTCCTTGACCGAGGCAACGGGCTGGTGGCTGCGGTCCGGGAGATCGAGCCCGACGGGGTGGCCGCGCTTTTCGACACCGCGCTGCTCGGCCAGGCCGCCTTCCCCGCCGTCCGCGACGCTGGCCAGGTGGCGGTGGTGCGCGGTTGGGACGACTCCGACCCCGCGCGCGGCATCGAGATCCGCCAGGTCCGGGTCGCGGAGGTGCTCGACCGCACCGATTGGCTGCAGCAGCTGCGGGCACTAGCCTCGGAGGGCAAGCTCAAGCTGCGCGTGGTCACCGAGTATCCGCCCGAAGCGGCGGGCGAAGCGCAGACGGTGATGGACGCCGGGGGCCTGCGCGGACGCGTGCTGATCGTCTTCTAGGTCGTAAACACGACCTTGCCGACCACGTCGCCCTCGAGCAGGGCCTGAAAACCCTCCCGTGCGTCGGCGAGCGGCATCGTGGCGCTGATCGTGGGCCGGATGTCGCGCTCCAGGCAGAAGCGGATCAGCCGCTCGAGCTCGTCGCGGGTACCCATCGTCGAGCCGACGACTGAGAGCTGGAGGAAGAACACGCGGTTGAGCTCGGCCGACGGCGCTTGACCCGAGGTGGCGCCTGAGACGATCAGCGTGCCCCCGGGCTTCAAAGAACGGATCGAGTGGCCCCAGGTCGCCTCACCCACCGTTTCCATCACGGCATCGACTCGCTCGGGGAGGCGCGCTCCCGCCTCGAACGCCTGCTCGGCGCCGAGCTTGAGCGCCTCGGCACGCTTTTGCTCGGAGCGGCTGGTCACCCAAACCCGCGCCCCGGCGGCACTGCCGAGCACGGTCAGCGCGGTGGCAACTCCGCCCGCCGCGCCCTGGACGAGCACGGTCATCCCCGGGGTGACAGCGCCGCGGGTGAACAGCATCCGGTAGGCGGTCAACCACGCCGTCGGTAGGCAGGCCGCGTCCTCGAAGGACAATTCCGGCGGCTTGGGGAGAACGTTTCGCTTCGGCACTGCGACACGCTCGGCCAGCGTACCCGGATAGCGCTCTGAGAGCAGCGACCGCCGCGGGTCGAGGGTCTCGTCTCCGCGCCAGCTGTCGTTGGTGATCACGGCGTGGATCACGACCTCGTTGCCGTCCCCGTCGAGCCCCGCCGCGTCGCAGCCGAGGATCATTGGCAGCCTTTCCTCGCTGAGCCCGACGCCCCTCAGGGACCAC
>JBAVWI010000074.1:0-17118 GCA_049697735.1 Solirubrobacteraceae bacterium
GCGTCGAGGCCGCTCAGCTGGGGGGAACCGAGGCGCTGCTCTCTGGCGTCTCGGGCTCCCAGGCGACCGCATCTCCGAGGGACGCGCTTTTGAGCACCTTGAGCGACAGCAGGGCGCACTTCATCCGCGTAGCGGAGATATCGATGCCGAGCAGATCAAGAACGAAGGAACGGTCGAGCTCGAGCAGCTCTGAGACCTTCATTCCCTTGACCTCGTCAGACGCCATCGAGGCCGCCGCCTGGGAGATCGCGCAGCCATGCCCTTCGAAGCGGACGTCCTCGATCCGCTGATCCTCGCCCAGCGCGAGCTTGACCGTGAGCTCATCCCCGCAGAGCGGATTGAGGTCGTGGAACTCGAGGTCGACGCGGTCGAGCTCAGGCGTGGGCGGGCTCCAGTTGTGGGGCCGCTTGTAGTGCTCGAGGATGTTCTCGCGATAGAGACTGTCCATGGCTACCCCAGAGGCTAGCTAGAGCTGGAGGACGCGGGCGACGGTGGCCAGTCCAGCCAGCAACCGCTCGATGTCGCCGCTGGTGTTGTGGGCGGCGAACGAGGCCCGGGTGCTGGACGAGATCCCCAACCGGCGCATCAGCGGCTGCGTGCAGTGATGCCCAGTGCGCACGCACACGCCCTCGCGACCGAGGATCTCACCCACGTCGTGGGGGTGGGCGCCTTGAAGGTCAAATGACACCAGCGCGCCGCGCTCGGTGGCCTCGAGCGGACCGTGCACGTTGAGCCCGGGGATCTCGGCCACCCGGCTCAGCGTTTCCTCAACCAGCGCAGACTCGTGCGCGCGGATCCGCTCGATCCCGAGGGCCTGGATCCAGTCCACCGCCGCTCCGAGCCCGATCGCCTCGGCAATCTGCGAGGTGCCGGCTTCGAACTTGTGGGGGAGGTCGGTCCAGGTGGATTCGGTTTCGCCGACCGTGCGGATCATGTGACCGCCGGTGATGAAGGGCGGCATCGCCTCGAGCAGCTCTCGGCGCCCGTGGAGAACTCCGATCCCGGTCGGGCCGTAGGCCTTATGACCGGTCCAGGCATAGAAGTCGGCGTCGATCGCGCGCAGATCGACGGGAAGCTGAGGGACCGCCTGGGACCCGTCGAGCAGGACAGTGGCACCGGCCTCGTGCGCTCGGGCGACGATCGTCTGCACCGGATTGATCGTGCCGAGCACGTTGGATACGTGGACGACACCGACTAACTTGGGCCCGCGGGCGAGCAGATCGTCAAAGGCGGCCATGTCGAGTTGGCCGTCGTCGAGCACCGGCACGTAGGCGAGCTCGGCCCCACGCTCGAGGCACAGCTGCTGCCAGGGCACGATGTTGGAGTGGTGCTCCATCTCGGTAAGAACGACCAGATCGCCCGGCCCAACGTTGGTGCGGCCCCATGCGTAGGCGACCAGGTTGATGGCGGCGGTGGCGTTGGCAGTGAAGATCGTCTCCTCGGGCGTCGAGCCCAGCCAGGCCGCGATCCGCGCCCGCGCGCCCTCAAAGAGATCGGTCGCCTCAACGGCGAGTGGATAGACGCCCCGGTGAATCGAGGCGCGACACTCGGTGTAGTACCGGACCATCGCGTCGATGACGGTCTGCGGAGTCTGAGAGGTGGCGGCTGAATCCAGGTAGCAGACGGTCTGGCCGTCGATCTCGCGGCGTAAAACCGGGAACTCGGCCCCCACGTCGCGCAGGACCTCGACGGTCGACATCAGCGCGTCCGGATCGGCGGGCGAGGACTCACGACGCGACCGGCTCCTGCTCGAGCTCGTCGGTGATCCAGCCGTAACCCTTAGCCTCGAGCTCGTCGACCAGCTGCGGGCCGCCCTCGCGGACGATCCGGCCCCGGAACATGACGTGCACGTGGCTCGGGCGCACGAGGTGGAGGATCCGCTGATAGTGGGTGATGATGAGCACGCCGAGATCGGGGCCGGCCACTGAGTTGACGCCGTCGGCGACGACCTTCAGCGCGTCGATGTCCAGCCCCGAGTCGGTCTCGTCGAGAATGGCCAGCTCGGGGCGCTGGAGCGCCAACTGGAGGATCTCCATGCGCTTCTTCTCGCCGCCCGAGAAGCCCTCGTTGAGATACCGCGAGGAGAAGTTGCGCGGCACGTTGGTGAGCTTCATCGCCGCCTCGACCGTCTGGCGGAAGTCCTTGAGGGCAATCGGCTCCTCGCCGCGAGCGTCGCGATGGGCGTTCATCACCGTGCGCAAGTACTTCGTGACCGTCACGCCGGGCACCGAAACCGGGTACTGGAAGGCCATGAACAGCCCCATCCGGGCGCGCTCATCGGGGTCAGCTTGGGTGATGTCATCGCCGCCCCAGATGATCTGGCCCTCGGTCACCTCCAGGCCCGGGTGGCCCATGACCGCGTTGGCCAGGGTGGACTTGCCCGAGCCATTGGGACCCATCAGGGCGTGGATCTCACCCTTGCCGACGGTCAGCTCGAGTCCGCGCAGGATCTCCTTCTCGCCGGCGCGGACATGAAGGTTTCGAATCTCGAGATCGGGCATGTTCAGCTTTCAGTGTTGGTTTGTCGTCAAGGGGCCGAAACGGCGACCGGCGACGGCGTAACGGTCAGGCGCTCCCGGGGGCCCGAGAACTCGACCAACTCGGCCAGGGTGGTGTTCTGCAGTGAGCGGATGATGCCGCCCTGCACGCGCGTCCAGAGCAGCTTGGTAGCGCAACTGCGGCCCGAGTCGGGCTCGTGCGAGCAGAGGACACGCTCGGTGTGATCATGCACGAAGCACTCCATCGGGGCGATCGAGCCCTCGAGGGCCTGGACGACCTCGTCCATGGAGATCTCGTCGGCCGGGCGAGACAGCCAGTAGCCGCCGTGAGCACCACGCGCGCTCATCACCAGGCCGGCCTTTCTCAGTCGGGCCACCACCTGCTCGAGGTAAGCGAGCGGCAGCCCCTCGGCGTCGGCGATCGCCTTCAGACTCGTCGGGTGCTCCGGCGCTTGGCGGCCAAGCTCGATCATCAGCCGCACGCCGTACTCAGCCTTGGAAGAGAAGATCATCGGTCTAAATCCTACCACTGGGGTCGGCTTAAGATTCACCCCGCCGGCCGGGTGTAGCTGCACGCGACGCGACCCGGTGCGGCGGCCTGAATTAACGGCGTAGGTGGCGGTCACAGCGGTGTAGGGTGCGCGTTAATGGATGTAGGGGGCTTGGCCACGACCGAGGATGTCGCCCGGGCTGCGCACGCCGCACGGGCGGCGGGACGCCTGGGCATCGACACCGAATTCATGTCCGAGGGCCGCTACCGGGCGCTGCTGTGTCTCGTGCAGGTGGCGGTGGATAACCCCGACCCCGACGCCGAGCCGCTGATCTTCCTGATCGATGCGCTGAGCGAAATTGACGTACGCCCGCTGGCCGAGCTGCTCGCGGTGCCCGAGTTCGAGGTCGTGCTGCACGCAGGCCGCCAGGACGTGGCAATTCTGCGTCGCGCCTGGCAAACGAGCCTGAACAACATCTTCGATACCCAGATCGCCGCCGGCTTCGCGGGCGCCAGCGCCCAGACCGGTTACGGCAACCTGCTGGGCTCCGTGCTCGGCCGGCGAGTCGGCAAGACGGCCAGCTACACGCGCTGGGACGCCCGACCGTTGACCCCCGAACAGCTCGGCTATGCGGCCGACGACGTGGCCCATCTGCTCGAGCTCTCGGACGAGCTCCAGCACCGGCTGACCGAGCGCGGACGGCTGAAGTGGGCGCGTGAGGAGTGCCGGCGGCTCGAGTCGGCCACCGACGAACGCGACCCGCTCACGGCCTGGGAGCGTCTGCCCCGGGTCGGCCAGCTCGACCCGCGCGCTCGCGCCGTGGCCCGCGAGCTGGCCGCCTGGCGTGAACGCACCGCCTCGGCCCAGGATCGTCCGGTGGGTTCAATCCTCGCCGACCCGGCCCTGGTCGAGCTCGCCAAGCGTCACCCCACCACCCTCTCGGGACTCGAGCAGATCCGCGGCCTGCATCCGCCCACCGTCAAGCGGCGCGGCCCGGCCATCCTGGAGGCGATCGCCCGCGGCCGCGAGGGCGAGCCGATCCCGCGCGACGAGGCCCGGGCGCGCTCAGAGGCGGGTGACGCGCCGCTGATCGCGCTCGCCGAGGCTCTGCTGCGAGCCCGCGCACTCGAAGCGGGACTGGCCTACGAGCTGATCGCGTCTCGAGCCGAGCTCGAGCTGATCGTCGCCGCCGCCCGTCGGAACGAGCCCGAGCCCGAGCTGCGGACGCTGACCGGCTGGCGGCGCGAACTGGTGGGGGATGACCTGCGCTCCCTGCTGGCCGGGGAGAGCTCGGTGTGCGTCGGCGACGACCGGCGCCTGCAGCTCAAGAAGAGCCCGTCTCCAACATGAGCGAGAGCGCCGACTGGCGGGCGAACATGGTCCGCGAGAGCGCCTGGGTGATGACGGGCGCCCGCTGCACCCATCCCAGGTCGACATCCTTGAGGTCCAGCGCGGCGGTGGCGTAGGTAAGCCGTAGCGTGTGGCCCGGTGAGTCGGCCGCGTGTTCGTCCCCGGTGTCGGCGTTGCTCACTGTCCAACCCAGCCCTTGGAGGTAGCGGCGCTCACCGACCAGGAGCTCGGTCGAGTTCCGGTAGCGCGAGTTGGCGATCACCATCTGGACGGCGCAGAACGCATTGACCCCTCGATCGCAACGGCGCACGGAGGCCAGCACCTGGCTCCCGGCGACGAGGCGGATACCGGCCGAGGGCGGCATCCGACTCGACGCCGAGGATCCGCAGCCGGCGAGCAGGACGACGGCCGCGACGAGCACGCACGCAGCTGGGGACCGGTAGGTACGGCTCGCGATCATCGGAATCCCGGCAAGGGTAGGGCTTCGCGTTGCGCGCTCAGGAAGGCTTGCTATTCGGGACTCAGGCGAGCATCCCAGAGCCTGAGGGCGGCCGCTGTCTGTTCCCGGGAAAGGCCCGAGCCGAGGCAGCAGACGAGCGCCATCCGAGCCGCCGGAGCCGACAAAAACGGCACCGGGATCGCTCCGGTCCCGCGGAGGTCTGGCTCGGCCCCCTCAAATCCGTAGGTCGCGAACAGCATCTGCGCGCGCTCGGGCCGACACGTGACCAGGACCGGGATCCGCGCCGCCGCGGTTCGGAGCTCGGCGAGCATTCCGGGTGGGAGGTGACCGGCTCCCAACGCGCTGACTACAAGCCCATCGCTCTGCGCCGCCGCGGTGCGCACGAGGGCACCGTCATCGCCGAGTACAGCGGTCAGGATCGGTACGCGAGCCGCGAGCTCGCGAGGCGCCAGCGGCGTGGGACGGATCGGACGCGCGTGCAGCCACACCCGTCCCTCGACGATGCGGCCCAGGGGACCGGCGGCCGGCGAGCCAAAGGCGGCGGGACCGGTGCTGTCGACCTTGCGCACGGTGAGACCGGCATGGATCTCACCGCCGAAGACGACCACCACCCCCAGGCCCACGGCATCGGCGGCCCCGGCCAGGGCAACGGCGTCCAGCAGGTTGGCTGGGCCGTCGGCGCCGGGGCGGCTGGCCGGGCGGTTGGCGCCGGTGAAAACGATCGGTGTATCTCCGCCGTAGGTCAGCGCGGTCAGCACGGCCAGCTCCTCGAGCGTGTCAGTCCCGGTGGTGACGACCGTCCCCTCCCCGCCCATCGCGACCTCCCCGGCCCGCGTGGACACGGTCAGCGCCTGGGCGAGGGTGATCTGCGGGCCCGGTAGGGACAGTACGTTCTCGGCGCTGAGCTGGGCCACGGCCGAGAGCTCCGGAAGCGCGTCGATGAGCCCCGCGGCGTCCAGCGCGGGGACTGCGCGGGCGCCGCTCATGGCGATCGTCCCGCCGACGGCAAGCAGTCGCACCGGACGCGCGGCGGATCTGAGCGCTTCCTCCATCGGCGGGACCCTACTGGGCCCACGCGGCCGGACACCTTGCCGCCACTGGGGCCGTGGGCGCCTCCGCAACCGCGCACCACGGGTAACCTGAACGCCATGTCGATCGCCTCCGAGCTCCTCAACGACCCCGAGCTGCTCAATACCGAGTGGGACCTGGATGCGCTCGCCGACGGCCAGCCCGAGGGCGGCGTTCAGCGCCAGCTCGAGGAGGCCAACCGACGTGCCGGCGCCTTCGCCTCGGCTTACGCCGGGCGCCTGGGGGAGCTGGACGCCGTCGGCCTCACCACCGCCATGCAGGAACTCGCGGCGATCTCCGAACTGGTCGGCAAGGCCGGCTCCTACGCCTCGCTGCGCTTCGCCACTGACACCGCCGATCCCGCCCGCGGCGCCCTGCTCCAACTCGTCCAGGAGCGAGCCACCGAGATCGAGACCAAGCTGCTCTTCTTCGAGCTCGAGTGGGCCGCGTTGCCGGACGAGCGCGCCGACGCGCTGCTCGAGGATCCGGCACTTGATTTCTGCGCCCACCATCTGCGCAGCGCCCGGCGATACCGGCCGCACCTCCTCTCCGAGCCTGAGGAGAAGATCATGGCCGAGAAGGCTATCGCCAGCCAGAGCGCGTGGAGCCGCCTGTTCGGAGAGCAGCTAGCGGCGCTGCGGGTCGCGCTCGACGGCGAGGAGCTCTCGCTCGAGGTCGCTCTGAGCCGGCTGCAGTCGCCCGATCGCGACCTGCGCGCCACGACTGCCGAGGCCGTCTCGGCCACCCTTGCCCCCGGGCTGCGCACGCGGGCCTTCATCTACAACACCCTTCTCCACGACAAGGCCGTCGACGATCGGCTGCGCTCCTTCCCACATTGGCTGGCCAGCCGCAACCTGTCCAACGAAGCCTCAGACGTTTCCGTGATGGCGCTCATCGAGGCCGTGCGGGGCCGCTTTGACATCCCCCAGCGCTGGTACCGGCTCAAGGCCCAGCTGCTGGGCTTGGACCGGATCGCCGACTATGACCGGGCCGCACCCGTTCTAGCCCAGGAGATCACCTTCTCGTTCGGGGACGCGCGCGATCTGGTCCTGGAAACCTACGAGTCCTTCTCGCCCCAGGCGGGGGCGATCAGCCGCCGCTTCTTCGATGAGCGCTGGGTCGATGCCCCGGTCCGGCCCCACAAGCGCGGGGGCGCCTTCTGCGCTTACACGGTCCCGAGCGTGCACCCGTATGTGATGCTCAACTTCACGGCCCGGCGGCGCGATGTTCTGACCATGGCCCACGAGCTCGGGCACGGGCTGCATGCCGCGCTCGCCCAGCCCCAGGGTGTCTTTCACCAATCCACGCCGCTCACCCTGGCCGAGACTGCCTCGGTGTTCGGTGAGGCGCTCGTGTTCGGCCGGCTGCTCGAGGCGGCGCAGGACGACGATGCCCGGCTGAGCCTGCTCGCCGAGCGCATTGACGGCGGCGTGGCGACGGTGTTTCGCCAGATGGCGCTCAACCGCTTCGAGCATCTCGTGCACACTCGCCGGCGCGCCGAGGGCGAGCTCTCGGTGGACCGGATCAACGAGTCGTGGGTGGAGTCCCAGGCCGAGCTGTTTGGCGACTCGGTAGAGATCACCGATGGCTACCACTCGTGGTGGTCCTACATCCCGCATTTCGTCAACACTCCCGGCTACGTCTACGCGTACGCCTACGGGCAGCTGCTCGCCATGTCCGTCTACCAGCGCTACGCCGAGCAGGGCGAGTCGTTCGCACCGCGCTATCTCGAGCTGCTGGCCGCCGGGGGCTCGCGGGGACCGGAGGAGCTGGCCGCGATCGTCGGCATTGATCTGACCGATCCCGGCTTCTGGGATTCGGGGCTGCAGCTGATCGACGAGCAGCTGACCGCCGCCGAAGCGCTCGCCGCCCGGCGCCAGTAGTCGTCAGTGACGCGCTTTGCGCGTGTGCGAGCGCTCCTGCTGGCGCTCGACCACATTGACGATCAGCTTGAGGATCTGCTCGATCCCGGTCGCCTTGGCGTCACCCTTGGCGAACGCCTCCTCCCAGTCGCTGATGTGGCCCTTGGTGGCCAGCTCGTTGAAGTGCGAGCGCGGAATCATCAGCGTGACCTTGGCGTCGGCGGCGATGCCCTTGGTCACCTTTGGTCCCGGTAGCTCGACGCGATAGAGCTGGATGTCGCCCCGGCCACGCAACTCGAGCCCGGCGACAAGCTTGAGTGGCGCCAAGGCGGGCACTTCGTCGAGAAACCGGGTCACCGCGGTCTCGATCAAGCTCTTGGTGTCAGACGCAGAAGCCAGAGCGAGGAGTCTATCCGCGCCGTCCGGTGCGCACTGCGGCCGGCTCTGGCCAGCGCCGGCTAGGGCTGGCTGGGGCCTGGGGCCAGCGCAACCCCGCCGTCATACCCGGATACCGACACGGTTCCGGAGCGCTCGAGGTGGGTGTGGACGACGGCCTGGTTCGAGGAGCCCGCGGCCGCGAGCGCCGCTGGGGCAGCAATGGCCAGGGCGACGACGGCGACGGCGACGCGCTTGATGGTCTTCCTAGGTGCGTGCATTGGGCGGCTCCTTGCTCGCTGGGCTGATTTCAGACCGTAGCGCGCGGAGCCGGTGGGTGCGAACCTAGATCTTGTGGCGCTCCAGCAGCTTGCGCCCGATCACCATGCGCTGGATCTCAGAGGTGCCCTCGCCGATCAGCAGCAGCGGCGCGTCGCGATACAGCCGCTCGATCTCGTATTCCTTGGAGTAGCCATAGCCGCCGTGGATGCGAAGGCACTCCTCGACGCAGAACCGCCCTGCCTCGGAGGCGAACAGCTTGGCCATGCCCGCCTCGATGTCCGAGCGCTCGCCCGCGTCCTTGAGCCGGGCGGCACGCTGGGTGAGCAGCCGGGCAGCGTCGACCTGAGTGGCCATGTCGGCGAGCTTGAACTGGATCACCTGGTGTTGCGCGATCGGCTTCCCGAACGTCTTGCGCTCCTGGGAGTAGCGCAGGGCGAGCTCCAACGCCCGTTGAGCGATGCCGACGCCGCGAGCGGCAACGTTGACGCGCCCGAGCTCGAGCGCGTCCATCATCTGCCCGAAGCCCTTGTTGAGGCCCGCGTCCTCGCCGCCGAGAATGCTGTCGGCGGCAGTCCGGTAGCCGTCGAAGACCAGCTCAGTGGACTCCACGCCCTTGTAGCCCATCTTCTTGATCTGCGGCGGGACAGTGAGACCGGCGTGGTCACCGGTGTTCTCGGCGACTCCCGGCTCCTTCTCGCAGATAAAACAGGTCATGCCCTTGTACCGGGGGTCGGCCGAGGGATCGGTTTTGACGAGGGTGAAGACGAGCGCTGAGCGCAGGCCATTGGTCACCCACATCTTCTGGCCATTGATCTCGTAGGTGCCGTCGTCGAGCTTCTTGGCACTGGTCTTGATGGCCTGCACATCGGAGCCGAGCTCGGGCTCACTCAGTGAGAAGGCGGCACGGATCTCCCCCGTCGCCATCTTGGGCAGGTACTTCTGCTTCTGCTCATCGGTGCCGAACTTCATGAGCAGATAGGAACCGATGAAGTGGGTGTTGACGATCCCGGAGATGCTGATCCAGCCCCGCGACAACTGTTCAACGATCATCGCGTAGGTGGTCAGATCCAGGCCCATTCCCCCGTACTCCTCGGGGATCGTGACCCCGAACAGGCCGAGCTCCTTCATCTGCTCCACGATCGGCTCAGGGAAAGCGTCCTCGTGGTCGTAGTGCTCGGCGTTGGGGATTATCTGCTCGTCGGCGAACTGGCGGACCATCTCGCTGATCGCGCGCTGCTCATCAGTTAAGTCCTGGGGCTTGGCGTCTACGGCCATGGGTATCGGCGCTCCTCGGCGGCGGTGTATCGGTAGGCCGTCCGAGAATACTTGTCACAACTCTGTGCCGTTTCGGCGGCCAGAGGCGGCCAGAGGCGGCCAGCATGGGACCTTTGCTCGATCCAATGCGTAATACACACGCGATCGAGCACAACCAAGCCATCATCACGCTCGCGCGCCGTCAGAACGGGCTGGTGACCCGCGCGCAGTTGCTCGACATCGGCCTCGGTGAAGCCGCGATAGGTTGGCGCTGCCGGACGGGAAGGCTGTTTCGCGTGCACCTCGGCGTCTACGGCGTCGGTCGGCCGCCGCTCACTCCGCTCGAGCGGGCGGCCGCCGCCGTCCTCGCCTGCGGCCCCGACGCAGCCCTCAGCAACAGTTGCGCCCTGACCTTGTGGGGACTCGAGAAACGGTGGACTGCGCCCTGGCATGTCACCACGCCGGCTGCTCGACGCCGGCCGGGCATCGTCGTCCACCGAGCACGAGGGCTCACCCGGACCGACATCCGCGTCCAGCTCGGTATCCGGGTCACGAGTCCCGCACGCACGATGCTCGACTGCGCCCCGGAGCTGACCGAGCGCCGGTTGGGTCGAGCCGTGGCCGACGCGAGGCTGCAGGGCCTGCTGCACCTCGGCCAGCTCGCCGACGTGACCGGGCGGTTTCCGTATCACCCCGGGCGCCGGGCCCTGTTGGCCACGATTGAGGAGGCGGGCGCTCCCACCCGCTCGGAGTTCGAGACAGCGTTCCTCGCCTTCTGCAGGCAATTCGGGCTTCCCCGGCCGCAGATCAACGCCTGGGTCGCGGGCTACGAGGTGGATGCCCTATTTCCCGCCGAGGGCGTGATCGTCGAGCTCGACAGCTGGACCCATCACCGGGAACGGGTGTCGTTTGAGAGCGACCGCAACCGAGACGCGGACACGCTCGCCGCGGGTCTGGTCACTGTCCGCATCACCTGGCCGCGGTTCACACGGACACCGCGGGCAGAGGCCAAGCGGCTGGAGGCGATCCTGGCCGCGCGGCGGAGCTAGCCTCGAGGCCGCCGGAGGGTCAGCCCCGCGTCTGCGCGGGGGCCGCGTTCTGTGCCTCGGTCTTCACGCCGTGGCTCCACGGCGACGCCGGGCGCTCCTGGAGCTCGCCATCGAGCTCGACGTCCACCCGCTCGTTGAAGAAGCAGACCAGGTCCTTGACCTTGGCCGCCTCGTCCAGCGGGTCGGCGTAGTACCAGACCAGATCGTCCACGCCGGCGGCCGAGAAGTAGCCAGCCGTTCCCTTGTAGGGACACAACGTGACTGTGTCCGATGGCTCGAGCGCGACCTGGATGTCGTCGCGGGGGAGGTACCAGCGGGCGGGCAGGTTGGATTCGAACAGCCCCATGGCCCGCGTGGTCTCAGCCAGCAGCTCACCGTCGAGGGAGATCCGGACATGCCGATCGCTGGCCCGGACATCGATCCGGTGATAGGGGTCGCGCGGGTGGCCGAAGATCTCTTCGCCCTCCTCTAGCCAGCGCCCCATGCGATTGAAGTAGAAGGCGATCAGATCCTTGATCGGCGGCGCGCCAGGCAGTGGGTGGGGGTAGTACCAGGCACCTGCCTCGACTGTCTCGCCCCCGGTGGTGATCGTGTAATACGAGGCGTCGCCCTTCTTGGGGCAGTGCGTGTGACGGTCACTGGCCTCGAGGAGCTCCTGGCGCACATCCGAGGGCGGGAAATAGTAGATCGGTTGCTGGCCTGACTCGTGCAGCAGCATCGCGCGGCGGCTGTCGGCGATCACCTCGCCGCCGACCTCGACGCGGATCCGTTTGGGGCTCGGCTCCAGGTACAGAGCACGTCCCGGCTCGGGCGGCTCGAAGTTGAACTCTCCGGCGGGGGCGCGGCTGAGAGGGCCAGTTCCGGTCATCAATCCCACGATGTCGAGGCTACCACCGCCGGTTGCGCGCCTCAGAACCGTGGCACGCCTCAGAACCGATGGCGCGCCACGGTGTCGCATCCCCGGGTGTGCAAAGACACGACGGGGCGGCACCTGGCCGCCCCGTCGCGCGATTGCTTTCAGGTCAGTCTGTTCAGCGCAGACGGACCTTCTGGCTCTTGGCCGAGCTCTTGGTCAGCGTCGGGTTGCCACTGAAGGTCACCGTGACCTTGAGCGACTTCGGCGCCTTGCCCTTGAACGACAGCTTCGTCCGCGACCCGTAGCGGCAGCTCCGCTTCAGCCTCGCCACCTTGCTGCTGACCGTCTTGCGGCCTGACTTGAAGGTCACCGACACCTTGCCGGTGCAGCCGTTGGCTGGGGTCACGCCGGTGGGCAGCATGAGCTTGCCCGTGGTCGTGAAGCTGAACGGACCGTGCTTGCGCCGCTTCGGCTTGGTGGTGGCAGTCAGCTTCTTGGGCTTGAACTGCGACACGAACACCGTACGTAGCGCCGTGCCGGAGATGTTCTGGTCATCGACCGCCATGGCCACCATGGTGTTCTTACCGACATCCGTACCCATCGGCTGGTAACTGCAGGCGTACGGCGCCGTCTTCACGATGCAGACGATTCGCTCGCCGACGGTGAAGATCACCTGGGTGATGGCGTGATCGCCCGCAGACGCCGTGACCTGCAGCGTCGTCGGACGGGACGCAGACAACTTGCCGTTCTCGCCCGGCTGCACCCATGAGACCGCAGGCGGCGAGTTGACCAAGCCGGTGTTCGTCAGCTGGGTCGTGTTGACAGTCGTGCAGCTGAACACCGAATCCAGCTGATCAACGTTGGCTGTACCAGCACCGCCGCAGTCGACCCGGTCGGGATACCCGTCGACGGCGTTCATCGTGTTGTTGCCGGCGTTGCCCGACATGAAGTCGGGGCCCGCGCCGCCCGTGATGGTGTCGTTACCCGAGCCGCCCGACAGGCTGTTGGGTCCACTGCTTCCGGTCAGGGTGGCGGCCCCGTAGGGGCACGCGAACCCGCCGCCGCTCGTCGGACAGGTGTAGTTGTCTGTGACGCTGACATTCTCAACGTCAGTGGCGATGCTGCTGTTATTGCCGGCGTATCCACTGTCCGGCTGACCGTCCAGGGTGACGTTCACCGGCGTGGCGACAACGTCGAACGTGGAGCCATTGAAAGCGCCGCAGTTATCGTAGTAGATCACCTGGTCGACGCCGTTGCCGCCGGAAACCTGGTTGGGGCCGCTGGACGGATACAGGCTGTCGGTACCGTCACCGCCGTTCAGCACGTCGTGGTTGCTTCCGCTTGACGTACAAGCGCCAGAATAGGCCCCTGACGTCACGTCTCCGACCAGTGTGTCGTTACCGGAGCCACCGTTGAGCGTGTCATTGCCGGGACCGCCGTACAGGCTGTCGTTCCCAGCTCCCCCGTTGAGGGTGGCCCCCGCGGTACCGGCGGTCAAAAAGTCGTCACCGGTGCCACCGTTGAGGGTGGCTGGAATGTCCAGGATCGGCGGAACCGCTGGGGTGGTGCCGCCAAAGGTGTCCCCCGCGGCGGTGAGGGTATCACCCATGTTGCCGGCGTTGGCCACCAGCGATGTGACCCCGGTGCAGGTGTAGTCGCTGCTGGGACCGCCACTATTCGCTGTAGCGGTGCAGTTGCCCGGAACCGCCGTGATCAGGTCGGAGTCGTAGGTTCGCACTTCGACGCTACCGGCCGAGGGTTCGCCGAAGGTTACGATGTGAGAGATCGTCGGCGCGCCCGTGTAAGTCAAGGTCCCGGAGGAAAAGTCGAGCGTGGAGGCCAACGCGCCCGGCGCCATGATGAGGAGAGCGATGAACACGCCTCCAAAAGTGGCGAGCATCCGCGGTCGGCGACTGTCTTGCCGAGCGGAGGACGAATTCGGTTCGAGCCGGGCCGGAGCGCCCATGGCAGATCCGGGGTCTGGCAGGCCGCGCCCAAGGCAACGACTCAATGCTTGCATGTGCTCCTCCTAAGAGCTGAATTTGTAACTGCCCGACCCGGCCCCCGCTGGGTCGCGACCAAGAGGTTTTGAGAGGTTTTACCGGTGTACCGGATCTGCCCCGCTGCCCACTAACGATCCCAACCTAACATCTCGCTCAACCGGCGTCAAGCACCGACACCGTACCGGCAAGGTAAAGGCACTAGTCAGCGGCGGTTGGCACCGTGACGCAGGCCGCCCTGTGTCTGTTTGCCGAGGTGCTTCTTCTGCCGTCGCGGTCTGGTCTTGCCCACCGCCTCGGTCAGGCCGACCTTGGCGCCGTTGCGCAGCACCACACCGGCCGAGTAGGAGGCGTGCTCGACGCGGCCGGGCCGGAACTTGCGCGAGTGCACCTTGCGAATCCGGCCAACCCGGCAGTGAGCCTTCTTCAGCGCCGCCTTGGCCTTGCGCAGTGTCTTCTTGGCTACCTTGGGTACCACGCAGAAGGTCGGGGCCGCAGCCGCCTTGTAGATGACCGTGTCGGTGGCCTGGGCGAGGTTGCCGGCGCCGTCGGAGGCGACAGCAGTGATCGTGTTGGGCCCCGGGTTGAGGCTCACGGGGGTGGACCAGGTCCCGTCGGGGTTGACGGCGACGGCAGCCCCACCGACCTTGAGGTTCAGGCCGTCGTGCGCGGACGCGGTCCCGTAGAGCTGAGCCGACGCCTTGCCCAGCACCGTGCCTGGGTTGGGGGCTGTGAAGGTGACGGTGGGCTTGATGGTCTGGTCGATGACGGCGTTGACCAGCGCGGTCGTCGTGGCCTCGTCGGCGGTGTCGACGTAGGTGTGGGAGATGGTCAGCGAGCCACCGGCCGGGACAGCGCGCCGGTAGTTGAGCAAAAGCTCACTGGCACTTTTGAAGCGAGCCGAATCGGGCTGGGTGTTGTAGACCAGCGCCGCGGGAGACTCGAGCGCGTTGCCGCCCAGCACGCCGTCCCGGGCGAAGATCGCGTCGGTCGAAGCGCCGCCGAACCCGGCCGTGTCGCCCGGTGAGTAGGTCGCGTAACCCGATGAGCCGGGCAGCAGCCAGACTGGGGACGAGAAGATTCCCGTGCCCGTGTAGTTGTCGTATTCGAGATCGAGCCCGTGGGCCTGGCCGTCGGTGCTCGTGAAGGTGTCGGTCTGGGTCACCTCCTGACCGTTGTGGGTCTGGACGGTGGAGCGTGAGAGCGTCACGCCGTCGCTATTCCAGGTTCCCTTGCCGCCGCCACACTTGGCCGCCGTCGCCGGGTAGGACGCGTCGGCGCAGGAGACAAGGCCCTCGGACTCGGCGATCAGAGCGTTGCCTCCGACCCCTGACTCGCGCCCGACGCTCATGCTGAGGGGCGGAAATCCGGCCGCCTGGCCGCCGGTTGAGTACGCCGCGTTGGCGCCGAAGGACCCGAAGGCGTTACGACCGTCGATCTGGATCTCGCTCCGGCCGTAGCCGCTGTCCTGGCTCCCCGACAGCGTGCCGGCACAGTCCCAGCCACCGTACGGGTTGCTGGTGCTGGTCAGGTTGAACCCATAGGCGTACTGTCCGCTGACCGGGTTGCGGGGATACATGTAGACCCCGCAGTCCCCGACCGAGTTGTAACCGTTGGTGGCGCCGAGAGAGCTGTCTGTGTACCAGTAGTCATTGTTGCCACCGCTGGCCTGGTAGCTGCGGCGCAGCTCGAGCTCGGCCAGCGGGCCGGCATAGGCGGCGAGGGGGAAGTTGTAGGCAGTGCCTGGAGTCACCGCGCCCGCGGGAACGGCACGCAGCTCACAGGTGATCCCCGCCGCCGGAAAGAGGTTCCCGGTGACGAAATTGAGGGGGTTGACCGCCCCGGTCCAGGAGAACGCCCCGCCGGCGCCCACCGGCAGGTTGGCGGCGATCCGGACGGCATAGTTGTAGCCGGACTCGTTGTAGAAGCAATCGATGTCGTAGCGATTGCCGCTGGTTCCGTCCGAGGTTCCACTGATCGTGACCGTCGGAGCCGGGGACGCATCGCCGTTGAAGGCATAGATCCACGGGCTTGCCGGCGACGAGATCGCGGTCGTAGTGATCGCCGCCCCCGCTGACGAGGCCCCGAGCGCCGCCGTGGCGACGACGGTGCAAACCATGCCCAGCAGGCCACGCTCGAGTCCACCGCCGCTCCGTCTCATCCCTACCTCCATCGCTCGCTTCTCCAAGGCGCGTGGCCGCCTACCGCAAACCGCGCGCCGGCCAGACGCCATTGACCCGCCAGTCTCCCGTGGCCCGCGCAAAGGTCCTCACGCAACGTACCAAGGCGGCGGGAAGACCTCGGACAAACGGCCAGGCTTCGGCCTGGGCCGCGTGGCAGACTGCGCCGGCCATGAACTTCGCCCGTGACGTGGTCGCTCGCGCGCCCTCTGACCACCGTGCCCTCGTCGAGCTGACCCGCGACGGCGAGCGCCGCGAGTGGAGCTTCGGCGAGGTCGCCGATCGCTCGGCGAGGCTGGCGGGAACGTTGCAGACCCGGGGGGTCAGGCGCGGCGACGTGGTCATGACCCTGATCGGCAACCGGCCCGAGTGGGTGCTGACCATGGTCGCCTGCTTCCAGCTGGGCGCCGTGGCTCTGCCCTGCAACGAGCAACTGCGGGCCAAGGACCTGCGGATGCGCCTGGACGCAGCGGATCCGAAGCTCATCGTCGCCGACGGGCGCAATCTCGGCGAGCTCGGCGCCGCCGGGCCCGCCTGCGAGGTCGTTTTGATCCCCGACGAGGCGCTGTTCACATCCGAACCCGCGCCCGTCGCTGAGCTCAGATCCACTGACCCTTGCCTGATCACCTTCACGAGCGGCACGACCGGGGAGGCTAAGGGTGTCGTTCATGGTCAGCGTTATCTCCCCGGACAGCATCTGCAAGCCGAGCATTGGCTAGACGCCCGGGCGGGGGACCTGATCTGGTGCACGGCGGCCAGTGGCTGGTCCAAGTCAGCCCGCAACGTGTTCATCGCCCCCTGGCTGAGAGGTGCGGCGGCGCTCCTGCACGACGCGCGCTTTGACCCCCACCAGCGGCTCGAGGTGTTGGCTGCCGAGGGCGTCAACGTGCTCTGCATGGCCCCCACCGAGTACCGCGTGATCGCCAAGCGGGCACAGCTCGAGCCGGTGCCCGGCCTGCGCGGCTTGGTCGCCGCCGGCGAGGCGCTCAACCCAGAGGTGCTGAGGGCGTTCAAGGCGAGTACCGGCCTCGAGATCCGGGACGGGTACGGACAGACCGAGACCGGGCAGCTCACCGGCGTCCCCGCCGGGGGCGAGGTGAGGCCGGGATCGATGGGGCGTCCCCTTCCCGGCGTCGCGCTGGAGATCCGCGACGAACAGCTCGTGCTGGCCGATCCGCGTACCGATCCCACCTTCTTCGTCGGGTACCTCGACGGCACGCCCGCGCCCGAGAACGAGCCATGGACCACCGGCGACCGTGTCCGCGCCGACGAGGACGGCTACCTTTACTTCGAGGGCCGCACCGACGACGTGATCATTTCGGCCGGCTACCGCATCGGCCCGTTCGAGGTCGAGTCAGCCCTGGTCGCGCACCGTGCCGTCGCCGAGGCGGCG
>JBAVWI010000075.1:0-4391 GCA_049697735.1 Solirubrobacteraceae bacterium
GCGGCCGGCCGCCTGTGGACTCTCGCCGAGCGGCTCGAGCACGAGATCGGCTTCCGGATGGTCGCCGCCGAGCGAGTCCGCTACGAGCGGAACCTGACCCCACCACTCACCGACACCGACGAGTACCGCGCCGGCATCGCGGACGCAGCAAAGGCCGACGCGCTCACCGTAGCCGCCGAGATCGTCAACCCGTAGTGCGACAGATCCAGTCGAGCAACAAGTCGATCGCGCGCACGCTCATTGTCCGTATCGGACGAAGGCAGCCAGCCGAGTCCTGCCGCGATGCCCGCGCGACGACGAATGCAGGTCTCGACGCCGGACGGGAGGTCCTTGGGCCCTCCGCAAGCGTGGTTCGTCACGATTGAGGAGTCCCCGATGCGCTCGTGTGCCCTGCTCGCGGCCGACGGCGAAAGCGATCACGACGTGTGCGTCGTCCGAGTGCTCGGCGCCCGCGACAGGCTCGGGCGATGATCGCGTTCACGCGATAACGATCGTCGAGGAGCTCCGGGGCGGGCTACTTGGTCGGCGGTGTCGCGCTGATCACCTGGCCGCGCGTTCCTGTCCCGAACTCAGCAAGTCTGTTCTGCGCTAACTGCTCTCATCTTCAGCACCTGCCGTAAATGGCTATGTGCAGGGCTGTTGGGTGCTTCCCGAGCCGAAAGGCGCGGGCTCAAGGCCCGTCGTCCGCTTCACGAAGGCGTCAGGGCAATGAATCGCGACCGACGACTCCTCCGCGAGATTTCAACCGAGGGAACCCTGACCGCGGGCTCGACGGGCGTAGCGGTCGACGTCGCGGGGGCGCCTGCCGCTTGCTTGCAAGCGGCGGCAGGAATAGGCTTCCACCGGGGCCGAAAGCAACCGGAATGAAGGTGGGGAAATGCTGCACGCTGATTGGCGCCGGCGTCGCGCCGTGGGAGGTCTGACGCTCGTCGCCGCGCTGCTGGTGTCCTTGGTGGCGGTATCGAGCGCGTCGGCGGTGCTCAAGCGATTGCCCAATGGGCAGATCGTCTCGTACCAGCCGCTCCGCGGTGCTGCTCAGTCGCCGTCGAAGTTCGATACGGCGTTCAACAACATGGACTACAACGGTGGTCCGGTGATGCCGTCGAACACGGACATCATGCTGTTCTGGAGCCCGAAGGGTTACAGCGCCTACGGGTCGCCCGGCAACCCGCCGGAGTATGTGACCGGCATCGAGCAGTACTGGAAGGACCTACAGCACGACAGCGGGGGGAACCAGAACGCCGACTCGACCTCGACCCAATATGGCGACCTCACGGGAGCGTTCGCGCGCTACCAGGTGACCTACGGCGGAGCGATTCTCGACACCAATCCGTATCCCGCAAGCCAATGCCCGGCCAGCGGCCCGGTGACGAACTGCCTCACCGACGCTCAGATCCAGGCGGAGGTCGAGAAGGTCGCCGCGGCGCACAATATTCCGGCCGACCTCACTCATGAGATCTTCGTGATCACCCCACCCAAGGTGGTCGGCTGCTTCAGCAATGACGCGAGCCAGAGCTACGGAGGTTGCTCGGTCGGTGAGCCAGCGAACCTCGCGTACTACTGCGCGTATCACCAGCAGACCGCAGGGTCGCCAATGCGGTTCTACGCCTTCGATCCGTACGTGTACAACTACAAGTACAACGGACAGTTGGCGTGTGACTCCGGTAACTATCCCAACGGTCCGTCCGACGGAGCGATCGACGGTGGTATGGCGCACGAGCACAACGAGTCGATCACCGACCCGATCCCCAACGATGCGTGGACCAACGGCGTCGGCGCCAACCATGGTTATGAGAACGGGGATCAGTGCGGCTACAACTACGGCCCGACCCTCGGTACGTATAACAAGGCCGCCTACAACCAGGTGATCAACGGTCATTACTACTACTACCAGGAGATGTGGAGCAACGACGGGCACACCTGCCTCCAGCGCTACACCGCGCCGGCGTCGGTCCCGAAGGCGACGTTCACAGCGAGTCCCGGCAGCGGGCTCACGATGAACTTCGACGCGACCGGTTCGGATCCGTTGGCCGCTGACTTCAGCTGGCAGTTCAACGATTCCGATCCGGGGTGCACGACGTGCAACGACACGGTTGAGACGACCGCGCCGACCATCGCGCACACCTTCCCTGAGGCGGGCCTGTATTCGGTGGGTCTGGCAACGTTCGAGAGCAGCGGCCTCTCGGCCGGATTCGGCGGGATCATCAACACCGGGAGCAAGGGGTTCGTTCCCGGGTTCAGCGATCGGGTCTCCGGCTCCACGGTGTCGTTTACGGGCCTGAACACCATCAGCAGACAACCCGTCACGAACGACCTCTGGGAGTTCGGCGACGGCACGACCGGCACCGGCACCGCACCGACGCACACCTACGCGAGCTCTGGCACATACAAGGTCACGGTCGTCGAATTCAGCGGTGATGGCTCGGCGTATCCCGGGTCCGGGGCCGCGCCGATCTACAGCCAGACGATCAGGGTTCGCTAAGCCCGGCTTGCTCTGGACGGCGGCCGCCCCCAATGGCGGCCGTCGTCCAAGTGCAGTGCGGGGTCGAACGACGACCTGCGCGAGTGCGGTCGCGTCGGGCGGCAAGGCCGAAGTGATACAGGGCCGACGGTGTCGTGGCGTCACCATCCCAGGCGGTCAGCACGACGTGATGGTGGTGATCGCCTGCCGCCAGGAACACCGACTCCTCATCGCGCTGGATGACGCGCAGGCCGATCAGGTCGCGGTAGAAGACCGGCGCGCGTTTTGAGGTCATTGACCGCGGTTGGGGCGCACAGACACTCCCAGACGCTGGTAAGGGTGGCGACGCCGCTGCGATCGTCAGCCCCAACGACAGCAGCCAAAACGTGTTCTACCCCCGAACGGGACGAACATGAACGTGTTCTACGGCGACCCGAGCGGAAATCTCATCGACGAGCACTGGATCAACACGAGCGGCTGGAACCGTGCGACGCTCGCGTAGGTCTCGAGCGTCCCGGACTCGTTTCTATCTTCGCCGGCCGCACCACAGCTCACAGTTGTTGGGTCCTGCAGAGCCCATCGCGGGCGGATATACCAGGCGCGCTCTGCGGGGTGATCGCTTCGCGCGAGAAGCGCTCGTCAGCCGGTAGGTCCGCCCGCTATCCCTTGCATGGAACCCAGCGAGTCCGCCGATGGGCTGATGGTCGCCATGTCGGACTTGGGTTAGCCGTCGACCGATGAGTCGGCTGCCCTGCGAGGATCTAAGCCACCATGACCGACACGACCCCACTCATCACCGGTGTGGACTTCGTCTGCATCCCGGCGCAGGACTTCGACGCGATGACCGCCTTTTACGGCGAGACGCTCGGCCTGCCGTTCGTCAAGCGCTACGGGAGCCGGCCCGGCGCCGAGTACCAGGCCGGCAACCTTACATTGGCCATCATGCGCACCGAAGACTTCGGCGGCACCTTCTCCCCCAACGCGATGCCGATCGCTCTGCAGGTCGCCGACGTGGCCGTCGCGCGGGAGCAGCTTGAGGCAAAGGGCGTGCGTTTCGTCAGCGACACGTTTGACTCCGGCGTCTGCTGGCAGGCGATCTGCCTGGACCCCGACGGCAACCCCCTGTCGCTACACCACCGCTACGCCCCGAAGGACGAGCGCCCCGTCGCGCCGTAGCCCATACCGGCGGGACAGCTTGTCTGGGCGGACACGTCCGTGTCCGAACGAGATGACGACTGCCGCTTCGGACGACAAGCGGCAGTGCGGCCAGCGACCCCAGAGGCCAGTTTGCGCCAAAGCGCTTGGCAGCTTGCAGCCGGGCACCGTCAACCCGGCGATCTCCTCGTCGCCATAGGAGTCGTCCACTCCAGCGCCGGCCGGTGGCGAATGCGATCGCCCGGGGCGTCCCAATCGGAGACGCGCTTGTCGCCGAGAGCAGGGCGTTGAAGATCGGCTCCGGAACCGTACTTGTGCGTAGGCCAGCTTCGACACTTCGGTCTCGGGTTTGGCGAGGAGCGGGACCGTGCGGGTTGCCCTTCGCAACACTTGCTTCGTCGTGGCCCCAGCTAGTCTTGCCGGTCTTCAGCACGGCCTTATCGGTGGTGGTGGTGCGGCTTCGGTCGCACACACACTGAGATCGGTATCAAGGCCCGAATTCACCGGTGACCCGCGCAAGCTACCGCTGTCGGGCGCTGGGAGTCCGGCGGGATCGCCTCAGGCCGAGTACCGTCGGAAGGCCACGGAACCCGACGCCGAGCGTCTCACCAAGGCGACGAGGCAGCGTCGGCTTCGGCGGGGGCAGTGCTGGAAGCGCGAAACCTGCAAGGTCGACGAAATAGAGGTTCGCCGAACCGAGGCCTTCGAGTTCCTGCTGGATCGTGCTGGCGCCCTGCCGGACATCGTCGCCGCATTGCTGTACCAGCGACTCGGT
>JBAVWI010000076.1:0-2644 GCA_049697735.1 Solirubrobacteraceae bacterium
GGCTCTGAGCGGCGTTCTCGGGCACAAGCCGAAGCGCCCAGCGAGCCGGTTCGAGCTCGAGGGAGAGCCGGTCGGGCGCGGCGTCGAAGCTGCGCAGTCGCGCGGCCAGACCGTCGTGGCTCGGAGAGCCGCGGCGCCGGAGAGCACCCAGGGCCTCATCGGCGGCCGCGGTAACAGACGGGGCGGGCTCGAACGGATCCGAGAGCCAGCTCGCATGCACTCGCGCAGGATCCCAGGGTCCCCGCGCCATCAAGCCGTTCCGGGCCGCCACGGCTACACCGTACCGGGGTAGGCACAGCCCGTGGCTCGCCGACTCAAGCACTGGGGCTGGGGCTATGAGGAAGAGGCAGCCGATTCCTGATCGCCGGTCAGATTCCGGCCACGTGGGCGCGGAGTGCTCGGGCCATCCGCAGCGGCGCGCCGCCCCCGGGCTCGGCCATGAACGCCGCGTTGAGGTGCGGGTCGTGCCAGAGCCCGGGGAGATCCTCGTGCGTCACCGTCACGCCCGCCGCTCGCGCCCGCGCGACGAGGCGCTCGCCGTCGGCGCGAATCAGGTCTTCATCGCAGGTGTGGACGACGAGGGGCGGCAGCCCGGCCAGCTCCCCTTGCAGCGGAGAGACGGCGGCGCGGCCGGCCGATGCTCCGGCCAGGTAGGCGGCGGCGAACGCACTCAACAGCCCTCGCGTGAGGATCACGTCGCGGGGAGCCGGAGGCCGCCTTTCGTCCGCGTCGAGGGCGAGATCCAGCCACGGCGAGATCAGTCCCAGCGCCGCCGGTAACGGTTCGCCGGCATCGCGCAGCCCCAGCGCCAGGGCGAGCGCCAGGCCGCCGCCCGCGGAATCGCCGGCCACCACGATCCGGGCCGGATCAAGACCCCGCTCGTCGATCAGGGCGCGCCAGACCGCTCGCGCGTCGTCCAGCGCCGCGGGATAAGGATGCTCGGGGGCGAGGCGGTAGGCAACCGAAAGCGCCGGGCCACCGAAAGCGCCCGCCATCCGCCCGACGAGCGAGCGGTGGGTCCGGGGGGACCCGACCACATAGCCACCGCCGTGAAAGTAGACCAGCAGCGTCGCTTCGCTCGCCGAGGGTCGGAGCTCCTCGGCGGGCACCCCGCCCACGCTGACGAACCGGATCTCGGTTCCCCGGGGTGGACCGGGGAAGCTCTGCGCGAGCTCCAAGCGGCGGCGGGCGGTCGGCCAGTTGATGCGGGGAGACAGACTCCAGCGGGCGGCCAGGTGGATAAGGGGGCGCATCGCGGCCGACGGCAGGCTCAGCGAGAGCACGGTCACCAGCCTCTCACACGCGCGCGGCCATGGGCGGGGAGGCGACGGCTAGTCCAGGATCCAGGTGTCCTTGCCGCCCCCCTGCTGAGAGGAGTTGACGACCAGTGCGCCGGCCTGTAGGGCCACGCGGGTGAGACCGCCGGGGATCAGCTCCACGGCGTCGGCACAGAACGCGAACGGACGCAGGTCGACGTGGCGGGGCTCAAGCCGGCCATTGATGACGGTGGGATGGCTCGAGAGGGGAATGATCGGCTGCGCGATGAAGGCTCCGTCGCCGGCCTCGAGCTCGGCGGCGACCCGATCCAGGTCCGCGTGGTCGGCGTGGGCCCCGATCAGCACCCCAATCCCGCCGTGACCGTGGCGGGGCTTGACCACCAGCTCGCGCAGCTGCCGGGCCGCCTGGCGACGTTTCGCGAGCGTGTCCAGCGCGTAGGTGGGGACGGAGCGAACCAGCGGCTCCTCGTCCAGGTAGAAGCGGATGAAGTCCTCGACATGGGCGTGGACGAGCTTGTCGTCGGCGAGGCCATTGCCAAACGCGTTCACGAGGCCGATGCGGCCCCCCAGCCAAGGCCCAAGCAGGACCCGAGCCACATCGGTCAGCTCGCCGTGCTCGTCGCGAATGCGATCCTCGTCGGTGCGGCGGTAGACGACGTCGACGGTCCGGCGCGTGCCGTCGGTGAGGACGACCGCGAGCCCATCCCCTTCCGGGACGAGATCGGCGGGGGTGACAAGGAGCGCGTCGAGCCGTGAGGCCGCCTGGGCGTGCTCGTAGTAGGCGACGTTGCCGGGCCCGTCGGTGAGGACAACGAGGCACGGGTGGGGGTTGCCCGCCGGAGCCGCCGAGTGCAGGACGCGCCCGAGAAGCTCGTAGGTAATTGGGTCGATCGGGCGCGGGGTCGGCAAGCCGGCCGGCAAGGTGTGGGTCAGCGCGTCGCGGGCGGCCAGCGCGTAGGCGATACCCGAGGGAGTGCGCAGGTTGTCCTCGAGGACGAGAAAGTCTCCTTGGACATCCCGTACGACGTCGAACCCGATGATCGCCGCCGGGGCGACGTTCGCCGGGAGACAGCCCGCCAGGTCGGGCTCAAAGCCCTCGGCCTCGGCGATCGTCGCCGCTGAGATAATCCCGGACTCCACGATCTGCTGCTCGCCGTAGGCGTCGCGGAGAAACCTGTTCAGGGCCCGGGATCGCTGCGCCAGCCCGGTGGCGAGGGCATCCCACTCGGCGGCGGCGAGCAGCCGGGGCACGGGATCAACGACGAACGCCTCGCCGCCGAAGGTGACTCCACGCTGCTGCAGCCGAGCGGCGACGTCGGCGGTGAGCCGGGTGAGGTCGGTGTCGGCCAGCACGGCCAGGGAGGCGG
>JBAVWI010000077.1:0-7385 GCA_049697735.1 Solirubrobacteraceae bacterium
ATGCAGGGCTGGCCGGCACCGATCGCCGGCGCTACGCCGCCGCGGCGGCCTCGGCCAGGGCGTCTACGAGCGCGGCGACCGCCGGCGGGTCGGGCGGGTCCCCATATGTCGCTGCGTACACGCGGCGGGGCAGACCAGGGAGCTTGCGGGCCACGACACCGTCTGCATGATGCGCCCGCAAGGCCAGGCCGGGTAGAGTCGCTACGCAGAGGCCTGCGGCGACGAGAGCTTGGATGAGGACCATGTCGTCGGACTCGTAGCCGATGCGCGGTTCGAACCCGGCGGCGTCGCACAGGGCCAATAGGTGGCCGCGACAGCGCTCGCAGCCGGCGATCCACGTCGCCTCGCTGAGACTTGTCAGCCCGCGCGTGCGGCGGTGGGACAGCAAGTACATCGGATCGTCGAGCAGGTGGCGCAGCCGGATGCCGGACGGCTCCTCCTCCGACTCGTCGTATCGAAAGATGATCGCCACCTCGACCCTGCCTGTCCGCAGGAGCTCGAGCGCCTCGGGCGGATGCGTGTCGGTCGAGCCGATCTCCAGGCCGGGATGCTCGCGCGCCAGCGTGGCCGCCGCACGGGGCACCAGGGATCCGATGGCGGAGGCGAACCCGGCAAGGCGCACGCGCCCGGCGGTCAAACCGACGTGGGCGGACAGCTCGGCATCGGCCGCGTCAAGGCGGCCGATGACCTCCGCCGCTCGGTCGGCCAGCAGCCGTCCCGCCTGAGTCAACCGGATACCGCGGCCGGCCTTCTGCAGCAGCCGCGCTCCGGTCTCCGCCTCCAGTCGGGCGAGGTGATGACTAACCGACGGCTGCGAGTAGTCGAGCTCGCGCGCGGCCGCCGTCACCGAGCCATGACGAGCGACGGCCTCAAGAACACGCAGACGGGTCACGTCAAGCATCCATCAATCCTATCTATGGATGACGTCGAGAACTGGCATTGGACGTATACGCCGCGGTAGGCCACGATGCCGGCCATGTCCGCAACAACCTCCACCGGCTCCGAGCTCGAGCGGCTCGCGGCCGGCATACGCTCCGCAATCGCCACGCACGCCGACTGGTCGCACACCGCCCAGCTCGTCGCCGATCAGCTCCGCGCCAACTTGCCCAGCACCGACGTCCTCACACCCGAGCAGCGCGTGGGCTCGCCCGATCGCGCAGTCGGCCACACGCTGCAGGTCGAGCCTGACGGTTCGTTCTCGATCACGGCGGTGGTGTGGCGGCCGGGCCAGTTCACGCGCATCCACGACCACACGACCTGGTGCGTATTCGGTGTCATCCAAGGTGTCGAACACGAGGACGTCTACGACGCCGACCTCAAAATCATCGGCTCGAGCGACGGCTTGCTCGGCGACGTCAACGGCTTCGCGCCGCCCGGCGACATCCACCGGGTCCACAACACCGGCGACGAGGTCGCCATCTCGATTCACATCTACGGAACCGACGTGACACGCGTCGGGTCCAGCGTGCGCCGCTACTACAACTGACAACCCGCACGCTGAGCCCGCCCCGGCCGCCTACCGACGAACTGACAGGAGCCAATAAGCCGATGTCCTCCAAGTCCCCGCCCGCGTTTCCGCCGCCCGGAACGCTCAAAGCAAAACTCGTCAACCTAATTCCCCGGACCAACGTCGTCGTCTACCGCTGGTCCAAGGGGCGCTTGGGCGGCAAGATGCAGGACCTTCCGGTTCTCATCCTGCACACCGTGGGCCGCACAACCGGCAAGCCTCGCCAGTCGCCACTGCTCTACATCCAGGATGACGAGAACTACGCGATCGTCGGATCGCGCGGCGGGTCCGACGCACCGCCGGCGTGGTGGCTAAACCTCCAGGCCAACCCACACGCGACCATCGAGATCAAGGGGACCAAGCGACCGGTGTCCGCCCGCATGGCGACAGCCGAGGAGAAAGCCCTCTACTGGCCACGACTCGTTGCCGGATACCCCTTCTACAACGACTACCAAGCTCGCACCGCACGCAAGATCCCGGTGATCGTGCTCTCACACGAAAGAAAGCCATGACACTCCGACGAATGGACAACGTCCTCATCAACGTCGAGAACCTCGAGGCCGCCGAGGCGTTCTTCGCTGAACTCGGGATGGAGGTGGAAGGCCGAACGACCGTCGAGGGATCCTGGGCCGGCAAAGTCATCGGGCTCGACAACGTCCGTGCCGACATCACCATGATGCGGACCCCAGACGGCCACGGCCGCGTCGAGCTATCGAGGTTCCGAACCCCGCCTGCGATCAGAGCCGAGCCCGAAGATGCCCCGGCCAACGCGCTGGGCCTACGCCGCATCATGTTCGCCGTCGAGGACATCGACAGCGTCGTCGACCGCCTCCGGAGCCACGGTGCGGAGCTGCTCGACGAAATCGCGCAGTACGAGGACCAGTACCGACTCTGCTTCGTGCGTGGCCCCGAGGGGATCCTCGTCGGACTGGCCGAGCAACTCCAGTAAGACATCGCCCGATGCCCGCCGCCTGAACATTGAGTCCGAGCCCTGCAGCCCGCGCAAAGGAGGGAGGTGGTCGTGTGAGGCTTGAGAAGCCCGGTTTCATCGAAGCAGGACTCCGATCAGCCGATCCCCGACCGAGCAGGTGGTGCCGCGTTATCGCCGTTCGAGCAAATTGACTAGCGCCTGCGTTACGCCAGGGGGATCGTCTTCCATTGAGAAGTGGCCGGCTCGGGGCAGGACGGTGACCGTCGCGCCGGGGATCTGTGCCGCGATCTTGTCGGCCGTCCCGACGGGCAGCCAGGCATCGTGCTCGCCCCAGATGAGGGCGGTCGGGACCGAGATTGTCGCCAGTCGAGGCTCGAACGCGCGCGTGTGCTCCTCGTCGAACTGGGCCAGGTTCCGCAAGTAGAGGGCTTGGCCCTCAGGGCCATCCCACTGCCCGAACAGACCGTGAAACACTTCCGTCTCGAGGGGCTTCACGGTGGCCGACTGCAGGTGTTCGACGATCTGCGCCTCAAGGTCGGGGTCCGGTAGCGAGGCCCACGATTGAGCCTGGCGCTGCATCTGACGAGTGCGCGGCGTGATCCACGGCGCGAGCACGACACCGTCGATGAGGCCAAGATGGGAGGCCGGAACCTCCTCGAGCATGTGCGCACGCAGGACCACAGCGGCGCCGATGTCGTGGCCGATCAGCGCTGGGCGCTCGAGCTTCCACTGCTCCACGAGCGCGGCGAGAACGTGACCGTGGGTTACGAGGGAGACGTCCTGCTCGACGTAGTGCTCTGAGGCTCCGAACCCGAGCAGGTCCCACACGTAGACCGTATGACGCTCGGCGAGCCGCGGCACAACCTTGCGCCAAACCAGCGATCGGCTGGGCGTCCCGTGCGTCAACACGACTGCCGGCCCGCTCCCGAACACGTCCCACGCGATCTCGCCATGGCGAGTCTCGGTCCGTCGTCGAAGGTTCCATCGCATTCACCGAGCCTACGGCGGCGGTCGGCTGGTCCGGCGGCCCGTCCGCAGCGCCGCGGAACAACTTTGGTCAGCGCGGCCGCTACGGCGGCGCCTGTCCGATCACCTGGGAGCCGTCGGCCAACCCCGGACCGGACTTGCTCGGGTGGGGATGTATCCGCCCAGAACGCGTCCGCTGCCGTTGCGGAGCATTGAAACGGTCGTCAGCAGACGTGTTCCGCGCGTCGCAGAGCTTGGGGCGTAGTACGTTGAGGCCCGTTGCAGCGATGCAGACCTGCGGCGTGACGGGGCTTACCTCACGTCATGTGGGGCGCCCGGTCTAACGTCGGCCGAGCAGTGATTGGACTGACTCTTGGAAAGCATGGGTGGTGAAACATTGCGGTTCGGCAAACTCCTCGAGGGCGATGGCGTGGTCCCAGCTGGCGTCCGCCGCAGCGCGCAGGAGCGGCTTCGTCATCGGAACGGCATCCGGGGGCAGCGATGCGATACGGGTGCACCAGTGGTGGGCGGCGTTGAGCAGTTCATCGTGCGCGACGACCTCTTGGACGAGCCCGAGCTCCATAGCGCGTTCGGCGTTCAGGTGCTCGCCTGCGACGTAGTACGCAAACGCTCCTTGGTAGCCGAGCCGTCGATTGAGTGCCCAAGAGGTGCCGACCTCGGGGAGCAGTCCGAGCTTGCCGAACGCTGGGACAATCACCGCGCGTTCTGAGGCGATCACGATGTCGCAAGTCAGTGCCCAAGCGAGGCCGACGCCCGCTGCAGGCCCGTTGAGGGCGGCGATAAACGCGGTGTCGCTGTGCGCGATGAGCCGTGCGATCGCACCGAACTGGTAGCGGATCCATCGCCAGATGTCGGTCGTGCCCGCGGGTGCGGCGAGTGCTTGAGACGTGCGGTCCATCATCCGCAGATCTCCGCCGGCTGAGAAGCCGGATCCGTCCCGGTGAGGACTATCGCCCGGATCGCCCCGGTCGGAGATGAGCTCCTCGAGCGCGGTCTTGAGTTGCGTGGTCAGGGCGGCGCTGAGCACGTTGCGCTTGTCGGGGTCATCGAGGGTGACTACCGCACGGTCAGTTGATCGTTCAACGCGGACTAGCGGCTCGGACTCTGTTGCTGCGTCGGCGAGGAGGGCGTCGTAGAAGGTCATGTGGGCTCCTTGAGGCTGTTCCAGGCGGCGTCGGCGAGGACGCCCGCGATTGTCCGTGGCATTCGCTCAACGTCTCCAGATAGCCAGTGACGGGTGTATTCCTGGGCGGGGCCGAGCCAGAGGGCGTGGATGAGGTCTAATGGGAGCTCGCGGAGGGCGCCGTAGTGGACGTGGGTCTGCCACCAGCCCCTCACCTCGGTGAAGAACCGGCGGTTGAGGTCGTGCAGCAATGGATCGTCGTCCGGACGGTTTCCGAGCAGCACGCTGGCTGCGACCCGGTTCTCGGTCACCCAGCGCAGGTACCAGCCGACGATTGCCCTAATCCCGCCTTCGGCCGATGGGTGCTCGCGCAGCTCGGCCAGGAACTCCTGCTGCACATCGATCGTGAGATCGACGTAGAGCGCGTCAACGATCGCTGCCTTGTCGGGGAAGTGGTGGTAGAGCGCTCCCACGCTTACCCCTGCCTCGCTGCGGATGTCCTCCAGGCTGACGGCGATCGGCGATGCGGTCGCGAACCTGGTCAGCGCCGCGGCCAGCACGCGCTCGCGGGCCGATCGGTCGCGCGGCCGTGGCTGGGGATTCAAAATGGTGGAAGGACTCACAGAGTTTTAATCTTTTCATACCGAGGAATCCTCGGTACTCTGCCCTGCTTATGAGTTCGGTTTCCGGTCGACCTCTTCCCCGCTATGAGCAGATCGGCCGTGGCTACGCACGCACCCGTCGCGAAGATCCTCGCCTCGCGCAGCGCATCCACCAAGCCCTCGGGCACGCGCATACTGTCGTGAACGTCGGAGCGGGAACCGGCTCCTACGAGCCACGAGACCGCTACGTCCTCGCGATCGAACCAAGCGACGTGATGGCCGCCCAGCGTCCATCCGAGCTACGGCCTGCGATCCGCGCCAGCGCCGAAAGGCTTCCGCTTCGAGACCAAAGCGTCGACGCCGCGATGGCGATACTGACCGTCCACCACTGGGACGAGGAACAGAAGGACGGCATCCGGGAAATGCGGCGCGTCGCCCGGGGACCTGTGGTCATCCTGACCTACGATCCCGATGTGAGCGGGCAGATGTGGCTGATGGCGGACTACCTCCCCGAGGTGGCCGAACTCGACCGGCGCATCTTCCCGAGCATCGAGAATTTGGATCATTGGCTCGGCGGGAGAACCGAGGTGGAGACTGTCGAGATCCCGAGCGACACGCCGGACTGGACGCTTGGATCCTTCTGGGCCCACCCCGAACGCGTCCTCCACCCGGAAGCGCGAAACGCGACCTCCGGCTTCGCACGAATGGAATCCGCGGTCGTCGAACGCGTCACCGAAGCAGTCCAGCGCGATCTAGCGAGCGGCGTTTGGGACAGCCGTCACGGCCACCTACGCCAGCTGAGCGCCTTTGACGCCGGGCTCAGGCTCCTCATCAACACACCCGCGTAGCGGTCGGCATCGCGCGCGAGATCCTCGTCGCGGGATCAGAGCAGGGCGCTCCGCGAGGCGCTGTTCGGCGACCAGCCGGCCGAGGATGCCCGTGCCGTTCGGAAAGGAGGGCGGCCGAGCCGGAGCGGCGATCGCCCTGCTCCTCGCCTCAGTGAGAACCTGACGCTTCCGGCGGTCGGTTGTCGTCCGGCTCGTCGGTTTGGCTCTCGGACGGGCGGGCTGACTCTCTATTCGCCTGTCGACCTTTGGGTCTGACCGGCTTTTGCCGTGTCGCCCGCCGCCGCCGAGGATCGCCGGCGTGACTTGAAAGGAGCGTGGCATCGCCCCAACTGAGGTGTGTCCGCCGGAGATCCGCTCCGAAGGCCACAACCAACGAAGGGACGGTGCAGATGATCGTGATCGGGGTGGACACACACAAGCGCTCGCATACGCTCGTGGGGCTCGATGCGGCAACCGGAGTCACCGTCGGGCAGTTGACGATCCCGGCGACCGACGACGGAACGCTTATCGCGAACCTCACCGTGGTCGAGGTCCAGGACGGCCCGCACAACATCGGCTGGACCCACCCGGAGTAAACCAACACCGCGCTGCTGGAGTTCCTCAACGGTTGAGCAAGCCGACGAGGGCACGTAGATCGCGAGCCCGGAGGGCAGCCGAGCAATCCGCTGGCGTCGCGAAGTGAGATCGCCCAGGTCGCTGCGGGAAGCTGGACTAAAGTCGCCTGGCCCTGCGCGTGGACAACAGAGCGAAAGGAATGGGCATGGATCGTTACGCGGTGGCTCATATCGACGAGATCGGGGAGCTGGACGACGGCCGTGCGCCGATGCGCGCCGTTCGCCACCACTTCGGCATCACGTCGTTCGGTGTCAACGCTTGGATAGCCCGTGAGGCGGGAGCTCGGATCGTCAACGAGCACGACGAGTCCGAGCCCGATCCGCAAGAGGAGCTGTATCTCGTGCTATGCGGGCGCGCATCCTTCGAGATCGACGGTGAGCAGTTCGACGCCTCCGCCGGGACGTTCGTCTTTGTGCCGCCCGGCGTCAAACGTACAGCGTTTGGAAACGAGCCCGGCACGACGATCGTCGTGGTGGGCGGTGTTCCCGGAAAACCGTACGAGCCTGGAGGCTGGGAGCTGTTTGCCCCCGTGCGGCCACTCTACGAGGCGGGCGATTACGCTGAGGCGGCCGCTCGAGGACGCGAGCTGCTCGCGGGCGATCAGCCGTACGCCGACCTGTTCTACAACGTCGCCTGCTGCGAAAGCCTCGCCGGCCAGAAGGACCAGGCCATCGCGCACCTTCGCCGGTCGATCGAACTCTCGGAGCGCACCCGCTCCTTCCTTGAAGGAGATTCCGACCTCGATCCGCTCCGCCAGGACCCAGCGTTCAAG
>JBAVWI010000078.1:0-8247 GCA_049697735.1 Solirubrobacteraceae bacterium
GTGGTTGGGGAGGATGTCAGCGGTGCGCTCGAACCAGAACGTCGACAGCCCGGTGAGCACGCTGCCCTTGTCCGGGATCGGCGTCGGATGCACGACGTCGTAGGTCGAGATCCGGTCCGAGGTGACGATCAGCAGCGCGTCGCCCAGCTCGTAGATCTCGCGGACCTTGCCCGAGGCGAGCAAGGTGAGATCGGAGAGGGCGGCAGCCACGACGGCGATCCTAGCGGCTGGTTATGACGACGCGCCGGTCGCCGCAGCGTCGCCCACCGGTCCCACCTAGGCGATCGCGTCCAGGCGCGCGACGATTTCCTCGGCGTGCACGACGAACGAGCCGTAGTCAAAGATGACGTCGAGGTCGAGCCCCTCGCCGGCGGGGTCGGCGGCGAGCAGCTCGCGCAGCCCCACGCGCTCGTCGAGCGCTCGCTGAGCCAAGCGCTGGACGGTCCGGTAGGCGTCGTCGCGCGTCTGACCGCGGGCGACGAGGGCGAGCAGCACACGCTGTGAGAAGAGGGCGCCGTAGGTCAGCTCGAGGTTCTCGCGCATGCGCGCAGCGTCGACCACCATCCCCTCCGCGAGGGCGATGACGCGCCGCTGCAGATGGTCGAGGAGACTTGTCGAGTCCGGGAGGATGATCCGCTCGACCGAGGAGTGGGAGATGTCGCGCTCGTGCCACAGGGCGACGTTCTCAAGCGCCGCGGAGGCGTTGGCGCGCAGCACGCGTGCCAGGCCCGAGACCTGCTCGGACTTGATCGGGTTGCGTTTGTGCGGCATCGCGCTTGATCCCTTCTGGCCGGATCCGAACGGCTCGCGAACCTCGGCCACCTCGGTCCGGGCCAGATGGCGCAGCTCAGTGGCGAAGCGCTCCAGGCCGGCCCCGGCCAGGGCGATCGCGCCCAGCAACTCGGCGTGGCGGTCTCGGGCCACGACCTGGGTCGAGACGGGTTCGCGCTCCAGTCCGAGGCGATCCAGCACCCGAGCCTCGAAGTCCGGGGAGGTGGCCGAGTAGGTGCCCACCGCGCCCGAGAGCGCGCCCACCGAGGCTTGGGCGAAGGCGCGCTCTAGCCGGGTGGCGTTGCGGTCGGCCTCGAAGGCAAAGCCTGCGAGCTTGATTCCGAAGGTGGTCGGCTCGGCGTGGATCCCGTGCGTACGTCCGACGCACAGCGTCGCCACATACTGGCGGGCCCGACTGGCCAAGACTGAGACAAGCCGGCGGGCGTCGGGAAGGACGTATTCGCCCACGCGGCGGACCTGGAGGGCGAGCCCCGTGTCGAGTACGTTGCTGGACGTCAGCCCGTAGTGAATCCAGCGCCCGGCCGGACCGGCCGAGGCCGAGAGCACATCAACAAAAGCCGCGACGTCATGGTCGGTTACCTTCTCCCGTTCGGCGATCGCCGGCACGGTGAAGCTCGCGTCGCGGATCGCCGCCAGTTCCTCTGACGATGGCCCCTCCATCTCCTCGCAGGCCGCGACCTCGACCTCGCGCAGCGCCTCAAAGCGGGCCTCGTCAGACCAGATCGAGGCGAGCTCGGGACGGGTGTAGCGCGCGATCACGTAGGTTTGCGGCGGGACAGCGCGCCGCTTAGACCGCTTGGGCGACGGCCACGGCGGGGTCACCGGCGGCTTGCAGGATCGTCTCCAGCAATCCCGGGAAGCGCGCCTCGAGATCGGTGCGGCGCAGCGTGTTGAGCCGGGTGGTGCCCTGCTGGCGCTGCTGAATGAGACCCGCCTCACGCAGCACCTTGAAGTGATGCGTACAGGTTGACTTGGTGACCGGAAGGGCAAAGCTGCCACACGTGTACTCGCCCTCGCCCTTGGCCAGCTCGGCGACGATCATCAAGCGGACCGGATCGCTCAGGGCATGCAGGATCGCGCTCAGCTCCAGCTCGGAGCGGAGCGGATGGACGACGTGTTCGGTGGTGTGAGTTGTCATGTCTCCTCTAGCCTCGTTGTACGACGGTCGTCGTACATTTGCTATCGTACGGTACTCATCGTACAACGGCGCGCAGCGAGGAAGCCACCATGAATAGCCAGACCCCCGTCCAGACTCCCCCCCAGCCCCGCATGCCGGCGCGCGTCAAGCACACCATCGCGGGCGTATTCGCCCAGTACATCGAGGATCTGACCCGCCCGAGCGACCCCGTGCCGTGCGTCACCTGCCCATAGCGGCACCCTATCCGCCGGCCAGCTGGACCGCCTTGACCACGAGCAGGATGATCGAGATCAGCAGGTAGATGCGCATCGTCAGCATGGCCGTCTTGCGGCCGGCTGACCAGCGCGGGCGGGAAAGAAGCGTCACCGGCGGCATCGTCCACTGCTTGCGCGGCACCGCCGGCGCAGTCTCGACAACTGTCACCGCAGAGCCGGCGCGTCGCGAACGCAGGGTCACCAAGCCAAAGACGAGCAGCCCCGCGGCGAGGACGGCAGCGCCGACCACAGACACCGTGGTGACGTCAATGCCCGGAAACAGCGTCGTGGCCATCAGGACGAGCGAGAGCAGGATCAGGACAGCGACGATCACCGAGGCGAGCACGTTCAGCCAGCCGGAGTTGACCCACGGACCCAAAACCTCCCGGTCGTTGCAGAGCAGGAGCAGAAACACGCTGGCACTGGGGAGCAGAACCCCCGCCAGGGCCTGGACAGCGAGGGTGATCACCCCCAGCGGGGCGCCCGGGATGAGCACGATCGCCGCCGCCCCGGCGACCAGAGCGCTGAACATGCCGTAGAAGAACTTCGACTCCGAGAAGCTGCGGTGTAGAGAGCTCTTGGTCCCGAACACGTCACCGAAGGCGTAGCTGGTGGAGAGCGTGAGGGCGCCGGCGCCGATCAGCGAAGCGTTGAGCAGGACAACGGCGAAGATCGCCCCGGTGGTCGGGCCGAGCACGTGGTCGAGCCCGGTGGCAGTCGCCCCGGCGTCGCTGAAGTGGCCGAAGTAGGGGGTGCCGCCGAAGGCAAAGGCCGACACCGAGATCAGGGCGGCGGCCCCGAGCACGACGACGAAGGCGCCGATCCAGGTATCGAGGCGCTCGTAGTTGATCCAGCGCGGCGTGATCCGCTTGTCGATGATGTTGGACTGCTGGAAGAACAGCTGCCAGGGGGCCACCGTCGTGCCGACCATTCCGATGATGAGCAGAATCGAGGTCGAGTTGACCCCGCCCCGGATCCCGGGAATCACGAAGTGCTGAGCGACGTTGCCGACGTTGGGGTGAGCGAGAAAGAAGAGCGGCACGACGAGCAGATTGGTGAACACGAACACGAACATCGCCCGCTCCCAGAAGCGGAAGCTGCCGCTGGCGGTGATCGCGACCAGGCCGACCGCGGCGATCGGGACGGCGACGTATTTGGAAACTCCGAAGTAGCCCAGGGCCAGGCTGACGCCAATGAACTCGGTAACGATGGTGAGGAAGTTGAGCAGGAAGAGATCGCCGACAGAGAACCAGCCCCAGAAGCGCCCGAAGCGCTCGTTTATGAGCCTGGCGTGGCCCACCCCGGTGACCGCGCCCAGCCGGACCACCATCTCCTGGTTGACGATCAGCACCGGAATGAGGAGCAGGAGCACCCACAGCAGGCTGGTGCCGTAGTTCTGGCCGGCCTGCGAGTAGGTGGCGACGCCGCCGGCGTCGTTGTCGCCGACCATCACGATCACGCCGGGCCCGACGATGGCCAACAGCGCAAGCGCACGGGACCGCAGCGAACGATGGGCCTCCTGGTGCTGGCGCAGGGTGCCGAAGGCGCCCTCGATGTCACCGACGTGCGCCGAGTCCAGGACGGCGCGCTGGTGCGCGGCGTCAGCCGACGTGCTGCCGCGCTGATCAGTCGTCATCTCTCGACCTCCTTTCGTCGGGCGCAGCTACGTGCGCGGCCGGAACGGGGGTCGATCAGCCCAGACTCAGTCCGGGACGACGCTCACCGCACGGGCCGCAGGGCACGTACTTCGCGGTAAGTCTTCGTACTCGGGATATGCGTCGCTGTGCGGCATCGCGCCTTCCAGGGTACTAACGCCGGGCGCGCTTTCGGTTGCCGTTTTGTTCAGCTGCGCCCGGCGCCCGCCCGCCGACGCCATTCCTCGGGGACCAGCAGTTCGAGCACGTCGTCCACGGCGATGATCCCCACCGGCACCCGCTGCTCGTCGAGCACGGGCATCGCGACGAGGTTGTAATCGGCCATCAGGCGCGCGACCTCCGCCAGCTCGGTCTCGGGCGGGACCGCCGGCAGCTGCTCGTCGGTCAATTCGGCCAGCGGCCGTCCGGGGTCGGCCCGGACGAGTTCGGCCAGTGTCACGGCGTCCACGAGCGCCCCGTTGTCATCGACCACGCACACGACGGCGACCTGCTGGGGGCCCAGGGAGCTCGCGCGGACTCGATCCAGAGCGTCGCCGGCGGTACCGCTGGCCGCCACGGTCACGAAGTCGGGGTTCATCAGACCGCCGGCGGTCTGGGGGTTGTGGCCCAGGAGACTGCGGACCTTGCGCTGGTTGGCCGCCGGCATCAAGCCCAGGATCGCCAGTCGCCGGTCCTGCTCGATCTCGAGCAGCAGGTCAGCGACGTCATCGGGGGCCATGCGCCCCAGCACCTCGGCCACCTGGGCGTCGGAGCGCTCGCGAAGGAACTCGACCTGGTGCTCGTCATCGAGCTCCTCGAAGACGTCGGCCTCGAGCTCCTTGTCGGCGGCCACGGCCTGGAGGATCTCCTGGCCTTCTTCGTGGCTGGCGGCCTCGACGAGATCGGCGATCTGCGCCGGATGCAGCCGCCCGAGGCGTCGGGCGCCGAGCTTCAGGCGGGAGGTCGGGACATGGCCGACGAAGGCCTCCATGTCACGCCAGGGGACGAACTCGGTGTGCTCGCTGTCGTGACCGCGAAAGCTCCGGGGCAGCCAGCGGTACAAGCGGGCGCGGAAGCTCGGATCGATGCCGGCCACCCACCAGGTTCCGTCCTCACAGACCAGCTCGACGTCGCGCGCGGTGACCAGACGCGCCGTCTGGACGTTGATGAGGCTGCGGTCGAGCACGTCTGCCCGCAGCAGGACCTCGCCGGGCCGGCGCTCGAACTGGGCCAGGTTGAGCTTCGTGGTGGCTGTACGCGCCGCCGCCCGCTCGAGCCGGTCGACCCGGCTCATGGGCACGAACATCTCGCGGCCGCCAACCCGGGCCACGAGCCCCACTACGGCCGGGAGCTGATCGGAGACGTCAAGGCGCGCCACCACGTCCTCGATGCGCCCGAGCCGGTCCCCGGCCGAGTCCAACAGGGGACTGCCGGCCACCGAAGACAGATGAACGATCGCGTCGGCCATGAAGGCCAGGACAGCGTAGCGCCGTCCCCGCCCTGCCACGAGCGCTTATGCGTCCAGGATGCGGGCCGCGAGCACGGCCGCATTGCGCGCGTTGTCGATGCCGACGCACGCCACGGGAACGCCGGGCGGCATCTGAGCGATGGACAGCAGGGCGTCAAGGCCGCCGGCCACCGACGTCCGGCTGGTCAGGGGTACGCCGATCACCGGCAGATCGGTATGGGCGGCGACAACTCCCGGCAGGGCAGCCGAGAGACCGGCCCCGGCAATGATCACGCGCAGCCCGCGCAGGCGCGCGTTCTTGGCGTAGTCGGCGACGACATCGGGGTCGCGGTGGGCCGACATGACGCGGGTCTCGGAGCTGATCCCACGTTCGGTCAGCTCGGCCTCGGCCTTCTCCATCGCCGGCAGGTCGCTCTTGGAGCCCATCACGATGCCGACTCGCGGGGCGTCGGTTTCGAGATCCTCGATGTCGGCCGCTGTCTCGGCCATCGGCTCGGTGCCAGTCGGGGCTGGGCTCAGCGGCGCCTCCTCGGGGCCGCTCTCACCCGCGGGCACGAGCTCGGGCTCTTCCTCACTCATCGCACGGCTCCCAAGGCGATGTCGCGTCGTAGCTGGCGGCCGGGAAAATCGATCATGTCGGCTGCAGCATATGCAGCCTGGCGGCCGGTCGCGGCGTCGGGTCCGAGCGCGGTCACGCTGAGCACCCGGCCGCCGGCCGTCACGAGCCGGCCCGAGGGGTCCCGGGCGGTCGCCGCGTGGGTGACGTGAATCCCGCTGGCGACGGAGTCAAGCCCCGTGATCGGGTCCCCGCTCGAGGATGATTCGGGGTATCCCGCGCTGGCCAGCACGACCGTGACCGCAGCCTCGGGCGCCCACTGCACGGTCGCGCCGCGCAGGCCCCCGGGTGCGCAGGCCGCCTCGAGCAGTGCGAGCAGGTCCGAGCGCAGCCGGGGCAGGATGGCCTGCGTCTCGGGATCTGCAAAGCGCACGTTGAACTCGAGGACGCTGACGCCGTCCGCCTCGCCGCCAGTCAGCATCAGACCGGCGTAGAGAATCCCGTGAAAGGGGGTGCCGCGCCGGGCCAGCTCGTCGAGCACCGGCTGGTGGACGGCGGCGCAGATCTCCCGAGCCCGGGCCTCATCGACCTCGGGCACCGGTGAGTAGGAGCCCATGCCTCCCGTGTTGGGACCCTGGTCACCATCGAAGATCCGCTTGTAGTCCTGGGCCGAGGCCAGCGGGAGCGCCGTCTCGCCGTCGCACACGGCCAACAGTGAGCACTCCTGCCCGGCCAGGAACTCCTCCACGACCACGTGCTGGGTGCCGAATCGGCGCGCGACCAGGAGGTCCTGCAGCGCGGCGCGCGCCTGCGCCTCATCGCTGGCGATGATCACGCCCTTGCCGGCCGCGAGGCCGTCAGCCTTGATGACCACTGGATAGGAGGTGATCGCGGCCATCCCCGCCTCCGGATCGCTGACCACCGTGTAGGCGGCGGTGGGGACGCCGGCGGCGATCATGACCTCCTTGCAGAACGCCTTGGAGCCCTCGAGCCGGGCGGCACCTGCCGTGGGCCCAAAGCACCGCACTCCGGAGGCCCCCAGCACGTCGGCGATCCCCGCCACCAGCGGCGCCTCGGGACCGACGATGACCAGATCGGCCCTGGCCTGGCGGGCCACAGCCACGACCGCGTCGCCATCGAGCGGATCGAGGTCCGGGGCCGGGACCGGGACCTCGGCGGCGATCCCGGCGTTGCCCGGGGCGCAGAGGACCTCGGGGGCTTGGGGCGAACGGGCGAGCGCCTGGACGAGGGCGTGCTCGCGGGCTCCCGCGCCGAGGACGAGAACCCGGGAGGCCAAGTTCAGATGGCGCCGATGAAGTCGTCGATCGGGATCGCCGTCAAGGTCTCGTACTTGCCGGTCCCGCGGGAGCCGAGCTCGAGCGAGACGCGGGCGATGGTCTGCTCGTCGGGTGCCTCGATGACGTTGATGAAGTCGAACTGACCCAGCGTCGCCCATTGCGCCTTGACCGTGGCGCCGAGCTGCTCGACCTCCTTATTGACCTCCTTGATCCGGGCCGGGTTGTTCTTGATCGTCTGAACCCCATCGGGGTTCAGTGTCGTGAGCATGATGTACGTCGGCACGGTGCCTCTCCTTCGACGTTTGACGGCGGTAGCCCGACTTTTATCGGATCTACTCGCGGCTCGGCGCGCCCAAAGGAATGGTTAGACGGCCGCGGGGGCCGCGGGTGCGGTGGCGCGCTCCAAGGTCAGCTCGCCGTTGGCGGCGCCGACCAACACCGTGTCGCCGGCTGTGAACCGGCCCTCGAGGATGGCCAGCGCCAGCGGATCGACGAGCCGCTTCTGGATCACGCGCTTGAGCGGCCGCGCGCCGTAGGTGGGGTCATAACCGAGGTTTCCGATCAGCGTGCGCGCGTCATCGGTCAGCTCGAGTTCGATCTCGCGTTCGCGGACGCGCTTGAGCACCAGGGCGACTTGGAGATCGACGATCGCGCCGATCTGCTCGCGGCTCAAGGGCTCGAACTCGACGATGTCGTCGAGCCGGTTGACGAACTCCGGCCGGAAGTGAGCCTCCACACCGGCGCGGCCGCCCGGAATGTTGGAGGTCATGATCAGCACCGTGTTCTTGAACGACACCGTGCGGCCCTGACCGTCGGTCAGGCGACCGTCGTCCATCACCTGGAGCAGCATGTTGAAGACGTCGGGGTGGGCCTTCTCGACCTCGTCGAGTAAGACCACCGAGTAGGGCCGGCGGCGGACCGCTTCGGTCAGCTGGCCCCCCTCCTCGTAGCCGACGTAGCCGGGAGGCGCGCCGACCAGCCGCGAGACCGCGTGCTTCTCCATGTACTCCGACATGTCGATGCGGATCATCGCCTCCTGGGTGTCGAACATGAACTCGGCCAGGGCGCGGGCCAGCTCGGTCTTGCCGACCCCGGTCGGGCCGAGGA
>JBAVWI010000079.1:0-25237 GCA_049697735.1 Solirubrobacteraceae bacterium
GGCAAGCACGTCGGCGTCGAGGCGGCGGGCAACGGCCAGCGGACTGTCGGCCTCGAGCGCGAGCGCGGCCAGGGTGCGTGGAACCGGCCAGCGCGCGAGCTCGGCCGCCCGGGCCACGGCCTCGGAATCGCTTGCCTCGGGATCGAGTAGCGCCATGGCGACCCGGCGTCGGCGGCGCTCGCGCTCGCCCGCCTCGTCGGACTGCATCCGCAGGTAGCCCTCGACGACGTCGGTGGCGAGCTCGTCGCCGTAGATGAAGATCGCCTCGGCGAGGGCAATCGCGATGGGGGCCGAGACGCCGGCCCGGGAGGCGAGGTCGGCGGCGCCTCGCCAAGCGGCGCGGGTCCCGGTGCGAAAGGCGGCGCGCAGATCGTCGAGGCTGCGCCCGGCCTGGAACTCGGCCTCCCCGAGGCGACGCCAGACCTCGTCGGTCTCGCCGGCCGGACGCCGGCCGCTCTCCACGGCGTCGAGAAAGGCGCGGATCGCCTGCTCGATTCCCAGCCGGATGCCCATCCCCTCGGGCGCCGTCAACACCTCTCCGTAGACCGGGCTCTCGGCGCGGACGGCGGCGATGATCGTGTCGACGAGTCGCCCGAGCTCGGCGCGGACAGCGATAACTGTCTCCGCCGGGAGGGGCTCGGCGCGCCACGGCTCGGTAGTCATTGTCACATTGTGACAATCAGACCGACCTGAAACGTTGCTCCCGCGCAGAGACTCGCCTCTGCGCACAGGTGTAGCGTGGCCGCGAAGATGAGCGTCTCCCCCCGTCGCCGCAGCATCACCCAGACGCACGAGCGCATCGCCCAGCTCGGCTGGGAGGCCGGCTACCACCAGCCCGCGGTCCGCTACCCGACGCGCTACCGGTTCCCGAACAAGGCCAAGGATCCGATGCGCCACATCATGCGCGAGTACCTGCCCATGGAGCTCGAGAAGGACGAGCGCGTCTACGGCGGCCACGACGCGGCCGTGCGTGCCGACATGCCCAACCAGGCCCACGAACGCTGGCTGGAGATCCTCAAGCCGTTCATCGTCATCACCAACTACGCCGAGGTCGCGGCCGGGCGCTGCATGTCAATGCTGATGAGCGCCGTGCCCAACAACGAGCTGCGCAACGGCTACCACGTCCAGTTCGTGGATGAGATCCGCCACACCGGGCTGCAGATGGCGCTGGCTCGCTGGTACGCCAAGAACGTCCCCGATCCGGCCGGCTGGCACCTGGGACCGAAGGCGTTCTCGGGCTCGGTGCTGACAAACCCCGGACTCAACATGCTCTCGCACTTCATCGTCGGCGATCCGATCCAGTGCGCGTTCACGCTCCAGGTGGTGGCCGAGACAGCGTTCACGAATGTTGTTTTCGTTGCCACCCCAGATGTCGCCGCGCGCAACGGCGACTTCACCCTCCCCACCACCTACCTGTCGGTCCAATCCGACGAAGCGCGACACATCTCAAACGGCTACGCGACCCTGCTCACCGTTCTGCAGGACGACCACAACGCGCCGCTGATCGAGCGCGACCTGCAGCAGGCTTTCTGGATCAACCACGCCTTCATCGACATCTTCTCGGCCGTGGTCATCGAGTACTTCTCCAAGGACCGCTCAGACCCGGAGTGCTTCCTGGACAAGTGGGATCGCTGGGTGCGCGACGACTGGCACCGTGCCTACATCATGAAGCTCGGCAAGCTCGGGCTGGACATCCCGCCCGACATGTTCGAGCGCGCCCGAGAACGGATCGTCAACGGCATCCACCACCGCCACGCGATCCTCGCCTTCGCCGCCTGGCCACTGTCCTTCTGGCGCTTTGATCCCCTCGACGAGCGCGACTTCGAGTGGTTTGAGCACCATTACCCCGGCTGGTACTCGCAGTACGGCGCCTTCTGGGAGGCCTTCCGCCAGGGCACCGATCCGGCGGCCGGCTTCCTGCCCCTGGCCTTCATCAACATGGCGCCGCCCTTCTGCTGGACCTGCCAGGGATTGTGTGTGGCCGAGGCGGACCGCCGGCGACGAATCGTCGGGCAACGCACCCGGTTCTACTGCTCCAAGGAATGCCGGTGGCTGGACGAGTCAAACCCCGGCCGCTACAGCGGCGACCGCAACTACCTGGACCGCTACCACGGCTGGGAGGCCTCGGAGGTGATCCAGGATCTCGGCTTCGTCCGCGCCGACGGCGAGACCCTGATCGGGCAGCCCCATCTGCATGGCAACGGCGACGGTCCCCGGCAGTGGACGCTGTCAGACATCCGCGCCCACAACCTCAAGCTCCAGAGCCCCAACATCCGCGTCGCCCGCGAGCTGGGCCTGCCCAGCGGGGACTGGTCAGACGCCCCGACCACGAGCGGCGCCGTCCCGTTCGAGCTCGCGCACGCGATCCTGTAAATGAGCCCGCGCGTCCGTTTTGAGCCGCTCGGCGAGGAGATCGACTGCGGCCCTGAGGAGACCGTGCTCGACGCGGCCTTTCGCTCGGGCTACAACCTGGCTTATGGGTGCCGCGAAGGGCAGTGCTCGGCCTGCAAGTGCTATCTGCTCTCCGGGTCGGCGGACCTGAAGCGTTATTCGAACTTCGCGCTGTCTGACACCGAGCGGGGCAACGGCTACGTGCTCATGTGCCGGGCGCTGCCCGAGTCAGACCTTGCCATCGAGCTGCTGCACTTCGATCCCGACAACTATCGCCTCGAGAACGCGATCCGCGACGTCGAAGCGACCGTGATCGAGGTGACCGAGCTCAGCCACGACATCATCGGGGTCAAGCTGACCGTCCCCGAGGACTTCTCGTGGCTGCCGGGCCAGTATGTCGACGTCCACGTCCCGGGCACCGACGGTGCCCGGCGCTCGTTCTCGATCGCCAGCCTCCCCGACGACGAGGCGCTCGAGCTGATGATCAAGCGCTACCCGGGGGGACGGCTCTCGGGCATGCTCGGCAATGAGATTGACTCTCAGACTCAGGTGCGATTGACCGGGCCGTACGGCACCTTTCACCTGCGGCGCTCCGAAGCGCCGATCCTGATGATCGCCGGCGGCTCGGGAATGGCCCCGGTGCTCGGCATCCTGCGCCAGCTGGCCGCCGGGGGATGCGCCCGCCCGGTGCGCTTCTACTACGGGGCCCGCGAGGAGCGCGACCTGTTCGCGCTGGATGAGATCGCCGCGCTGGGCGAGCGGCTGTCTGATTTTCGCTTCATCCCGGTAACCGATCGGTTCGTGCACGAGGCCGTCGACGAGGAGCTCGCCGCGCCCGACGTCTACATGTGCGGGCCACCGCCGATGCTCGAAGCCGCCGAGGCGATGCTGACCGGACGCGGCGTCGACCCGGCCCGGATCTTCCAGGACAAGTTCACCACCTCGGCCGATGCAGCGGCGCAGGCGGCCGACGCCCCGGATGCGCCGGCGGCGCGCGAGGTCTCCGAGCGCGACTTCGGGTGGTTTACCCCCGCGGCGCGGCGCGCGACCCTGTACGAGGACGTCACCGTCGACACCCAGCCCTCGATCCATCGCCATCTGACCCGGGGCTGGCCTCTTTACTTCGAGGACGGGCGGGGGACGTGGAATGACGCCTCGACGACGCTGCGCAGCTCGGATTGGTTTGCCTTCCGCGACCCCGGCGAGCAATGGGAGCGGCCCTTCTACCAGGCGGCCGCGGCCATCGAGGAGCAGATCGAGAGCGCGGTGCGCTCGGCCGCCGAGCAGGGGCTGATCGAGGACATCGACCCGGCCTGGGCCGATTTCCTGCGCGGCTATCTCCAGGTCCCCGCCTACCTCGAGCACGGCCTGTGGTTCGCGCTGGCCACCGCCGCCCGCGACTGTCTGTCTGACACTGTCGCGACCTGCGTGTGCCTGCAGGCGGCGATGAAGCAGCGCTCAGCGCAGGCGATCGTGCTCTACGCGATGGATCTCGAGCAGCGCCTCGGGCAGGACTTCCCGATTGCCGACGCGCGGGAAGCCTTTCTGGGCGACGAGCCCTGGCAAGCTGCGCGCCGCTGCCTCGAGCGGCTGGCGGCAACCCCGGACTGGGCCGAGGTCGTGTTCGCGGCCAACCTGTGTTTCGAGCCGGTGGTGGCGACCTTGGTGCGTCGCGAGCTCGGCACCCGCGCGGCCGCCGCCCACGGGGACACGGTGACGCCGGTCCTCGCGCGCGTGGAGACCCAGGAGTGGGAATGGGCGCGCACGTGGACTGTCGCGCTGAGCCGGTTCCTGCTCGCCGACGCCGAACACGGAGAGCACAACCGCCAGGTTCTCAGCGGCTGGGTGAGCGACTGGCTACCCGCGGTGCTGGGCGCCGCCGCCGCGCTGGCGCCGGTGGCCGAGCCGATCGGGCTCGACGTGGGCCGGGCCGCCGAGCGGGTCAGCGCCTACGCGGGGGCGATGCTCGCTGAGGCTGGGCTGCCCGAGTGCTGCGGCCTGGTCGGGTACGAGCCGCCGCCCGAGGTCGTCGCCGAGATGCCGCTGCCCAGTTCCCAAGTCAGCGATGGCAGGCCCGGCTCGTCTAGCAGGATGACTCGAGCGCAGCCGGTCGAAGCGAGGCAGGATGCCGAGCCGGGTGCAAGCTCGAGGGCTCGGCAAACATCCTCACCGGTTTCAGAGAACGGCAGCTTTGATTTCGTCGGCATCGTGATGGCCAAGAGCGCCGAGGGTGACGCGGTGGCCGGCTTCTTGTCGCGCCGCGAGGGGATCGAGGTTCACGAGCAACCCTCGTTCTGGGACATCCGGGCCCGCGACCGGTTGGTGATCCCCTACGACCAGATCTCCGAGGAGCTCGGCTACGAGATCGGCGCGTACTCCATCCAGCACGAGATGTCGACACACTACGGGCGGATGGTCGCGACCGACGACGCCTTGATGCTGTTCGCCGATCCCACCGAGGCGATGGAGCACCTGCTGTCGTGAGGCGATTGGCTATCTGGTTGGCGCGGCTGGACCGCCGCCGCCCCGTGCATTGGATCGTGCTGCGGGTCATCCCGCGCGCGATCGTGATGCGCTTCGAGGCCCCCGCCGACCAGCTCGACGCCACCCTCGAGCTTGCCATCCGCGACCCGCAGGGGCGGCCGCCGGCGCGCTTTGAGCTCGCCATCGCCGGACAGAGCTGCTCCGTGCGTCCGGGCGCGGCGCATGACCCGGGCGCCCGCGCGACGCTGGGCTCCGATGACCTCATCCTGCTCGCCTCGGGCGCCGCGAGCTGGCCCGAGCTGGTCTCCAGCGGACGTTTTGAACTCGCTGGTGACCCCTTCCTGGCCCTGCGCTTTGCCTCGCTGTTCAAGCTGCCCGTGGCGCTCGAACCGGTCTAGTTCGTTCCGGCGGCGAAGACCGAATTCGGTTCGTAGCCGGCAAAGACGACACTCTGGGCCAGGGGCAGGTTGGACTTCACGATCACGCAGTAAGTGCGCGTCCCGGTGCGGTTGGGAACACACGTGCGGTAGAGCGCTCCCGCCTGAATCGTGTACGTGTCGGGGTGGGTGACCATCTGGCGAAACGAGGCCGGCGCCCGATCGCCGATGTAGGCCACCGCGCGGACGATCGCGTCGCGCAGCGCGCGCTGGTTGGCGATCAGCGTCGAGTGGTGCAGGACCCCGCCAGCGACCATGACCGCCGTGACCAGTGCGACGGCGGCGGTGCCTCCGTAGTTACGGGCCACGCCGACGGGCATGTCGCGGCGGCGGCGGCGCAGCAGGGCACCGAAGGGACGAGAGAGCAGCAGCACGGCAATCACGTTGAAGACGAGCGCGAACACGATCCCGCCAAACAGCGTCTGGCTGTCACCCGCGATCGGAAGCGAGTGGACGATGACCGCGTCGAGAAGCGTGACGACGATAAAGGTGGGCCACAGCCAAGCGCCCCGGCTTCGCCAGCGCAGGCGGGCTAGCCACGCGCTTTGCATCGATCAAGGGTACGCGCGCACCGTCCAGTAAGCTCGGGCTCCCGGGAGAGAGGTGGCCATGGAGATCCCAAGGGCCGCCGCTTCTGAGATTGGACGGACGGAGATCCCGTGCCGGCCTGCAACGAAAGGGAAGCAATCGAGATGGCCACTGACACGGCTCGGCCGGCCTCGGTAGAGGCCAGCCAGCACGAGCACCTGCAGCTCGAGGACCGGATCTGGCTGCACCGCGCCATGCTCCTCATGCGGGGCATCGAAGAACGCGCCATGAGTCTCTATCGCCAGGGCAAGGTCCCTGGCTCTTTTTATGACGGCTACGGCCAGGAAGCTGTCTCGGCCGGAGCCGCCTTCGCGATGGCCGCGCAGGACCGGCTCTGCATCCTTCACCGCGACCTCGCCGCCCACCTGATCCGCGGGGTCACCCCCACCCGGATCCTCGCCCAGTACATGGGTCGCGAGGGCGGCATCACCGCCGGTCGTGACGGCAACGTGCACTTTGGCGATCGCGACCTGGGTTGCGTCGGGATGGTCTCGATGCTCCCCGACATGATGCTGGTCGCGACCGGGATGGCGATGGCTTTCAAGATGCGCGGCGAGCACCGCTGCGCGCTGACCTGGTTCGGGGACGGATCGACCTCGCGGGGTGACTTCCACGAGGCGATGAACTGGGCCGGAGTGCAGAAGCTCCCGGTCGTGTTCGTGCTCGAGAACAACCAGTACGCGTACTCGACGCCGCTGGACAAGCAGTTCGCCGTGGACCCCGTGGAGCGCGCCGCGGCCTATGGCTTTGCCGGCGTGACCGTGGACGGCAACGACGTGGAAGCGATGTTCGAGGCCACCCGGACGGCCCGCGAGCGCGCGGTGGCGGGTGACGGCCCGACCCTGATCGAGGCGGTCACGATGCGCATGCACGGGCACGCCGCTCACGACGACATGAAGTACGTGCCCACCGAGCAGGTCGAGGAGTGGCGCCAGCGTGATCCGGTCGAGCGCCAGGAGAAGCGCCTGCGCGGGTTGGGCGTGGACGTCGATGCGCTGCGCGAGTCGGTCGCGGCCGAGATCGAGGCGGCGGCGGCGGAAGCGCTGGCCGGTCCGATGCCGGCCGCCGGTGATGTGCTCGAAGGTGTGTTCTGTGTCGGCGAGGCTGAGCCGCTGGGCGACGGGCAGGCGCCGTGGAGCGGGTTCGCGGAGTCGCCGGGCTCGGCGGCCTCGGGCGGTGCGGTCTGATGGCGGTCATGACCTACCTGCAGGCGATCTCCTCCGCTCTGCGCGATGAACTGCGCGCCGACGAGCGCGTGCTGATGATGGGCGAGGACATCGGCGTGTTCGGCGGCGCCTTCAAGGTCACCGACGGCTTCATCGAGGAGTTCGGGAGCGACCGGGTAATGGACACGCCGCTGGCCGAGTCGGCGATCATCGGCTGCGCGGTGGGCGCGGCGGTGGTGGGGCTGCGCCCGGTGTGCGAGATGCAGTTCGCCGACTTCATCTCCTGCGGCTTTGATCAGCTCGTCAACGTGGCCGGCAAGATGCACTACCGCCAGGGTCTGGCCGTGCCGATCGTGGTGCGGTTGCCGAGCGGCGGCGGATTTTCCGGAGGTCCCTTTCACTCCCAGAATCCGGAGGCGCTGTTCATGCACTCGCCCGGTTTGAAGGTGGTGGCACCGTCGACCGCGCAGGATGCCAAGGGCCTGCTTCACCACGCCATCCACGACCCCAACCCGGTCCTCTTCATGGAGCACAAGCATCTCTACCGGCGGGTCAAGGGGGATGTGCGCGAGGGCGTGTACGAGACTCCCTTCACGGCGCGGGTCGCCCGGCCCGGGTCCGATCTGGTGGTGATCGCCTACGGGGCGATGGTCGATGTGGCGCTGGCGGCGACTTCCGATCTCGAGGGAGCGTCGATCGAGGTTCTGGATCTGCGTTCGCTGGTCCCCCTGGACGAGGAGGCGATCCTCGACTCGGTGGCCCGGTGCTCAAAGGTGGTCATCGTCGACGAGGCCAACATGACCTGCGCGGCCGGGGCCCAGGTGGCAGCCTTGATCGCCGAGAAGGGCTTTGAGGACCTGGACGGACCCGTCGTACGGGTCGCCACCCCCGACGTGCCGATCCCGTTCTCGCCGCCGCTTGAACAAGCCGTTCTGCCCGGCGTCGACCGCGTCAAGGAGGCCTGCCGTGAGCTCCTCGCCTACTGACGTTTTGATCGATGTGACGATGCCCCAGATGGGGGTCTCGGTCGCCGAGGGGACGATCGTCGCCTGGCGCGTCGGGGTGGGGGACGCGATCGAAGCCGAACAGACGATCTGCGAGATCTCCACCGACAAGATCGATACCGAGGTGCCGGCTCCGGCGAGCGGCGTGGTGGCCGAGATCCTTGTCGACGTCGACGCCACCGTCGACGTCGGGACGGTGCTGGCCCGGATCGCCGGCCCGGGCGGCGCGCCGGGGGACTCAGTTTCCAATGGCGCCAGTGCGGGTGCGGCGAGTCCGGCGGCGGCTGGGGCGGATCCGGCGGTTGGCGACGCTCCGGCGCCGTCCTCGGCTGCACCGCGCGAGCGCAGCGCCGGCCGCCGCTATTCCCCGGTGGTGATGCGGATCGCCGCCGAGCACGGGATCGACCTGTCCGGGGTGAGGGGGACGGGACGCGGCGGGCGTGTGCGCAAGCAGGATCTGCTGGCGCTGGTCAACGGCAACGGCGTAGGTGGTGCGGGGGCCGCCGGCGATCCCGTCACCGAGCCTCCGCTGCACATCGAGAGCCCGTATCGCCCGGACCCCGCGCCGCCGGGCGCGGCCGAGGGCGCGGATGGCGGGCTCTCGCGGATGCGCCGCCAGATCGGTCAGCACATGAAGCGCTCGCTCGAGACCGCTGCAACCTGCACGACCTGGATCGAGGTCGACATGAGTCGGGTTGAGCGCGAGCGGGCGCGGCTGCGGGTGACGGCGCTGGCCTTCGTGGCCCGGGCTGTGGTGGTGGCCCTGCGCGAGTATCCGGCTTTGAACGCGTGGTTGGAGGGAGACAGTTACACGCGCGTGGACGAGGTGAACCTGGGGATCGCCGTCTCGCTCGGTGACGATGGCCTGATCGTCCCGGTCATTCACGGGGCCCACGAGCTCTCCGAGGAGGGGCTGGCCGCGCGGATCCGGGATCTCGCCCGGCGCGCCCGGGGACGAGAGCTGACCGCCGACGAGGTCCGGGGGGGCACCTTCACGATCACCAACCCCGGCCAGTACGGCTCGATCATGGCCACGCCGATCATCAACCTGCCCCAGGTCGGGATCCTCGACCTCGAGGCGGTGGTCAAGCGACCGGTGGTGGTCACCGACGCCGACGGCAACGATTCGATCGCTATCCGCCCGATGACGATCCTCGGTCTGAGCTGGGATCATCGCGCGCTGGACGGCGCGCTCTCGGCGCAGTTCCTGGCCGCGGTCAAGCGCGAGCTCGAGGGCGGCGTAGGCTAGAGAGCATGATTCTGCCTGATGCGCCCGAGCTCTGGGTGTGCTCGCTGGGCACGCTGGAGTACCGCGAGGGGCTCGCCCTTCAGGAGCGCGTGCGGGCAGCCCGGCAGGCGGGAGCGATCCCCGATGTGATGCTGCTGCTCGAGCACTGGCCGGTATACACGCGCGGCCGGCGCTCGGGACCCGGCGAGCTGCCGATGGGCACGGACTGGTACCGCGCGCAGGGGATCGACGTCGTCGAGACCGACCGCGGCGGGAAGGTCACCTACCACGGGCCCGGCCAGCTGGTCGGCTATCCGATCGTGGCCGTCGACGACGTGGTGGCGTACGTGCGCACGCTGGAGCGCGGGATCGTCGCCGCGCTGCACGACGAGGGGATTGTCAACGCGCGAGCGCGGCCGCAGGACGGCCCCGACTACACCGGGGTGTGGGTGCAGGAGCGCAAGATCGCCTCCATCGGCGTGCACGTCGCGCGCGGGGTGACAACGCACGGCTGGGCGGTGAATGTGGAGAACGATCTGCAGCCCTTCTCGTGGGTCGTGGCCTGCGGACTCGACGGCGTCTCCATGACCTCGCTGATCAAGGAGACGGGCCGGCCGGAAGGTCAGATGCCCTGCTTCCGCAAGCGGGCGACGTTCCAGGTCGCCCGGGCGCTCGGTCGCCGGCAGCGGATCGTCTCCGCCGCTCGGCTCCAGGCCGCACTGGCCGGCGCCGGCTCGCCTGCGCTGGCGTCGGTCTAGCTTCGCTGGGTCGGTCTAGCTTCGCTGGGTCGGTCTAGACCTCGGCGAGCAGGCCGACGATCAACCGGACCGCGCGCTCAGGGTCCTCGGTGAGCTGACGCCAGGTGATCCGCACCACCCGCCAACCGGCAGCGATCAAGCGCTGATCGCGACGGCGGTCACGCTCAAAGGCCGCACGCGTCCCGTGGCTCGCGTGGCCGTCGGTCTCGACGATGAGGCGGGCGTCGCGCCACAGGAAGTCGACCTGCAGGGGTGGGTCACCGTCAGGTGGGGAAACCCAGACATTGACCTCGGGCGCGGGAACGTTGGCGTCGCGGCAGACGGCGAGCAAGCTCTCCTCGAACATGCTCCAGGTCACGGTGCTACCGGCGCGGTGCTGCTCGACGACGGCGCGCATGATCGCCGCCTGGGGGCGGCCACGGTTGCGGTCCAGCTGGCTCTGGAGAGCATGGAGATCGAGGCGCCCGCTGACCTCGGCCTGGTCGAACGCCCGCTCGGTGGCGCGACGGGGGACGACCCCGCACAGGTCAAGCAGGGTGCGGGCGACCGTTGTGCAGGTGATGCCGTCGATAATCGTGGCGTCGAGGCGGGCATCGAGGGTGGTCGAGCGGTGGATGTCAATGCCATCGAGGCGGCGGGAGCCCGTGCCGGGGATTGTGACCTCGATGCCGGAGCGCTCGGTGGCGCGGAGCTCGAGCAGGTCCGCCGCTGAGCGGTGCGAGAGGGCGGCGCCGGACCCGCAGGCGAGCACGGCGGCCATGTAGCGGCCGTGGCGGGTGAGCAGCTCCGGCGGCACGAGGGCGTAGACCTTGCTGTGAATCCGGTGCAGCCGGCCACGCTTGGCCCGCTTGTAGACGGTCGCGCGCGCCAGCCCGATCGCTTCCAGCTGCGCCAACGAGAACACGCCGTTCTGGCGTGTTGCCAGCGCGGCCAGATCTCGATGCGAGGCGCGAAAGTCGACACTATGTCCATTTGCTGCACGCACCCTTAGAGCGTGGCACGGACCGCCCGGAACTCTGTGCCAATCGAGCCACGATTGCGCCGCGGTAGCCTTAGAACTGTGAAAGAACGCGAACACTCGACGCGGTCCCGGGCAAACCCCGGTGGAATCGCTGACGTGCTCAGCGTTCTCGGTCCCGACGTGCTGCCTCACAAGGGCCGCAAACCGCCCTGGTTCAAGGTCCCCGCGCCCGGCGGCCCACGCTACCGCGAGCTGGAGCAGCTGATCGAATCAGAGGGGCTTCACACCGTGTGCCAGGAGGCGGCGTGCCCGAACATCGGCGAGTGCTGGCAGCGGGGCACGGCCACGTTCATGATCCTTGGTGACACCTGCACGCGCCGCTGCGGCTTCTGCAACGTCAAGACCGGCAAGCCGACCTGGCATGACCCGCTCGAGCCCGCCCGCGTCGCCCGCAGCGTCGCGAAGATGGGACTGCGCCACGCGGTCATCACCAGCGTCGACCGCGACGACCTTCCCGACTACGGTGCCGGCGCCTTCGTCGGCGTGATCCGCCAGATCCGCCGGCAAGCGCCGGAAACCCAGATCGAGGTCCTGACCCCCGACTTCCGCGGCGCGGAGATGCCGCTGGCCAAGGTGATCGCCGAGCGCCCCGACGTGTTCAACCACAACGTCGAGGTCGTCCCCCGCCTCTATCCGGTGGCCCGCCGGGGCTCGACCTGGGAGCGCTCCAAGCGGGTGCTGCGCAACGCCAAGGAGTACGGCGGTGACGAAGTCACCACCAAATCCGGACTCATGGTCGGACTCGGGGAATCGTTTGAGGAAATGGTCGATGCCCTGGGGCAGATAAGAGACAGCCAGGTCCAGGTCGTGACCGTCGGCCAGTACCTGCGCCCCACCGAGCGCCATCTGCCGATCGTGCGCTACTGGCATCCGGACGAGTTCAAGGCGCTTGAGACAGCCGCCTATGAGCTCGGCTTCGACCACGTGGCAGCGGGCCCGCTGGTGCGCTCCAGCTACCACGCCGACCAGCACGTGGTTCAGAACCAGCCCGGACACGGGCCGCTGCGAGAGCTGGCCACGGCATGAACCGGCGCAAGCTGCTGATCGCCTTCGCGGCGATAGCGGTACTCCTGGCCGTGCTCGCGCCCGAGGCGATGGCTGCGGCCGGCGGCGGATCGTCGAACTTCAGCGGCGGCGGTGGCGGCGGGAGCGGCGTTCACGGCAAGGGCTTTGCCCTCTACATCATCTTCCGCCTCCTGCTCGACATCGCGCTGATCGGCCACGGGCTCGGCTTCTTGTTCCTGATCGGTCTCGTGCTCCTGTACTTCTTCGTCACCCGCTGGCTGCCGGCCATGCAGGCCAACTGGGCCGAGCGCAGCGCCAGCCGAGGCGGCGGACGCAAGAAGACCTCAGAGCGCGAGCGCCGGGTCGAGCTGGCCGCGGCCGAAGCCGCCGACGAGGACCCGGAGTTTGATCCCGACCACGTGCGCGCCACCGCCCGCAACCTGTTCTTCGAGATCCAGAAGGCGTGGGACGCCGAGGACCGAGTCCACCTGCGCGGCCTGGTCGCCTCCGACCTGCTGGCCGAGTGGGAGCGCCGCTTGGACGACTTTGACCGGCGCGGCTGGCGCAACCACGTCGAGCCGATCGGCGAGCCGACGATCGAGTACGTGGGCCTGAACCGCGCCGGTGACGCGGATACCGACCGCGTCGTGGTCCGGCTCGACGCCCGGATCAAGGACTACGTGGTCGACACTTACGGACGTCGCATCAAGCGGACCGGCAAGCTTGGCGAGGTCACGCGGATGCGCGAGTTCTGGACCCTGGGCCGGCGCGGCGAGCATTGGGTGCTGGTCAGCATCGAGCAGGGCGCGGAGGGCAAGCACGCCCTCGACGAGCAGATCGTCGCCACCCCGTGGGCTGACGAGGCCGGGCTTCGCGACGAGGCGATGGTCGAAGGGGCCGTCGCAGATGCCGTTCCCGAGGGCACCAAGATCGCCGAGGTCGCCGACCTCGAGTTCACGGGCGACGCCCACAGCGCGGCCAACGACCTGAGCCTGGCCGACGGGCGTTTCTCCCCTGACCTGCTCGAGATCGCCGCCCGCCGCGCCGTCAACGCTTGGGCTCAGGCGGTCGACGGCGACGATGCGATCCTGCGCCGCATCGCGACTCCAGAGGCGACCCGCGAACTGCTCTACGGCGGTGACCCCAGCGGCAGCAGCCGCGTGGTGGTGCGCGGTCCGGAGGTCAAGCGGATGCGGGTGATCGGGCTCGACGCGGCGGCCGAGCCACCGACGATGACGATCGAGGTCGATCTGACCGGGCGGCGCTACCTGGAGCACCGCGACACCGCAGCGGTGCTGTCCGGCAGTCGCTCGCGGGCGACCAGCTTCACCGAGCGTTGGACGCTCTCCCTGACCGGCGATGCCAACCAGCCGTGGCAGATCACGGCCGTCGGGGCACCGGTCGGGCTCGCCTAGGTCGCTCCCGGCTCGCGGCCCGTCAACTGATGCGGACCGTCCTGCTCGTCGTGGCTCTGGTCTTCATCGCCGCCTTGGGCTTCCTCACCGCCCGCGACATCTCGCACTACGGCCTGAACGTCCTTGATGTCGCGTCGGTCCTGATCCTGATCCTGTTCTGCACCGGAATCGTCGGCGCGCTCAGCCACCGTCCGCCCGGGGAGTGACCTGGGTGTCTGCCGCCCGACCAGCCGAGGCGGTCAGACCCCGCCCGGTGCCGAGGCCGTCAGACCCCGCCCGGTGCCGAGGCCGTCAGACCCCGGTGGCCGAGGCCGTCAGACCCCGGTGCCGAGGCCGTCAGACCCCGGTGGTCATCTCTTCGCGCCGTTTGTCGCTGGCCGTGGACGGCAGGAGAACGGCGAGAAGCGCGTTGAGGTCGATGTCGCGCTGGGTGGGGAGGATGATCGGGAGATCGCCCCGCACGGTGTAGGTGTTGCGACGGCCCTCGCGGACCCGGTCCACGTAGCCGGCACCGATCAGGTCAGAGACGATGCGCTGGGCGGCCCGTTCGGTGATCGTGAGGCGGGCGGCGATCTCGCGCATCCGCATCCGCGGATCCTCGGCGATACAGAGCAGCGTCAGGCCGTGGTTGGTGAGAAAGGCGAAGCGGGGCATTTTCGGCGTTGCAGCCTAGCAACTGAGGTCCGGCGATTTGCGTCGTGCAAGACGCGATATTCGGGTCAGGTATGTGTGCGCTTTTTGGTGGCCGGCCGGAACCCAGCAGGGGCGGTGGTAGGCTCAAAGTCATGCCGGCGCTGGAGAGTGGGACGCGCCAGAAGCTCGGGGCAAAGGGGAACGATGCCCGCGAAAGGCTGCTGGCGGCCTCGTATGAGCTGTTTTCGAGCCACGGCGTCCAGGCCGTGGGCGTGGAGGCGATCATCGAGCGTTCCGGGGTGGCCCGGCAGACGATGTACCGCCATTTCGGTTCCAAGCAGGACCTGGTGCTGGCCTTCCTGGAGCGCCGCGAGCGACTGTGGACCCGGGACTGGCTGCAGGCCGAGGCCGAGCGCCGCGCCGAGGATCCCGGTGAGCGCCTGCTGGCCATCTTTGACGTCTTCGACGAGTGGTTTCATCGCCCCGATTTCGAGGGCTGTTCGTTCATCAACGTGTTGCTCGAGCACCCCGACGAGAAGCATCCCCTGCACAAGGCGTCGACGACCTACCTGGCCGGTATCCGCGGCTTCCTCCACCGCCTCGCCGAGCAGGCCGGAGTGCAGGACGCCGACGGCTTCGCGCGTCAGTGGCACATCCTCATGAAGGGCTCGATCGTCGCCGCGGGCGAGGGCGACCGCGAAGCCGCGCGGCGCGCGCAGAGCGTCGCCCGGCTCCTGCTCGAGCGAGCCACAGCGCCCGCGGCATGAACAGGGCGAGCCGGGACGGGTCGCGCGCTAGCCGCCGGGTTTCGCCGCTGGGCACGAGCCCGACGCGCGTGTAGCCGTCACTTATTGCACCAGCTCCACCCCGACGTGGTCAAAGCGGGTGAACCGCCAGAGGCCGACCACGCGCTCGGCCACCTCGTCGGCGGTGACCTCGCGCACCCGCTCGGTCCCGAACCCCTCGACGTTGAAGGAGGCCAGAGCGGTCCCGTAGGCCATGGCGTTGCGCAACACGTCGGTGCTCAACCCCGTCAACAGGTGACGCGACACGTAGCCGAGGAAGCCGCCGGCAAAGGTGTCGCCGGCACCGGTGGGATCGATCACGGTTTCCAGCGGATAGGCCGGGAGGGCGAAGAACTGATCAGCGGTAATGAGCGCCGAACCGTGCTCGCCCTGTTTGGCGACAACGATCGAGGGACCGTGGGAGAGCACCTCGCGGGCGGCGGAGACGAGATTGGGCTGGCTGGTGAGCTGGCGCAGCTCCTCGTCGTTGAGGATCAGGCAGTCGACGCGTGAGATGACTTCGAGCAGCTCATCGCGGGCGATGTCGATCCATAGGTTCATCGAGTCCAGGGCGACGAAGCGCGCGTCCTGGCACTGCGCACGAACGTCGAGCTGCAGGCCCGGCTGGATGTTGGCCAGGAAGAGAACCTCTGACGCCCTGGACTCCGCTGACAGCTTGGGGGCGAAGTGCTCGAAGACATTGAGCTGGGTGTCGAGGGTCTCCCGGCTGCCCAGGTCCCAGCCGTACTTGCCCTTCCAGAAGAAGGTCTTCCCGCCGGCCACACGTTCGACGTCGTCGATCGAGGAACCGCGGATCTGCAGGACCTCGAGCTCGGCGTCGCCGAAGTCATCTCCCACCGGCCCGACGATCCGGACGTGATCGAAGAACGAGGCGGCAAGGGCGAAATGCGTGGCGGCGCCGCCCAGCATCCGCTCCCGCGCGCCGAACGGCGTCTCCACGGAGTCAAAGGCAATCGATCCGACGACCGTGATGCTCATGCAGCCACCGGTTCGCTGTCCAGATCGAAGTGACCGTATGCGGCCGTCTTCTGGGGGGTGAACAGATATGTCTTGGATCCATTGGCCATCAGGGTCCTCGCTTTCTCTCTGCGCTCTCGTTCGGTGCGCTCAAGGATGCAGGAGCGCGGCTCGGCGTGCGTGTCCGTGGGCATGTCGCGGCAAACGCAACGGCGCCGGCGCGCGCTCAGCCTCCAGCGCGGCGCTGCTATCACTACGCGCGTGGCCCTGCGCGCGATGCCCCAGGTCGGAGGCTCGGTGATGGTGAGCTTCCTCGGCTCGCGGGTCCGCGGGACCGTGGACAGCATCGACGCGGACGGACGGCGGTTGCGCGTTACCACCGAGGAGGGCGAGGCACTGACCTTCGCCCTCAACGGCGCCACCGCCACCTTCACGGCCGAGGGCCACCAGACCGGCGCGCGGCTCGCCTTCGAGCACGATCCGCCGAGCTGAGTCGCGCCGGGCTCCGACCTGCCACCCTGAGGGGATGCGACTGCGCGATGCACTGACCGTCGCGGTGAGCGGGCTGATGGCGGGGGGTTGCGCAACCACCACCGCCGCCCGCACGGCGACGGCCGCTGGCTCGACCACCGCCGCCCCCTCCACCGCCACTCCATCGACCACCGCCGCTCCCTTGGCCACCGCCGCTCCGGCGGCGGCGCTTCCCCCCGCGACGACCGCGAGCACAGGACCGGTCCAATCCAGCCCGCCCCCGGCGTCGGGCCGACGGCGCTTGGTCTCCACGGCTGGCCGGGTCGCCTGGCCACCGGCGCGGGCCACGGCGGTGCCCGAGCCCAGGACCATCTGGGACCCGGTCCCGTTCGGGGCCAAGCGCAAGGCCGAAATGGCCGCCTACGTCCACCGCCACTACTCGAGCTTCATGAAGCCGACCTGGCGTTTGGTCGACCCGCATGTGATCGTCATCCACTACACCGACGCCAGCTACAGCGCGACCTACAACACGTTTGCCACCGACGTGCCGGATTCCGAGCTGCACGAGCTGCCGGCCACCTCGGCGCACTTCGTCGTCGACAGCAACGGCGCCATCCACCAGCTCGTATCGGTGGGGACGATGGCCCGCCACACGGTGGGCCTGAACTGGACGGCCCTCGGCATCGAGCACGTCGGCTTCAGCGATGCCCAGGTTCTCGGTGATCACGCTCAGATCACCGCCAGCCTCCGGCTCGTGCATTGGCTGCGCTGTCGCTTTCAGATCCCGGTCCGCGACGTGATCGGGCACGCCGAGAGCCTCTCGAGCCCGTATCACCACGAGGATGTCCCGAGCCTGCGCGCGCAGACGCACAGTGACTTCCTTCATGCCGGCATGCAGGTCTACCGCCGGCGCCTGCGGGCGCTGGGTGGCTGCTAAGACTGCCCGCCATCACCTCCTCGATCCCGATCGCCGAGCTCGCGGCCTGGACGTAGCATCCAGAACCTCACTAATCCCGCCGCACGTCTGACTCCGGGTGGTGGCGGGTAGGGCGCCTGTCATGGTGCCCGCCTGATGCAGATCCCCACGCTCCCGAGACTTCCCCTGGTACCCGATCCGCTGCGCCGGATCCGGGTGCCCGATGACCTCGACGCCGTCACCACAATCGGTCCCGAAGCCGATACCGAGGGGCTGACCCCGCGCCGCCGGGAGGGGATCTGGAAGGCGGCGAGCGACCTCTACCGGAGTGGCATGCACCCGGCGATTCAGGTCTGCGTACGCCACGAAGGGGAAATCGTGCTCGACCGCGCCATCGGTCACGCGCGCGGAAATGGTCCCCACGACGGCGAGTCAAGCGTCAAGGTGCGGGCCACCCCCGAGACCCCGTTTGTCACCTACTCGTGTTCCAAGGCGGTGACCGCGGTCGTGGTCCACCTGCTGCATGAGCGCGGCGTGCTCGACGTCGAGTCTCCGGTGAGCGAGTACGTCCCCGGCTACGGCCGCCACGGCAAGGAACAGATCACGATCGCCCAGGTCCTGGCCCATCGGGCGGGGGTCCCCAACCTGCCCCGCGAGGTCTTTGACCTCGACCGAGTCGGGGATCGCGAGTTCCGGGTTTCAGCGCTCTCCGATGCGCGGCCGTTCGCTGCACCGGGACGTTTTCTCGCCTACCACGCGGTGTCGGGGGGCTACATCCTGGGCGAGGTCGTGCACCAGGTGACGGGGAAGGACATCCGTACCGTCTTGGCCCAGGAGATCCTCCAGCCGCTCGGGATGCGGTGGACGAATTACGGTGTCGCCGAAGACGATCTGGATCAGGTAGCGCTCAATTACCTGACCGGACCGCCGACCGCGCCTCCGGCCTCACAGCTTGTCTCACGAGCGCTGGGACTCCCGCTGGACGCCCTCATCGAGGCCAGCAACGACCCCCGCTTTCAGACCGCGATCGTCCCCTCGGCCAACCTGATCAGCACCGCCCGCGAGTTCTCACGCTTCTACGAGATGCTGCGCTGCGGTGGCGAGCTGGCCGGAGATCGGGTGCTCAAGGCGCCGACGATCCGCGCCGCCCTGCGCGAGCAATCCCATCTCGAGTTCGACCTTTCGCTCGGATGGCCGACCCGGTTCTCGTACGGGTTCATGCTCGGGTCGCGCATGCTCAGTCTCTACGGTCGCGACACCCAGCATGCCTTCGGTCACCTCGGCTTCACCAACATGCTGACCTGGGCCGATCCCCAGCGCGCGCTGTCCTGCGCGGTGATGACCAACGGCAAGCCGCTGCTGTATCCCGAGCTGCCGCGCTTCTATCTCCTGATGGCCAAGATCACTGCCGCCATGGGCAAGGTTCCCGGCTCGCGCATGCGCATCTGGGATCCGGGCGCCGGGCGCCCAAGCTGATCGGGTGACCACGGGAAGCGGGGAGCCAACCGCCGTCACGCTGTCCGTTCGGTCACCAGTAGGAGATCGGCTGTCGCCTGATCCCTCGGCCTCCTCCGTCGCCTGATCCCTTGGCCTCCTCCGGGTAGGCATGCCCGAGGGATGCTAACTTCGCATTTCGGTACTTGCTTATATAAGCCCTGTCGTATATGGTAGAGAAATGCACGCGTTCGAGATCCTCGGTGACCCGGTGCGCCGCCGCATCGTCGAGCTGCTCTCAGATGGCGAACGAGCCGCGGGTGAGCTCGGCGCCACGATTCAGGACGAGTTCGGGATCTCCCAGCCAGCCGTTTCGCAGCATCTGCGCGTACTGCGCGAGAACGGCTTTGCCACAGTCCGCGTCGCCGGACCGCGACGCCTATACGCGATCGACTCCGATCCCCTGGCGGAGATCGACCGCTGGCTGACGCCCTACCGACGGTTCTTCAACCAGCGCCTCGACGCCCTCGGCACCGAGGTGCAGCGGGGAAAGAGTCGTCCCGCTCGCCAATCACGATCAAAGTCACAACCACGAGAGGACAAGCCATGACCCAGTCAACGACCGCGACTCCCTACCGGGAGCCCGCGCCTGAGCTTCGCCGCGGCGAAATTCCGGCCGGCGAGGCCCGCATCGCGGTGTTCACACGCACCTACCCGACGACGATCGAGGATCTCTGGGACGCGTGCACCAACCCCGAGCGCCTGCGGCGCTGGTACGTGCCGGTCACCGGCGAGTTCCGGGTCGGGGGAAGCTTCGAGCAGGCCAACATGGGGTCGGGGACGATCATGGTCTGCTCGCCCCCGGAGGTGCTCAAGGTCTCGCTCGGGGCGGGCGCTGACGAGATCGAGCTGCGCCTGTCGCCGGGCGCTGATGGAGACAACACCACGCTCGAGCTGCAGCACGCCACCACCCTGGACAGTCACTCGATCGGAGGCCAGATGTACGACGCGATCTACTGCATGGGCGGCGGGTACTACCCGCGCCTGCTCGCGCTTGATCGCCATCTGCGCGGCAATCTGCCCGAGGACTACGACAGCACCGCGTTCCATCTCAACCCGGACATGCGGTCGACGATCGAGCGGGGTAGCGCCGCGATGGCGGCACTGCTCGAGGACGACGCCCGCAGCTGACCCGCGGGCGCCAGCCGCCGGCGCCTCGGAGCTCGGGGCCATGTTGGGGGCCGGTTGGGGGGTGTTGACAGGGCCGCGGCCTGCGGAGTATGGTGGCGAACTGCAAACGATTGCAGCAGCGTGCTGGCGGTCGTGAGCGAGTTCAACGGCGAGCCGAGGAGAGAGATGGCCATGTTGCGAAAGTGTGTGCTGGCTGGGCTTACGGTGCTGGTCGCCGCGCTGCTCGCGGCTTGTGGTAGCTCCGGCTCGGGCGGGAGCGGATCCGGCGGCGGCAAGGGTCCGATCACGATCGGGACCTCGCTCTCGCTGTCAGGCGACTTCGCCGCCGACGGCCAGGCTTTCCAGCGCGGCTATCAGCTGTGGGCCGCAGATCAGAACAAGAAGGGCGGCCTGCTCGGACGTCAAGTCAAGATCGACGTCATCTCCGACTCGTCGAGCCCGGCGCAGGTGGCCACCAACTACCAGAAGCTGATCGGCTCCAACAAGGATCCGCTGGTCTTCGGTCCCTTCTCGACGCTGCTCACGATCCCGTCGGCGCGGGTCGCGGCACGCTACGGCTACACATTCGTAGAAGGCGCCGGCGGCGGCCCGGCGGTGTTCGGCAACGGCCTGAAGAATCTCTTCGACGTCTCGGTGCCGGTCAAGAACAACCTGGTGACGTTCGCGCAGTGGATCGCCTCGCTGCCGGCGAGCAAGCGCCCCAAGACGGCCGCCTTCGTGACCGTCAACGAGCAGTTCACCCAGCCCCAGCTTCCTGTCGCGCAGCAGATCATGTCAGCGGCGGGCGTCAAGACCGTGGTCTCGAAGGTTTTCCCGGCTGAGGTCACCGACTACACCCCGATCGCGGGTCAGGTGGCGAGCGCCAACCCCGATGTGGTCGTGCTCGGTTCGGTTGACGTGCCGACCGTGTCCGCGTTCGTCCACACGTTCATCCAGCAGCACTACAACCCCCGCGAGTTCGTCGCCACCGGTGGACCCGACCAGGGCACCGCATTCATCAAGGCGGTCGGGACCGGCAACGAAAATGGGATCTTCGTTCCCAACGGCTGGTACGGCGGCTTCAAGAAAGCCGACAGCCAGCAGATGGTCAACGAGTACATCGCCAAGTACGGCGGCACTGCGTCCACGGTCAGCTCCGATGTCGCTGAGGCGTATTCGGTTGGTCAGGTGATGACGCAGGCTGTGGAGGCGACCAAGAGCCTCGACAACGCGAAGATCACCGCCTATCTGCACAGCGGGAAGACCTTCGACAGCGTCCAGGGCCCGGTGAAGTTCGCCTCCGACGGCGAGAACACAGCCCAGAAGCCGCTCACCTTCCAGTGGCAGAACGGGGTTCTCACGCAGACGCTTCCCACCTCGGCGGCGGGCTCCACCCCTCCGCTGATCCCCAAGCCCGCCTGGAAGTAGGGCGCCGATGTCGGGAACCGCCCTGCTCCAGGCCATCGTCGACGGGATCCTGACCGGCGGCGTCTACGCGCTGATGGCCGCCGGTCTGAGCCTGATCTTCGGGGTCATGGACATCATCAACATCGCCCAGGGGGTGATGGTCATCCTGGGGGGTTACCTGAGCTATGTGCTCTCGGTCCACCTCGGCATCGACCTGCTCCTGGGGCTCGTGATCACGGTCCCGGCCATGTTCGCGCTCGGCGTCGCCATCGAGTTCTTCTTCATGCGCCGCCTCCGGGAAGCTGACCGAACGTCGATGTCGATCCTGATCACGTTCGCAGTGGCGATCCTGATCGAGGGCATCCTGAGCGCGATCTTCGGGATCGACTACGTGCAACTACACGCCTCCTACGTGGATTCGTCGCTGCACGTGTTCGGCTTCTATCTGCCCTACATCTACCTGATCGGTTTCGTGCTCGCGGCCGCGCTGCTGGCCGGGCTGTACTACCTGCTCTACCGCACGAAGTTCGGACGAGCGGTGCGAGCTTCGCTGCAGAACCGCACCGCTGCCGATCTGATCGGGATCAACGTCAACCGTGTGCGGACGATCTCGGTGGGCATCGGGATCTCCCTCACGGCAGTGGGCGGCATGGTCTTCGGGGCCACGAACGCGTTTAACTCCAACAGCGGCTACGACCTGATCTCGCGGCTGCTGGCGATCGTCATTCTCGGCGGCCTGGGCAGTATCGGAGGCGCCATGGTCGGCGCGATCATCCTGCTGGTGATCAATGACGTCGTGTCCGTCGCCTGGTCTCCGACCTGGGCGCCGCTGGTCTACTTTGCCGCCCTGGTCGTCGTGCTCTCGATCCGGCCCCAGGGGATATTCGGCAAAGCCGCGGTGCGAGCCCAGTGAGCGCCACCGAGGAGGACCGGAGCGGGGCCGTCGTCGACAGCCCGCCTCTCGGCGCGCGGAACCAACGACGCGGTCCGGTGATCGCGACGATCGTCGTCGCACTCGCGATCTTCGGCCTGTTTCCGCTTCTGATCACCGACCCCACGGCCACCTCGATCGCGGTCTTCGCGCTTGTGTTCATGGTCTCGGCGACGGCGTGGAACATTTTCAGCGGCTATTCCGGCTACCTGGCCCTGGGCCACGCCGTGTTCTTCGGGAGCGGCGGATACGCGGTCGCACTGGCCGCGCGCGACTGGCACGTCGCGGGTGGTTGGGGGGTCTTCGGACTGTTGCCGTTCGGCGGCCTGGTCGCGGTCGCGATCGCGGTACCGGTGGGCCTGATCGCGCTGCGGACCCGCCGTCACACCTTTGTCGTGATCACCATCGCGATCTTCTTCGTCTTCCAGCTGGCGGCCTTCAACCTCAACTTCACCGGCGGCACCTCCGGGATCACGCTCCCGATCGCGCCGTTCTCGGCCGCCAACTACAACCAGCCGTTCTATTACGTGGCGCTGGTGATTCTGATCTTGACCATCGCGCTGTCATGGACTGTGCGCCGATCGCGATTTGGATTGCAGCTGCTGGCGATCCGCGACGACGAGGATCGTGCCCTCGGCCTCGGCGTCAAGACCCGGAGGGTGAAGCTGACGGCGTTCATGCTGTCAGCGTTCCCGGTCGGGATGGCCGGCGGTCTGTACTTCTACTTCCTCGGGCAGATCTATCCGCAGTTCGCCTACGACGCCCTGTTCGACGTCTCGATCGCCCTGATGGCCTTCCTCGGCGGCCTCGGCACCCTGACCGGTCCGTTGCTCGGGGCGCTCGTGCTCGAATCGCTGCAGCAGTACTTCACCCTCACCTTCTCCAACACCGGCGTCTATCTGATCGCCTACGGAGTCCTGTTCCTCGTCGTCATCCTGCTGCTCCCGCGGGGCGTCGTCCCGAGCCTGGCCGGACTGCTCGAACGCCGCCGCATACGAGCAGTGGAGCGAGACGACGAGGGAGAGCAGGGGTCGAAGGTCCGAGGCGGCCTCCAGGGGGCAGCTCGATGAGCAGCCTGATCGAAGTCACGGGAGTGTCGAAGTCCTATGGCGGCGTCAAGGCGCTGTCACTGTGCGACCTTCAGGTCCGCGAGGGCGAGATCAACGGGTTGATCGGACCCAACGGCTCGGGCAAGACGACGCTGTTCAACGTGATCACCGGCTACGAGCGGATCCAGCAGGGACAGGTTCACTTCAACGCCGCCGAAATCACCAACGCGCCGCCTGACCGCGTGTTCAAGCTCGGGATCGGGCGCACGTTTCAGCTCACGCGCCTGTTCATGCGGCTGTCCGTGCTCGAGAACATGCTCGTCGCCACGCAGCGAAAAGAGGGCTGGCTGCGCGGCGTGGCGCGGCTGGCGGGCTCGGCGATCGAGAAGCGCCGTGCGATGGAGCTGTTGGACTTCGTCGGGATCACCCGGCTCGCCCACGAGCCGGCCGGCAATCTGTCCTACGGTCAGCGCAAGCTGCTCGAGCTGGCCTCGCTGCTCGTCTCCGACCCGGCTGTGCTCCTGCTCGACGAGCCCGCGGGCGGAATCAATCCCACCTTGATCACCCATCTCGCGGATCGCATCAAGGAGCTCAACAAGTCCGGCAAGACGATGCTCATCGTCGAGCACAACATGGAGTTCGTGATGAGCATCTGCGACCGGGTGACTGTGCTCAGCCAAGGGACGGCACTCGTCTCGGGTGCTCCCGACGAGGTGCGGACCGACCCAAGGGTGCTGGACGCCTACCTTGGCGGTGCCGACGACGCGGAGACGCAGCAGGAGATCGCCGCGGGCGCCGCCCATCAGTCCGGGACCGGCCGGGTCTCGGTCACGCCGATGCGCACCGTCCCCCGGGAGAAGCTCGGCGATTCCCAGACGCTGCTCAGCGTGCGCGGGGTCACCGCCGGATACGGTGGCGGCGACATCCTCAAACAGGTCTCACTGGACGTTCCGCGCGGCCATATCACTTGCGTGGTCGGACCCAATGGCGCCGGCAAGTCGACCCTGATGGCCACCATCAGCGGGCTCCTACACCCACGCGAGGGCGAGATCACCTTCGATGGCGAGCGCATCGCGGGGCTGACGCCAAAGCAGATCCTCACCCAGGGGCTCTCCCAGATCCCGCAGGCGCACAGTTTGTTCGGGGAGATGACGGTGCGCGAGAACGTCGAGATGGGGGCCTTCACGGTCAACGATCGCGCCCTCGTGGCCCAGCGCCTGAAAGCCGTCGAGGAGCTCTACCCGATCGTCCGAGAGCGCGCCGACGATAAGGCCGGGAGCCTGTCCGGCGGCCAGCAGCGGCTGGTCGAGTTCGCACGCTGTCTGATGCTCGACCCCACGTTGATCATGCTCGATGAGCCCTCGATGGGACTCGATCCGCAGGCCCGGGCGATGGTGTTCGAGATGATCGAGCTGATGAACAGGCAGGGCAAGACGATCCTGCTCGTCGAGCAGAATGCCCGCGCCGGCCTGAAGATGAGCGCCTACGGGGTCGTGCTGGAGAACGGGATGGTCCGCCTCACCGGCTCCGGGCGCGAGGTGCTCGAGCACCCCGAGATCGGAGCGCTGTACCTCGGCGGCGCGGTCACGGCGCCCCCGACGCCGTGAGCACACGCGGCGACAACGCCGCACAGGCTGACGTCGTCGTCGCCGGCGCCGGCCACAACAGCCTGATCACGGCGGCCTACCTGACGCGCGCCGGGTATCGGTGCCGGGTACTGGACGCCCGCAGCGTCCCCGGCGGCGGAGTCGCGTCCGAGGAGCTCTTGCTGGAGGGCTTTCGCCTGGACTCCTGCTCCACGGGACACACGATCCTGCTCACCAACCCGCTGATCCTCGATGACGAGCTGGGCCTTGTCTCTGAGCAGGGACTGACCTACATCGAGCCCGACCCGGTGGCGCACGTGGTCTTCCCCGACGGCGAATCGCTGACGATGTGGCTCGATTTGGAGCGCACCTGCGAGGAG
>JBAVWI010000080.1:0-1537 GCA_049697735.1 Solirubrobacteraceae bacterium
TGGCGGCGGGCTTGGCGGCCGAGGAAGTCTTCGAGCTCGAGGTTGAGCGTTTCGGGGCTGGCATGGTGCGTTTTGGGCTCCTAATCGTCTTGACGCTCGCGCGAGCGTATCCGAACTGGATAAATGAATGTCAACCGAAGTTGCCGCGCACTCGGGCCGAAAGCTAGGTGTCGGCGCGGACGAGCAATTCCAGGAGCGCCTTCTGAGCGTGCCGACGGTTCTCGGCCTGTTCCCAGATCCGCTGGCGCTCACCGTAGAGAACCTCGGCTGTGATCTCCTCGCCGGGGTGCGCGGGCAGGCAGTGCAGGGCGATCGCGTGCGGTGCGGCTGCGTCCAAGAGCGCGTCGTCGATCCGGTACGGAGCGAGTGCCGCACGGCGGGCTTCAGCACTTGCCGGATCATCGCTCATGCTGACCCACACGTCGGTGTAGACGACGTCGGCGCCGGCCACGGCAGCCTCCGGGTCCGCAGTGAGCGTCGCGCCGGCGATCGGCTCGAGCTGGAAGCCCTCGGGAGCTGCGACTCGCACCTGCACTCCGGCCAACGCGCCGACGATGGCCAGCGAGCGCGCGACGTTGTTGCCGTCGCCGACGTAGGCCAGGGTCAGACCCTCCAGATGACCGAAGACCTCACGCATGGTGAGCAGGTCGGCCAGGGCCTGGCAGGGATGGTGACCCGCGGTGAGCATGTTGAAGACCGGCACACTGGCGTGTCGGGCCAGCTCGCCCACGAGCTCGTCGGGTCCGGTGCGGATCCCCACCGCCGCGACGTGACGGGAGAGGATGTAGGCGGTGTCGCGGATCGACTCGCCGCGACTGAGCTGGAGCTCGTCGGGGCGAAGCACCATCGGGTGGCCGCCGAGTTCGAACACCCCGGTCTCGAAGGAGACCCGGGTTCGCGTCGAAGGGGCCTGGAAGACCAGCGCGATCGTGCGGCCGGCCAGCGCCTGCGAGTCGTGCGGGGAGCGTTTGAGCTCGGCGGCGCGGGCCAGCAGCGCGTCGAGTTCGGCCGCGGTCAGCTCGGCTCCGGTGAGGAAGTGGCGCGTCAAGCGCAGCAGTGTACGTCGGCCGTCAGCCCCGAGCGGCGCGCAGGCCGAAACCGCGCAGCATCAGGAGGGCCTTCTCGCTGAGCGTGCCGCGGGCGGGCAGCACTCCGAGCTGGGTGGCGGCGTCGTAGACGTCGTAGAAGCCGCGGACCCGGTAGAGCAGCTCGTTCTGAAGCTCGCAGTAGAAGACGCAGTGCACGACCACGAACCGGTTGGTGGCCGGCAAGCCCTCCAGTGGCTCGCGGTGAGTGCCGAGCAGCTTGCAGGGAGCGGCGAGGAAATGGCCGTCGTGAAGGCGAGTGCCGGTGCGCTCCAGGCGGGCGTCGGGGAAGCCGGCCCAGAGCCGCGTGGCGTGACCCTCGAGCGCCCCCAGCCCGGCCAGCGGCTCGTCGGTGAGGGGGTCCTCGTACTGAATGCCGGCCGAGCAGACATCGGTGAAGGCGCCGGGCTCGTGGCTTGACCACGCGGCCTGCCAGCCGTCGATGAGCTCAT
>JBAVWI010000081.1:0-6648 GCA_049697735.1 Solirubrobacteraceae bacterium
AATTGTCGGCGATGATGCCCGACCGCTCGGGCGGCTCGCCCTCCTATGCGTACCCCGCCTACAAGGACCGCTGGCCACGCCTGGCCGAGCACATCAACGGCTTCACCGCCTGGGCGTATTGGCTGGGGTGGTTCCCGGTGGCGCCGCTGAACATGATCCTCGCCTCGTTCTACATCGTCGATCGCTTCGGCCTGTCGACATCTGGCTTCACCCCCATCAATACCCCGATCGCCTATTGGACGGTCGGGATCTCGGTTGTCGGCATCCTGCTGCTGTTCATCCCCGCCCTGCTCGGCCTGCGCTTCGGCACCGTGTTCGCGACCACCCTGGCGCTGCTCTCGATGATCCCGCTCACCTTCCTGGCCATCTCGTGGATCTTTCACCCCTCGGTGGTGAGCTTCGGACAGCTGTTCCATTTCCGTCACCCAGACGGCACCGGCTTCTTCGCCAGCCAGTTCCACCATGGCTGGTTGACGCTGGCCATCGCCTTTTCCTTCCTCTTGACCTGGAACGTGATCGCCATGGAGGCGGCGGCTTGCTACATCGGCGAGACCCGTAACCCCGATCGCGACGCCAAGATCGCCATGAACCTCGAGGGCGCCTACGGCCTGTTCATCTACGTGATGATCCCGGTGGCGTTCATCATCGTGCTCGGCAACAAGGCCCTGGGCAACGCTGCCCTGGTTGACCCCAAGACGATCTTCGTCCACTTCGCCTCCAAGGTCTTCGGCGCCGGGGCGGGCAGCACGGTGCTCAACTGGCTGATCGCGATCATGCTGATCCTGGCGTTGGTCCTGTCGGCACTGAACGCCATCACCGGCACGGCGCGTTCGCTGCATCAGATGTCGACCGACGGCCAGTTCCCGCGCTTCTTCCAGCACGTCAACCGCCACGGAGTGCCAGACCGCTCGATGGTCTTCAACGTCGTGTGCTCGATCCTGGTCGTATTCGCCGGCGGCGCCGTCGAGATCTACACGTTCTCCAACGTCGGCTACCTCGCCTCGTTCATCCCGGTGCTGATCGGCTACTACCTGCTGCGCCGCGATCGACCCAACGTGCGGCGGCCGTTCAAGCTGCCGGAGTGGATGAAGTACGTGGCGCTGGCCATGGCTGCCTTTTATGCGGTGATCTACTTCTACGGCGGCCCCCTGTACGCCAGCTGCTCGTGCAACGCCGCGGGCCACAAGACGCTGCCGTATTACTTCATCGGTCTCGGCGTGCTGGCCTCCTATCTACCGCTGTACTACTGGCGCAAGCGCGGCGACCGACGCATCACGGAGACGACGACGCCGGTCGGCGCAGTGCCCGCCCCCGGCGCCGGGCCTTAGTGCCGGCCTTAGCATCTGCCCTCGTGCGTGAGCCCGAGTCGGCGGCCCAGCCGCGGTTTGAGAGCATCCTGCTCGCCTCCGAGGGGCGGACGATCTCGGAGGCGGCGATCAAACGGGTGACCGAGCTCGCGGCCGCGTCGGGAGCCAGCGTGCACGTTTTCTCGATCGCCCGCGTCCACGGAGTGTCGTTTGGGATGCCCAATCCCGGGCTGCTGCCCACCCGGGCGGAATGGAAGCAGCAGCACGACATCGTCGCCAAGGCGGTCAAGCAGCTGCGGCGCCGGGGCCTGAAGGCTGACGGTCAGGTCGTGGGGACCCGCAAGTCGACCAAACGGATTCTCCAAGAGGCCGCGGTCACGAAGTGCGAGGCGATCGTGATGAGCGCTGACCCCGACCGCAACGTGCTGATTCGCGACATGCTCTGGTCACAGGAGCCCCAGCGGGTCCGGCGTCGGGCCAAGCTGCCGGTCTACCTGGTGCTCGATTCCCCGGCCGGTTGAGCACCTCGGCCCGGTCGGTCACGCTCCAGGCGCAGCGCTTCGCCTGAAAGCGCCAGGGCGTCAAATTCAGGTCTCGTGCGCATGCAGGAAAAAATCTCTCGCGGCACGGTCATTGGTGTAGGTTCGACCGGCTTGCTTCACCGGCTCTGCCCATTGGGGGCGAGCGGACTAATCAGCAACACCCAGTGGGACTGGGCGGAAGGGAGCTTGTAATGACGGGATTCCTCACGCGGCGCATGGGCTTGGCCGCGCTTTGCGTCGCGATGTCGGTCGGCGTTGCGGCGCCGTCGGCGATGGCGGCAACGCACCACGCTGACGCGCATCACCCCAAGAAGAAAACGACGAGGGGCCCGCGCGGTCCGAAGGGGCCGCAGGGTCCAATGGGGCTCCAGGGTCCCACCGGAGCTCAAGGGCCGGCGGGCCCTCCCGGCCCTCCCGGCAAGGATGGAACAAACGGGACTAACGGGACTAACGGGACTAACGGGACGGCTGTGGCGTATGCCCGAGTCGGCCTCACTGGCTTGGTCGACGATGCTCTGAACATGACCAGCGCAAACGTGACTCACCCGACGACGGGCCTGTATTGCATCTCAGGCTTGTCGTTCACCCCGAAGAACGTGCAGGTGACCCCGCAATACTTCGGATCGACGGCCTCCGCGTACCTCGGGAACTACGGTGGCTGCCCAACCGCGCAGATATCGGTAAACGAGATGACGGACGGCGGCGGTTCTCCGGACACCCAACGCGATTCTCCGTTCATGATCCTCATCAACTAGGGAGCCCGTGCGAGGGCCGGCTCGGCTGCTGGCCCTCGCGCGGCTGCCCTTGCCGCGGCTACGGACGGCCGTGCAGCCGGGCGAGCTTGATCGCCAGCTCGAGCGAGAGCAGGTCGTCCTCGTCGAGGCGCAACCCGGTCAGCTCCTCGATCCGACCGAGGCGTTGGCGCAGCGTGTTGGGGTGGATGAAGAGCGCGCGGGCGCTCTCGATCACCGAGCGGCGCTCTGACAGGTAGCGCTCGAGCGTGTCAAGGAGCGCGGTGCGGCGGCGGCGGTCATAGGCGATCAGCTCATCGACGGCGGCCTGCATCCGGTCCCGGGGGGCGTCGGCAGCCGCGATCTGAACCAGATAGCGGTAGGCGCCGACCTGCGAGTAGGCGATCGCACCGCCCTCGCCGAGCAGGGCCCGGGCGATCGTGCCTGCGTCGCGGGCCTCTCGGTAGGCACCGGTGGCCTCGTCGGGGCCGCTGCGCGGTTCCGAGACGCCGATCACGGCGGCGTGGCGCTGGCCCAGCGCTCGGCACTCCCGCAGGATCGTCGCCGCCGCGCGTTCGGGGGTGGAACCGAGCGAGAGCAGCGCCCGCACGGGGCCTGGGCCGGCCTCGATCGCCGAGCGAGGGCTCAGCTCGGCCAAGGCGTGCCCGAGCGCCTCCGCGTCTGACCGCCATTCCCCGGCCGACTGCTCCCGGGTTCCGGCCGGGCGCGCCCAGACGAGCAGGTAGGGCGCGGTCAGCTCGCAGCGCACCTCGGCCGCCTTGTCGGCGGCGAACTCGGTGGCACCGGCGGCCAGGGCCTCAAACAGGTCCTTGATGATGCTGGCGGTGGTCAGACCCTCGATCAGCTCGGCGCGCTTGATCGCCACCGCGGCGAGATGGGCCACCGCGCGCGCGATCTCGACATCCTCGTCGTCGAAGCCCTGCTCGGGACGCGCGGCCGCGCACAGGAGTCCGAGCCGCTCGCCGGCCGCGGAGAGCGGCGTGACCAGCAGATCATCGACCTCGAGCTCGGGCCACAGCACCCGCGCCGCCGGCCGGGCGCCGCGGCCGTCCAGCGCCGCCGCCATCAGCCCTTCCACCGAGCGTTCGGGCGGAGCGGGGACCCCCCCGGGCACGGAGGCCAGCAGGGTCAGCCCGCCCCCCGGCGCCTCGCTGCGAAACAGCTGGCAGACCTCGGCCCCGAGCAGCTCGTGCAGTCCGCGGGCGAGCACCGGCCCGAGCTGCTCGACGGTTGTCGCCGCGGCCACCTGTTGGGAGAGCTCAGACAGGCCGGTGAGCGCGTCCACCCGGCGCCGCTGACGGTCATAGAGCTGGGCGTTCTCGATCGCGCCGCTGACCAGGGAAGCAATGTGCACCAGCAGCTTGAGCGTGTCCTCGCTGAACTCGTGGGGCGCCTTGGTGTGCAGGACGATGACCCCGATCGTCTCCCCGGCCCGGGACAGAATCGGCACCGCAGCCATCGACTGGAAGTCCTCCTCACGCAGCAGCGGCACGTACTTCATCCGCGGATCCTCCATCGCCCGGTCGCGGATGAAGGCCGGTGTCCGGTGACGGGCGACCCAACCGGTCAGCCCCTCCTGAACCGAGAACTGCACCTGGCCGACCGCCTCGTTGAAGACCGGCGAAGCGGCCCGGATGGTCAGCTTCCCGTCCTCGAGGAGATAGATGAAACAGGCGTGGCAGCCGGTGGTCTCGGTGGCGAGATCGACGACCCCCTGGAGCATGGGGAGCATCTCGAGCGAGGAGGAGACAAGCTTGATGACGCCGTACAGCGAGCGGTTCTCCTCGCGGAGGCCGCTGAGCTCGGCGCCGATCGAGGCCGGCAGGTCTGGACTGATTGCCACTGGAACAAGGACCTCCTATGTGCGAAGCGCACATGGTAGTCCTCACCATCGGGTGCCCGGGTCCATTGCGCCGCCCCGGGCTGGGTGGATATACCTCCGGACCATGATCGAGCCACCGCAGAACGAAGACGACGTACGCCGGATCGTCAAGGACCAGGGAATCGAGTTCCTGTTCGCGCAGTTCGTCGACATGCACGGCAAGCCGAACGCCAAGCTGGTCCCCGCCCACCACCTCGATGACCTCCTCAGCGAGGGTGCGGGGTTTGCCGGCTTCGCCGCCGGCGACATCGGCCAGGGCCCCGACGACCCCGACCTCATCGCCATGCCCGATCCGACCACGCTGACGATCCTGCCCTGGCGGCCGACCGTGGCCCGCTTTGCCTGCAACGTCACCGTCGAGGGCGAGGAATGGCCCTACTGCCCCCGGACGATCCTGCGCCGCGCGATCGAGCGGATCGGCGCCCAGGGCTACGAGCTGAGGATCGGCGCCGAGCTCGAGTATTTCCTGTTGCGCCGCGGTGCCAACGGCGAGCTCGAGCTCGCCGACCCGCTCGACACCCTCGATCAGCCTTGTTACGACATGCGGGCACTGACCCGCAACCTCGACTTCGTCTCCGAGGTCTCGCACGCGATCACCGGCCTGGGCTGGGACAACTACGCGACCGACCACGAGGACGCCAACGGGCAGTTCGAGCAGAACTTCCAGTACGCCGAGGCGCTGACCACGTGTGACCGGGCCGTGTTCTTTCGTTACATGGTCGAATCCATGGCTCAGCAGCGCGGGCTGATCGCGACTTTCATGCCCAAGCCGTTCGCGCATCTGACCGGTAACGGCTGCCACTTTCACATCAGCCTGTGGAAGGACGGTGAGAACGTGTTCGACCGCCCGGCCAGCCAGGACCCGCGCGGCCTGGGTCTGTCCGAGCTGGGTTACAACTTCATCGGCGGCCTGAAGGCCAACGCCAAGGCCTACATCGCGGTCACCGCGCCGACGGTGAACTCCTACAAGCGGCTCGTGGTGGGAGCGCCGACCAGCGGCGCCACCTGGGCGCCCGCCTACATCAGCTACGGCTACAACAATCGCAGCCAGATGCTCCGCATTCCCGCCGGGGGGCGGGTCGAGGACCGCACCGTCGACGGTTCCTGTAACCCGTACCTGGCCGCCACGGCGATGATCGCGGCCGGCTTTGACGGGATCGAGCGCGGCTTGGACGCCGGCGAGCCCAACTCGGCCAACCTCTACACGATGAGCGCCGCCGATCGCGAGGCGGCGGGGATCGAGGTCCTACCCGCCAACCTGCTCGACGCCACCCGCGAGCTGGCCGGTAACGCCGCACTGCGTGCCGGCCTGGGCAAGACCCCGGACGGCGACTACGTCGACTACTTCATCGAGTGCAAGCTGCGTGAGATCCAGGCTGCCCACGAGCAGATCACCCAGTGGGAGCTCGACCGCTACCTCCAGCTCTTCTGAGCCTGGCGCACTCAACCCCAGCCTAATCGTCAGGCGGCGCGGTCAGGTCAGCCCAAAGCGGCCGGCGACGGCCGGCGTTTGGTCCGCCGTAGCCGCGACCAGCGAACCGACGGTCTGCGGCTCGCGGGCATCGAGGAGACTGGCCAGCGCGATGAACGCCTTGGCCGTGGTGAGCGCGTCACCCAGCGCATGGTGGGGGCTCTCGGCAGGCAACCCGAGCAGCTCGGCGAGGCGGGCCAGCCCGAGGTGCGACGGCACCCCGGCCTCGCGGGCCGCCACCCACCGCCGCCCCAGGATCTCGGTATCGGCGGCGTCCGGCAGCCGCACCCGGCGGGTGCGCAGCGCGCGGCCGAGGAAGGCCTGCTCGACCCAGGCGGTGTGAAACACCGGGACCGTGCCCGCCAGGACGGTCAGCAGGCCATCGATCGCCTCCGACAGCGGCGGGGCTTGCGCGAGATCGGCCGTGCGCAGCTTGTGGATGAGGACGGCGGCCCGGCTGGGCGCGCGCCCGGGGCGCACGAGGCTGTAGTACGAGCGCCCGAGGATCAGCCGGCCGTCGTGGATGGGCACGGCGCCGATGGCGATGATCTCGTCGCTGCGGGGATCCAGCCCGGTCAGCTCGAGGTCGACCGCGCACCAGTCAGCCTGGCGCCAGGCCGCCGTGGCCTGGGCTGTTGCGGCCTGGCGAAATGCCTCGGCCGCACGGCTGCGCGCACCCCGGGCCAGCCTCACG
>JBAVWI010000082.1:0-16706 GCA_049697735.1 Solirubrobacteraceae bacterium
AGCCGCTAGCGTCTGCGCTCCCCGCCCGGGTGGTGGAATTTGGTCAGACACGGTCGCCTTAAGAGCGACTGCCCTTTGTGGCGTGAGGGTTCGAGTCCCTCCCCGGGTATTCCCGACGCGGCCACAAAAGCGCTCTTGGGCGGGCGCCGACATCCGAGTCGTCGTCCTCATCAGACCGTCAATCCTTACGTACTGGCGCAACTTTTGCGCTGCTACGGTGTCCGAGGTCGTCGAAAGGGAGCTTCGCCACCGCGCCGGATGGAAGTCTCAGCACTCAAATACTCCGGGGGGATCGGCCTCCATGGACGCCCCGCTCTGCTCAGACTCCAGTCTGACGAGCGCCTGATCGCGTACCTGCGCAAGGGCAACACTGCGGCCTTCGAAGTGCTCGTCGCGCGCTACGAGTCCCGGATGCTGGCCTTCTGCCGCCACCTGCTCGGCTCTCGCGAGGACGCCGAGGACGTGCTCCAGGAGGTCATGACGGCGGCCTTCAACGCGATCGTCGCCGACGAGCGCCCGATCAACGTCCGTCCCTGGCTCTACCGGATCGCTCGCAACCGCAGCCTCAACCATCTGCGGCGGGCCCGGGCGATCGGCGTCGATTCGATGGACATCCACCTGTCCGAGAACGGGGCCAGCACCGCTGACAAGGTGCACGAGCGCGAGGAGTTCCGGCTCCTGGTCGGAGACATTCACGAGCTCCCCGAGACGCAGAAGACCGCGCTCGTGCTGCGCGAGATGGATGCCCTCTCCTACGAGCAGATTGCCGAGGCGATGGAGACGACCGTGTCGAGCGTGAAATCGCTGCTGGTCCGCGCGCGGGTGTCCCTGGCCGAAGCCGCGGAGGCGCGCCTGCTGAGCTGCGAGGAGGTGCGGATCGAGCTCGGCGAGGTCGCCGAGGGCCTGCGCCGCCGTCCCACCCCGCTGGTTCGCCGCCACCTGCGCGCCTGCGAGCGCTGCAGCATCTTCCGCACCCAGCTCAAGCACACCAACAAGGCCCTGGCCGCTCTGATGCCGATCGGGCCGATGGTCATCCTGCACAAGCTGGCCATCTTCCACCTCGGTCACTCGGCGGCCAGCGGCTCGGGCGCCACCGCAGCTGGGTCTGGCGCCGCCGCGGCCGGATCGGGGGCCGCTGGCGCGATGGCCGGTGGGGGTGCTGTAGCGGGTGGGGGCGCTGTGGCGGGCTCGTCGATCGCCGCCTCCAGCGGTTTCGTCTCCGCCGGGCTCGGCGCGATCGCCACCAAAGCCGCCGCCGGTCTCGCCGCCGCGGCGATCGTGACCGCCGGCGCCGTGGAGGCCAACCACACCCCGGGCAGCCACGTCGACCACACCGCGCTCGCCGCAGTCTCGCCGAGTCCGGCCTCGGCGGCGCAACAGGCTGCAGTGCGGCCGATCGACACCCACACCGAACGGCGTTCCAGCAACCGGGCGGGCGTCACCCACGACAAGCCGACCGCCGCCGCCAAGGCCGCTGCCGCGACCAAGGCCGCCGCCGCCAAGGCCGCCGCCAACGCCAAGGCTGCAACCGCGGCAAAGGCGACCAAGCCCGGGGCGATGCTCAGTGTCCCGGTCAACGCCAAGCTCGCTCCGACCGGCCGCACCAGCACCCAGACCGACCCCACGGTGCTGCCGTCCCCAACCCCGAGCCAGACCCAGACCCCGGCGGTCAGCCCGGCACCGAGCTCGTCGTCCTCGGGCAGCGATCCGAACAGCGCGGCGGCTACGACTCCGGCGCCCGCCTCCAGCCAGCCCTCGTCGCCGCCCCCGACCAGCTCGTCCGGCGGATCCCCGGGCGCCACGACGCCGGGGAGCATGACCCCCGGGCCCACGACGCCGGGGAGCACCACGCCGGGGAACACGACGCCGGGGAGCACGACCCCCGGGCCCACGACGCCGGGGAGCACGACGCCGGGGAGCACGACCCCCACGCCGGCCCCGGCTACGACCACACCGAGCCCGGCGGCATCCAGCAGCACCTCGCCGGTGCGGGCCGTGGCCGCCCGGATCTGGCACCCGCGCCGGCACGCCGCCTGGGGCGGGCACGCCGGTCCGTGATCGATTTCGAGCACTTTCAGGCCGTCGACATGCGCGTCGGCCGGGTGCTGGCGGTCGATGACTTCCCCGAGGCACGCAAGCCGGCCTGGAAGCTGACCATCGAGTTCGGGCCCGAGATCGGCGTCAAGCGCTCCTCGGCCCAGGTCACCTCGTACTCCCGCGAGGAGCTCCTGGACACCTTGGTCGTCGCGGTGGTGAACTTCCCGCCCCGTCAGATCGGCCCCTTCTTCTCAGAGGTGCTGGTCCTGGGCGCGCTCGACGACCAACGGGGCATCGTCCTGCTCCGCCCCGACCGCGGGGCCGAGCCGGGGTCGCGGATCGGCTGAGTCCCTCCCGGGGCTCCCTGGGCCGCCGGGCCTAGCGCCGGGGCACCTCGGGCCCGGGCCTAGCGCCGGGCACCTAGGGCCCGGGGATGGCGCCGACGATCAGCTTGCCGCGCCGTTTTCCATCGACGTTGATGGCGTAGGTCCCGTTGCGCAGGCCGGTGAGCAGGACATCGGCCGCCGAGGAGCGGGAGACCTTGAACGTGTGCCGATGCGGAGTCGCGAGCACGACGCGATGGACGCGGCGGTCGGTGCAGCGGATTAACACCTCGACGTCAACATTGGCCGGAGCGAAGACCGCGGACGGACTGAGGCGGCCGCCGGCCCCGACCGTGAACGTGGCCGGTAGGCGGGGGGCTGTGCTGGCGGTGGCGCTCGCGGTGCGAGCGGTGCTACCCGAGCTGGCGGGGATGATCGCCACACCGACGAGAGCAAGGGTCAGGGCGACGGTCCCGATCAGGATGGCTCTTCTCATGGCCGGCCGAGCATAGTCACTGGTAGATCTCCATCAGGCGTTCGTAGTAGCGGTCCTCTGAGAAGCGCTCCGCAGCCCGCTCCAGCGCTTGCGCCCCGCCCTGGCGCCGCGCCTCGGGGTCATGCCACAGCGCGCCCAGCGCCGCGCTCCAGCCCGCGAGGTCGTCGGCGGCAAGCGCGGCGTCCTGCCCGGCCAGCTCGGGCAGGCCCCCGCGGTCTGAGACCAGCACCGGCACGCCGTCGGCCATCGCCTCGCTCACCGAGTACGGGCACGGCTCCTCCCAGCGCGAAGGGGCCAGGACAACGCCCGCGCCGGCGCGCAACCGCGCCACAGCGGTCGGCGTCAGGCGCCCGGTGAAGCGCACCTCACCCCCGGCCGCCAGACCCCGCAGCCGTCCCTCGTCGGGCCCGGACCCCGCCACCACGAGCGGAACCCCCGCCCCCCGGGCGGCGGCGATCGCAGTATCAAAGCCCTTCTCCTCGACCAGCCGACCGCTGACCAGCGCGTAGTCACCCTGCGCGGCCCGGCTCACCGCTGCGAAGGCGGGCGCGGGAATGAAGTTGAGCAGCGCCGAGGTCTTGGCGGCGGGCAGACCGAGTTCGATCAGCCGCCCCGCCGTCGCCTGAGAGACGGCCACGAAACGTCCGGCGTGCTCGAACAGGCCCGGCTGCTGGCGGCGCAGCCCGGCGGCATACACGGCCGCCTCGCCCAATGAGCCGCGACAGCGCAGCCGCAACCCCGGCCCGGTGTCGCCTCGGCGGCAGCGAAAGCACGGTGCACCGTCGCGGTAGGCGATCCCGATCGCGCAGAAGAGCCGGAAGTTGTGGAGGTGAAGCACGGTGCGGGCGCCCGCCGCACGGGCCGCGGCCAGGGCCTGCCAGCCAAACAGCGGGTGGAGATTGTGGGCGTGGACGACGTCGGCGCGCAGGCGTCTGACCGCCGCCCCCACCGCCTCAGGGTCGCTGCCGCCCGAGATCAGGGCCCGGGCCGCGGTCAGTGAGCCGGTGCCGGCGCTCGATCGCTCCAGACGCTGCACCGTGTGTCCCCGCCGGGCGAGCAGCGCCTCGAGGTCGGCCACGGCGCGCTCCTCTCCGCCCTCGGCGCGGTAGCGGTTGTGCAGGAGCAGGACGCGCATGACAGGAAGATGCGCCCGGCCCGGCCCGGGACGCCCGCCGATTCTGTCAGCGGCGTCGGGTGGGGGCGCCCGCCATCATCCCCGGCATGGCGATCGCGCTGTTGACCAACCATCTCGTCCCCTACCGCATCCCGCTCTACGAGCGCCTGGCCGCCGAGCACGGCGTCGAGGTCCTCTGTTACGGCGGCGGCGAGCGCTACATGCCGAGCGCAGGGATCACCGACTTTGACGACCAGCTGGCCGCGGCTCCGTTTCCGGCCCGGCGCATGGACGGTTGGCGGGACGCGTGGCGGATCGGACGCCGCTACCAGGCGGTGATCGCCCCCTATGCCGGGGGGGCGATCTTCCCCGGGGCCTATCTGGGCGCGCGCCGCTACCGCCGGCCCTTCGTGTTCTGGGCCTCGGTGTGGGCGCAGCCGCATTCGCTCAGCAACGCTCTCGCCCTACCCCTGACTCGCCACATCTACCGTCACGCCGACGCCGTGGTCGCCTATGGCGAGCACGCGCGCCGCTTCGTGGCCGGCGTGCGGGGACGCGACGATGACGTGTTCGTGGCCCCTCAGGCAGTCGAGCCCGAGCTGTTTGCGCGCGCGGTGACCCCGCCCGAGGAGACGGCGTTTCGCGCCCGCCACCAGCTGCCGGAGGGCCCTCTGGTCCTCTACGCCGGCCGGCTGGTAGCCGCCAAGGGGATCGAGGTCCTGATCGACGCCTGGCCGCGGGTGAAGGCCAACGCGACGCTCGTGGTGGCGGGCGATGGTCTGCTGCGCGAGCGCCTCGGGAGCGTGCCGGGGACGCGGATCCTCGGGTCGCTGGCCCGCGACGAGCTGCCCGTGGCCTACGCCGCGGCAGCCACAGTGGTCGTCCCCTCGATCCCGACCCCCCGCTGGCGTGAGCCCTGGGGACTTGTCTGCAACGAGGCCATGCACCAGGGGCGGGCGGTGATCGCCACCTCCGCGGTCGGCGCCGCGGCCGGGGGCCTGGTCCGCGAAGGAGAGACCGGATGCGTGATCTCACCCGGCGACGCCGACGCGCTGGCGGCTGCGATCCAACGGTTGCTCACCGATGCGGGGCTGCGCCAGCGACTGGGCGCGGCGGGCCGATCGGCGGCGTCTGCTTACACGTACGCGGCCGCCGCGGCGGGGTTCGGGCAGGCGCTGGCGGTGGCGCTGCGGCGCGCCTAGTCCACCCGCGCCCTACTGGCCGACCGAGAACATCGCCTCGAGGTCGTGGCGGGAGTAAACCTCGAAGGCGACCATGGTCTGGGTCCGGCGCACCCCGGCCAGCTGCGAGAGCTTGCCGGTCACGACCTGGGCGAGCTGGTCCTGCTCGCGCAGGCGCAGGATGGCCACAAAATCCCATTCTCCGGTGACCGAATAAGCCTCGGCGACCCCGTCGATGTCGGCCAGCTCGCCGCCCAGCTTGGACAGTGCCGACCCCTCGGCCTGGATGAGGACGATCGCGTGGGTCATGCCGTGTGGGTCTCCCCCGGCTCGAGGACGACGACGGTCGAGCTGGTGGCCGACTCGACCTCGGACTTGAATGCCTGGGCGTCAGTCTCGATCGGCGGGAAGGTGCCGTAGTGGCAGGGGATCACCGTCTTTGACCCGACGAACTCGGCCGCCTGCACCGCGTCGTGGCGGTCCATCGTGTAGTGGCCGCCGATGCACATCAGGGCGACGTCGATCGGGTGGCGCCGGCCGACCAGCTTGAGATCGGAGAACAGGCATGTGTCACCGAGGTGGTAGACGATCTTGCCGCCGAACGAGATCAGCATCCCGGCCGGCGTTGAGACGGTGCCCTTCGGTGTCGTGGAGGTGTGCCAGGCGGGCACGAGCTTGACCCAACCCCAGTCAAAGCTCGCGGTGCCGCCGAGGTTGCAGTCGCGGACCTCGAGCCCCTCCGCGCCGAGCTCGTTCGCGACCTCGGTGATCGCGACAACTGTCGCCCCGGTGCGCTTGCCGATCGCGACCGTGTCGCCGTAGTGGTCCTGGTGGCCGTGGGTGAGCAGGATCGTGGTCGCCGAGACCTCGTCGGCGCTGGCCGCCGCCTTGGGGTTGCCGGTCAAAAACGGATCCATGAGCAGCGTGGTGTCGCCGTCAGCGAGGGTGAAGCAGGCGTGGCCGAGAAAGCGGATGTCCATTTCGGGATCTAGTCCTTGGGTTGATTTTCGGTGGGGAGCGCGGGCAGCGCCCGCGAGAGTCCGAAGCCGACTGCGACGCCGACCAACATGCCGAGCCGGACCTCTTCGGCGAGCAGCGTACGCACCGCCCGCAGCCGAGCTTCGAGCTCGGGCTCGGCGGCCGCCTCGCGGGCCGCTCCCTCGTGGGCGGAGTCAAACCAGCCACCCTCGGTGAGCGCCGCGTTGAGCACCCGCTGCAGCTGCGGCGCGGCCCGCATGACGACCTCCTGAGCCTCGCGAAGCCGGTCGGCGTCACTGATCGCCGCGATGGCGGCGTCCAGCTCCTCGTCGGTGTAGGCACGCTCCGGCACTCGCTCAGGTCATCATACGTACGTGGCCATCGCCCTTACCTCCCTGTCGCACGGCGCCGGCTGCGGGTGCAAGCTCCCCGCCGCAGCGCTGGCCCCGCTCCTCGCCGGGCTGCCCGGCGTGGCTGATCCCAACGTCCTGGTCGGCTTCGACACCGCTGACGATGCCGGCGTCTACCGGCTGCGCGACGACCTGGCCATCGTCTCCACCGCGGACTTCTTCACGCCGATCGTCGATGACCCGTTCGACTTCGGACGGATCGCCGCCTGCAACGCGCTCTCCGACGTGTACGCGATGGGCGGTGATCCGGTGTGCGCGCTCAACCTGGTCGCATTCTCGATCGAGCAGATCGGGGGCGCGGTGCTGAGCGAGATCCTCCGCGGCGGGGCGGCGATCGCCGCTGAGGCCGGGATCGCGATCGTCGGCGGTCATTCCATCGACGACGCCGAGCCCAAGTATGGGATGGCGGTGACCGGCATCGTTCATCCCCAGCGGCTGCTGACCAACGGCGGCGGCCACCGCGGCGACGCGCTTGTCCTGACCAAGCCGCTGGGCGCGGGCGCGGTCTCGACAGCGGTCAAGCGGGGGCTCGATGCGCCGCTGGCCGAGGCGGTCGCGGTCATGACAACGCTCAACCGCGACGGCTCGCGTGCGGCCCGCGACGCGGGCGCCCACGGGATGACCGACGTGACCGGCTTCGGGCTGCTCGGACATCTGCACGAGCTGGCCCTGGCCAGCGGCCTGGCCGCCGAGGTCGACGCCGCGGCGATCCCCGCCATCGACGGCGTCCTCGAGCTGCTCGCTGGCGGTGACAGCGCCGTGGCCGGCGGCACCCGGCGCAACCGGGCGCACGCCGAGACCTTTGCCAGCTTCGGCGCCGCCGTGCCCGAGAACCGTCGCTGGCTCGCCTGTGACGCCATGACCTCCGGTGGGCTGCTCGTGGCAGTCGACCCCGAGGTTGCAGATCGGGTTCCCGGTGCGGTGATCGGTCACCTCACCGAGGGCGAGCCGGGCACGATCGCCGTCGTCTGAGCCCTGCGGCGCTCACCGAGGGAGCCGGGCACGATCGCCGTCGTCTGAGCCCTCCGGCGCTGTCGCGAGGCGGCTAGTGTCGCGATTCGGAAATTCGTGAGCAGTCTCGAGAGTGGCTGGGCGTGGCTGGGGCCGCACGTTCGGCAAGCAGGTACCGAGGTACCTGCGCCGGACGGGTGGTTCCAGGCAGCCGGATGACTCGGGCGCGGCCCCACCAGCGAGGCTGGATGCCGAGCGGGCCGCATGCCCGAGCAGACGCCGCGAGGCTGCCACCGAATTTGTGAATCGGGGCACTAGTTCGCCACTAGCGGGTGCCGAGGCGGGACAGGGGCAGGCCGACCGCCAAGCCGGCCGCCACACCCACGCCATCGGCCACCCAGCTGGCGCCGAACACGGCCAGCGGCAGCAGCAGGAGCACAGCCGCGATCACGGCGACGCCGAGGAGATCTCCTTCGTAATCCTGCTTGGCCCGCAGGGCAAGGAGGTCGGGGACCGCCCAGGCGCAGAGCATGGCCAGGGCGGCGCCGCTGGCGCCGAGTGAGAACGGGATCGGGTAGACCGCGGCGGTCGCCGCCACGCCACCCACCCCGCCGAGCAGGAACAGGCCGATCACGACCAGCGGGCCGTGGCGGCGCTCGAGCAGCCACCCGAACAGCCCGATCGCCCCCAGGGCGAGGAAGGCATAGCCGCTGTTGTCATAGGCGAATACGGCGGTGAAGACACGCCACCACTGCGAGCCCGGCTTGCCGGCGACCACCAGGTCGCCGCCCACCCCGCCCAGACCCGTGCGCCAGAGCACGGTGCCGATCAACCCGGCCAGGACCAGGACACCTGTCGCGTAGGGGTGGCGGTCGGGACGGATGCCCGGGATCTCGTCGCTGCGCAGCCGACTCAGCAGCGGCGCCGGAGTGCGCCGCTGTCGCTTGCGGGGCGGGCGCCCCCCCTTGTCGAGCTTCGGGGCGCGCTTGCGCAGGCGGTTGCCGCAATACGGGCACTCAGTTATATAACTGCTGACTTCGGATCCGCAGCTCTTGCAGACCACGAACAGATCAGGGCCACCGGCGCTCACGATCCGATTGTAGAACCGCTCAGCGAGCGTCTGGGCTGGGACCGTTCAAGCCCCGGCTTCACCGGGCAGGGTTGCCGTGACAATCTCGGACATGACCTCCCGGAGGTCATGGTTGGCCTCGTACACAACGACCTGCCGCGCGGCCCCATTGCCGCGGCTGAGCAGATCCTCGACCGCGTCCAACTCGCTTTCCGAGCCGAGGTCCTGACAGTGCTCTCGCATCCGCTCGAGCAGGCGCCGGGCCAGGGCACGGGTCCCCACCCGGTCAGAGCCGGGTAGATCGACGAGCTCGCCCTCGAGCCCGTGGCGCGCGGCCAGCCACTTGTTCTCGTCAAGCATTTCCCACGGATAGGTGGAGAGGCTCTTGCCGGCGTCGAAGTGGATGGCGAGCTCGCGGACCATGGCCTGGACCAGGGCGGCCAGGCCGAGCGAGTGCTCGACGTGCGTCTGGGAGTCCATCACCCTGATCTCGACCGTGCCGAAGGCTGGGTGGGGCCGCACGTCGTGCCACAGGTAGGTGTAGTCCTCGATCACCCGGGCCTCGATCATGAAGTCGATCTGGCGCTCGTAGTCGGCCCAATCCTGGTAGGTGGGCGGGATGCCGACCCGCGGAAAGGCGCGGAAGATCGGCGTCCGGGTCGAGGCCATGCCGGTCAGGTCGGCGCGCCAGAAGGGCGAGTTGGCCGAGAGACCGAGCAGCACCGGCAGGTGGACCCGCATGCCGTTGGCAACGTGAATCGCCTTGTCGGGATCGTCGACCCCCACATGAACGTGCATCCCGAAGATCAGCTCCTGGCGAGCGACGAAGCGCAACGCCGAGATCAGGTCCCGGTAGCGGGGCCGAGCCACGATCCGCTGGTCCTCCCACATCGCGAAGGGATGGGTGCCGGCCGACCCGATCGCCATCCCCTTGCTGGAAGCGGTCTCGGCCACCTGGCGGCGCAGCGCGACGAGCTGCCCGCCGGCTTCGGTGATGTTCGCGCACGGGTTGGTGGAGATCTCGAGTACCGACTCCATCAGCTCAGGTTTGATCTCGCCCACCAGAGCGGGCTCGAGCATCGCCTCGATCGCGTTGACGAGCTCGAGGGACTCGGCGTCGAGGATCATCAGCTCCTCTTCGATGCCGAGCGTGTAGGCGTGTCCGGAGAAGCGATGCTCCACTGGCGCCAGAGGGTACGCGTTCGCCTGGATGCAAGCCATCTGCGGCGGCCCGCGGACACGGCTACGGCGGGCGCCGCCGGGCCTTAGACTGAGGCCATCGACCAATAAGACTGACCCAAGGAGTGACATGGCACTCGGATACGACGGGAAGCTCTACATCCTGGCCTTCGACCATCGCGGCTCGTTCCAGAAGAAGATGTTCGGAATCGCGGGGGATCCCACTCCCGAGCAGGTCGAGACGATCTCAGACGCCAAGCGCCTGATCTTCGAGGGCATGCTGGAGGCCGTCTCCCGCGGTGCGCAGGCCTCGGCGACCGGGGTGCTGGTGGACGAGCAGTTCGGCTCCACCGTGCCCGCTCAGGCCCGTGAGCACGGGCTCAAGCTCGCCATGCCGGTCGAGAAATCGGGCCAGAACGAGTTCGACTTCGAATACGGCGCTGACTTCGGTGCCCACATCGAGCGCTTTGACCCTGACTTCTCCAAGGTCCTCGTCCGTTACAACCCCGAAGACGACGCGGTTCTCAACCAGCGCCAGCTCGGCCGCCTCAAGGAGCTCGCCGACTGGCTGCATGAGCACGAGCGAAAGTTCCTCTTCGAGCTCCTGGTTCCCGCCACCGACGACCAGCTCGCCTCGGTGGACGGCGACAGCGACCGTTACGACAGCGAGTTGCGTCCCGAGCTGATGCGTCGCGCGATCCAGGACAGCCAGAACTTCGGGATCGAGGTCGACATCTGGAAGATCGAAGGCGTCGACGCCCGCGACGACGCCGTCATGCTCGCCGAGCAGGCCCGGTCCGGCGAGGGCCGCGAGGGCGTGACCTGCGTGCTCCTCGGACGTGGTGCTTCCACGGCCAAGGTCGAGCAGTGGCTCGAGGCGGCATCGACAGTCGACGGCTTCATCGGCTTCGCGATCGGCCGCTCGATCTGGTGGGACGCGCTCAAGGCGTTCCTCGCCGACGAGCTCGATCGGGCCACGGCCGCGAGCCAGATCGCCGATAACTATCTGCACTTCGTGGAGGTCTACGAAGGCCAGCAGGTCCACTGATCAGCGGCGTTGCCGGGGCCTCAAAGCCCTGGTAACGCCGGTTTGGCTACTCGGGACTACATAACCTGGACTGTCGCTACCGGCAACTCTTGGTAGCCTCGCGGCCGTGGCGATGAAGATGCGCCAGAGCCTCGCGCAACTCGAGCAGGAGTTCCGGCACGAGACGCAACTGGACCGGAGTCGTCGAGAAACCCTCCGGCGTTCTGCTGTGCGCAGATCCAGGGTCCGCACCCACCAGCGGGCCATCAAGCGCAGCTCGATGCGCTATTGGGTGCTTGTGCTGACCCTGATCGCCACCGCTCTGATCGTCACGGCGGCGATGTTCGAAACGCTGTACCTGCTGCTGAGCTAGCCGCGCGGGCGCGAACGCCGTCTGGGCTCGGAGGGGCCGCCCCGGCTCGGCCTCGCCCAGCTCAGTGTGCGGACCTACCGGGCTTGTCTTCGCCCAGGCCTCGCAGCGCGGCGTCGACTTCTTCCCGGGCTCCCTTGGTCTCCTCGGAGCGCTCCTGCTGAATCTCCAGGTAGACCTCCTTGCGGAAGACCGGAACGTCGCGTGGTGCCTGGATCCCGATCCTCACCTTCTCGCCCATGATGGCCAGGACAGAGATCTCGATCTCGTCGCCAATCATGATGCTTTGGTTGGACTTTCGGGTCAGGACCAGCATCTTGCTTGCCTCCCTGCTTGGCTGCCATTGCAACGGTGTGGGCACGCCAGAGTGCCCTTCCCGCAGGATTGTGAGAATAGCGGGTAGCCGGACGGTCAGACAAGGATGGAGCTTTTGTCCAGGGTCGCCCGCGCTCGAGTCCCGGCTGGCACGAGGTATCGCCGTGTCCTGTACTAATCTCAGCGCACTCATGCCCCGTAAATCACTCAGACCAGAGTTGAACCGCATCCGCGCCTGGGTCCGTCAAGGACGCACCGACGCCTGGATCGCGCATCAGCTCGAAGTAACCGTTCAGCAGATTCAGACCTTCAAGCGCGAGCAGAGCCTCGCCCCCGGGGAAGACAGCGGCACGACCGCCACCGGCCCCGACTTCGATGACGAGATAGATCTCCGCGCCGAGGACGACGCCCTGATCGCGGCTGAGCTCGATGCCGCCGCCGCGGTCCGTGACGACGACGAAGACGAGGACGAGGACGAGGACAGCGACGCCGAGAAGCCCGCTCGTCGCCGGCGAGGCCGGCGCGGAGGAGGCCGTAGCGGCCGCGGCCGCCGGCGTGGCGCCGAGACCCTCGAGGCGACGTTTGACCACGGCGAGGAGGGCTACGGCCTATGGCTTGACCCCGCCGTCCAGGACGATCCGGTGTACGCCGAGTACTGGGCCGGGCATCGGACGGTTGAGGTCGCGATCGAAGAGGACCAGATCATCATTCGCCGCAGCGGTGACGCGGACTCCGAGCCTGATTCAGACCCCGACGATTAGCGGATCCCGGCTGGGGCTTCGGGATGACGGCTCGGCGCGTCCGCGCCCGGTCAGTCCTCGGCCCTCCGGCGGCCGATCAAGTAGTCGCCCGCCTCGCGGGCGTAGCGGGCGAACGCCGCGCCCGACACCGTGGTCATGTCCCACGCCGCCGGGTTGCCCGGCGCAAGCCGGGTGGCGATGCCAAAGCACCAGTCGGTGCCCGCCTCGACGTAGTAGCGAGCCAGCTCCTGCACGCTGAAGTTGGCGCCGATCCGGCGGCGCAGCTCGTCCACCACCTCGGCCACGACCCGCTCGAGCACGATCCGGTCACCCGGCTCGGCCCCGCGGAGGCGACGCTCACCCTCCTGCCACAGGCCCATCAGGTCCTCGAAGCGCAGTTCGGGCCCGCTCATACGCGGCTCACGACCTGGCTGTGGGCGCGACTCAGTGCCCGGAGTGACCGGTGATCACGAACGGCCGCTCGCCGGGCCGCACCATGCCCAGGGCGCGTGCGTCGCGGACGATCGTGGCCGCCTGGCTCAATGACTGCTGCTGGCCGATCAGCCGCGCGTTGTCGCGCTGCAGGCGCTCGACGATGGCCTGCTGCTGGCTGGCCTGGGCGCTGGTGGAGAAGTAGGCCATCGTGCGCTGCGCGTAGATGCCGACCACGGCCGTCAACACGACGAGCAGCGCCACCCGCCCAGCCCGGTCCCAGCGGATGCGCAGCATCGGCTCGCGCAGGGCGGCCAAGCGGGGGGGCCGGCGCGCGGGGGAATGAGGCGAACGCCGGGGAGCAGCGCTGGCTGAACGGGCAGACGGCATTGCCTTCGCCCTTCGTTCGACGCCGCGCTGATCCTTCCTGCTGCACGGGGTCCTGCAACGCGACTGCGACCGGGGCTAGGCGCGGAAGGCCGAGCGTCCCGGGAACGAGGCGTCGGCGCCCAGCGCCTCCTCGATGCGCAGCAGCTGGTTGTACTTGGCCACCCGATCGCTTCGCGATGGGGCGCCGGTCTTTATCTGTCCGCAGCCGGTGGCGACAGCGAGATCGGCGATTGTCACGTCCTCGGTCTCCCCGGAGCGGTGCGACATGACCGCCGCGTAGCCGGCCTCGCGCGCCATGCGCACGGCGGCGAGCGTCTCGGACAGAGTGCCGATCTGGTTGACCTTGATGAGGATCGCGTTGCCGACCCCGGCATCGATGCCCCGCTTGAGGCGCTCGGTGTTGGTCACGAACAGGTCGTCGCCGACGAGCTGGATGCGGTTGCCGATCTGATCGGTGAGCAGCGACCATCCGTCCCAATCTTCCTCGGCCATGCCGTCCTCAATCGAGACGATCGGATAGTGGTCGGCGAGATCGGCCCAGTAAGAGGCCATCGCATCGGCGTTGAGCGTCCGGCCCTCGTGTTCGAGCAGGTACTGGCCGTCCTTGTAGAGCTCGGATACGGCCGGGTCCAGCGCGATGGCAATCTGATCACCGGGGACGAAGCCGGCGGCGCGGATGCCCTCCATCAGGGCCTCGAGCGCTTGTTCGTTGGACTCCAGATCAGGAGCGAAACCGCCCTCGTCGCCGACCGCCGTGGACAGCCCGTGATCGCGCAGGGTGGCCTTGAGATGGTGAAAGACCTCAGACCCCATCCGCAGGGCCTCGGAGAAGCTCCGCGCGCCGACCGGGACGATCATGAACTCCTGGAAATCCACGCGGTTGTCGGCGTGCGCACCGCCGTTGAGCACGTTCATCATCGGCACGGGCAGCACATGGGCTGTCTCGCCCCCCAGGTAGCGCCAGAGCGGCAGGCGCTGGTCGGCCGCTGAGGCATGCGCAGCGGCCAGCGATACCGCCAACAGCGCGTTGGCGCCGAGGCGCGACTTGTTGGGGGTACCGTCGAGGGCGATCAGCATCCGGTCCAGCGCGGCCTGGCTGGAGGCGTCCTGGCCCCGGATCGCGGTGGCGATCTCGCCGTTGACGTTGTCGACGGCCTTGGTCACCCCCTTGCCCATCCAGTCCGGCCCTCCGTCACGCAGCTCGGTGGCCTCAAATTCACCCGTCGAGGCACCCGAGGGCACCGCTGCCCGGCCCCACGCTCCGGACTCCAGGCTGAGCTCGACCTCGACTGTCGGGTTGCCGCGGCTGTCCAGGATCTGGCGGGCGTGCACGTGCTCGATGTGACTCATGTCGATTCCGGGTCTCCTTGGGCCAGCCGGGCGCGGGCGTAGTACTGCAGCTGCTGCTCAGGCCGGAGATCGTCCCAACTTGCGTGTTCTGATGTCGCCAGGTTTGCCGCCGCCGTGACGCGGGAACGGAATCGCTCCGAGGCCGAGCGCAGGGCGAGCTCCGGATCGAGCTTGAGCTTGCGGGCCACGTTGACGGCCGCAAAGAGCACGTCACCGAGCTCGTGAAAGCGCTCGTCAGCGTTGGGCGCCACGGCGAGCTCGGCCAGCTCATCGCTCACCGATTGAAGCGGGCCCTCCACGCCGGGGAAGTCGAATCCTGACGACGCGGCGCGCCGCTGGACCTTACGGGCGTGCAGCAGCGCGGGCAGGTTCTCGGGGACCTCGCCGAACAGGCCCGGCTCGCGCCCGGGCTCCTCGCGCTTGATCGCGTCCCAGTTGCGCAGCACCTCGCCGGCATCGGCGACCTCGGTCTCCCCGAACACGTGGGGATGGCGGCGGATCAGCTTCTCGGTGACCTGCTCGGCCACCGCTTTCAGCGAACCGGCTCCGCGCTCCTCGAGCAGCAAGGACAGAAAGTGAACCTGGAAGAGGACATCGCCCAGCTCGTCCTGGAGCTTGGCGTCGTCGCGGCGGTGGGCGGCGTCGGCGAGCTCGTAGGCCTCCTCGACCGTGTGGGGCACGATCGTGCGCTCATCCTGCTCGCGGTCCCACGGACAGTCGCGCCGGAGCCGGCGGGTGATGCTGTCCAGACGCTCGATGGACTCACCAGCGCCGGTCGACTGGCCGGCCTCCGCGCGGGAGGGGCCGGTCTCCACTAGGGCGCCGGGGTGGCCGCCGCGCCCGAGTTGCCGGCCGCGCCAGCTGCACCGGCGCCACCTGCCGCGCCGACAGCCGGGGTCTTGGGCGCCTTGTAGCCGGGGCAGTCAGCCATCGCGTAGAGCGACCGACACGTGGTCTTGCTGAACCAGTTCTTCTTGGCGTGGGCGTTGACGGCGGTCTGCGCGGCGGTCTGCAGCTGGGTGGTCAATGTCTGGCGGATCAAGGCGCTGGACTGGGCCAGGCTCTTTGTCGTGGCCTGGGTGATCTTGGTCACCTCGAGCACGTAGTAGCCGAACTGACCCTTGATCGGCCCGACGATCTTGTTCGCCGCGATGCTGAAGGCAGCGCTGGAGAGCGCTGCGTCCTGCTGGCCCTTGCTGACGTTGGCCAGCACGCCACCCTTGTTCTTGGTGGTCGGATCCAGCGAGTACTTCTTGGCCACCTTGGCCCAACTGGTGCCGTGCTTGAGCGCGGCCAGGGCGGCGTTGGCGTTGGCCTGCGTCTTGGTCAGGACGATCTTCATGCTCCGCAGCTCCGGGGTGCTGAACTGCGTCTGATGGCTCTGGTAATACGCCGCGATGGCGGCGTTTGAGACGGTCGTCGGGTGCTTGGCCAGCAACTTGGTGAACACCTGCTGGACGCGGACGCGGTAGGTGACATCGGTCAGCGTCTGGCCGGTCGAGGTGAGGAAGGTGTTGAACTGGGCCGCGGTCGAGAACTGGCCCTTCTTGGCCGTGGCGAGCGCGGTCTGGACCTGGGCGTTGGTGACCTTGATGCCAAGCTTGTGGGCGTCGGCCTGGTACCAGTAGGCCTTGATCAGGAAGTCCATGACCTGCGCGGACAGCGACGTGAAGAGCTGCTTGCAATCAGCCCGCAACTGCTTGTCACTGGTCTTCTTGAGCGCCGGGATCTCGGCCCGCACCTGCTTGAGGCAATTGTTGAAGTTGGGTGGATCGTTGGGGACGATTACCGGCTGACCGGGGGCCTGCGCGGCCTGCTCCTTGGCGGCCACGTACATCCAGTGGTTAAAGGCCTGGGTGCTGATCGGATTGCCGGCCACGGTGGCGACGGCGTTGCCAGGCAACGAGCTGCCGCAGCCCGACACGACAAGCGCGACGAGCACAAAAAAGGCGCCAAGCGCCGGGATCAGCCTACGATTCTTCATACGACTCGGCTGAGGGTAGCGAACAGATTGCCGATTGGCCCCGCTCTTAGGCTTTCCTTCGATAGCGGGCTGCTGCCGCGACTGGTTGTGCCTGCGTTAGCGCGCTTTTGTCACAGTTGTGTGACCATCGGTTGCAGGTAACTTGGGAGTTCTGTTTGGCCGATGGACAGCACCGGGTGTGTGGGTGGCCCACCGGGTGTGTGGGTGGCCCACCGGGTGTGTGGGTCTGCGTGTCTGCGTGGCCCATGGCCCACGGCCCACGGCCCACGGCCCACGGCCCACGGCCCCCGGCCCACGGCCCACGGCCCACGGCCCACGGCCCACGGCCCACGGCCCACGGCGAGCATGCATTTGGTGACA
>JBAVWI010000083.1:0-22647 GCA_049697735.1 Solirubrobacteraceae bacterium
GACCGGATACGTCGGCCGCGGCCAGCTCGGTGGCGGCGGCCAGCGCCTGGGGCGAACCCTGCTCGGGCAGTGACTCACCGGCCTGTCCAACGACCAGAATCGGCGCGCCGACGGCGACGTTCGCCCCCTCCCCGACCAGGAGGGCGAGCACGATGGCGGGCGCGTCGGCCTCGTGGGTGACGACTGCCTTGTCGGTCTCGACCTCGACCAGCGGCTGTCCCTCGCGAAGCTCGTCGCCCTCGGCCACGAGCCATTTCAGAATTGTGCCCTCCTCCATCGAATCCGACAGCCGGGGCATGACAATCTCGCGGGCCAAAGTGGTCTCCAGAACTATCACTGCAAACGTTTGCGATACGATCGTAACACGACGGCTGAGATCTAGGAGGCGGCGAATGGCCAACGTTCAGAGCGCGCAGAAATCCGGGGCGGGAACCGATTATCTGGACGCCTACGGCCGCATGTCCCTGATCCGGTCCTTCGAGACCTCGATGCATCGGCTGTTCCTCGAGGGCGAAGTGCACGGGACCACGCATCTCTACGCGGGTCAGGAGGCAGTCGCGGTCGGTGTCTGCCTGGCGCTCGAGCCCGATGACTACGCCACCGGCACCTACCGGGGCCATGGCCACGCGCTGGCCAAGGGCACCGAGCCGGGGGCGCTGATCGCCGAAATGCTCGGCCGCGCGGGCGGCGTGTGCGGGGGCCGCGCCGGATCGATGAACGTGATCGACCTCGAGCACGGTCTGGTCGGCTGCTACGGGATCGTCGGCGGCTCGATCGCCGCTGGCCTCGGTGCTGCCTTCTCGGCTCGCCGCCAGGGTCGGGTGGCGGCGGCCTTCTTTGGGGACGGCTCCGTCAACCAGGGCTACTTCCACGAGTGCCTGAACATGGCCAAGGTGGCCTCCCTGCCGCTGGTCGCGGTCTGTGAGAACAACTTCTACGCCGAGTTCACGCCGCTGGCCGACGCCACCGCGGGGGCCAACATCGCCGGCCGCGCTCAGGCCTACGACATCCCCTCGGTGGTCGTGGACGGCAACGACCTGTGGGCCGTGCACGCCGCCGCCAGCGACGCGGTGGCGCGCGCCCGGAACGGCGGCGGGCCCACCCTGCTCGAATGCCAGACCTACCGCCATTACGGACATTCCAAGAGCGACCCGGCCCCCTACCGGCCCAAGGAGGAGGTCGAGCGCTGGCTCGAGCGCGATCCGCTCAAGATCGCCCGCGCGCGACTGCTCGAGGACGGAATCAGCGAGGCGCAGATCGTCGCCCTCGAGGAGGAGATCGCCGCCGTGATGGCCGAGGCGGTCCAGACCGCCCGGGACTCGGCCTACCCCGATCCGGTGACCGACGCCGCCACCGAGTTCCGGGCATGAGCACGCTCGAGTTCCGCACCGCGATCCGCGACGCCATCGCCGAAGAGCTCGAGCGCGATGACGACGTCGTCTTCTTCGGCGAGGACGTGGGGGTAGCCGGGGGCGTCTTCAAGGCCACCCCGGGCCTGATCGAGCGCTTCGGCCCCGAGCGGGTGATCGACACCCCGATCTCTGAGCTTGCGCTGGCCGGAATGGCCTACGGAGCCGCGGTCACGGGCCTGCGCCCGGTGTTCGAGATCATGTTCGGAGACTTCATGGCGCTGCCCATGGACAGCCTGGTCAATCAGTCGGCGAAATTCTGGTACATCTCCAACGAGCAGGGCAGCGTGCCGCTCGTGGTGCGCTCAGCCGTCGGTGGGGGCGGCCGCTTCGGCGCCATCCACTCTCAGACCCACGGCACCTGGTTTCAGGGCGTCCCGGGTCTGAAGATCGTCTTCCCGTCCTCGCCGGCCGAGGCCAAGGGCCTGCTCAAGGCTTCGATCCGCGATGACAACCCGGTCGTGTTCCTCGAGCACAAGCGGCTCTATTCGGTCAAGGGCGACGAGCCCGAACACGAGGTCATCCCGATCGGGCAGGCCGGCCTGGCCCGGGCCGGGTCCGACCTGACGATCGCCACGATCGGCAAGTCGGTTTCCGATGCGCTGGCCGCGGCTGAGACCCTGGCCGCCGAGGGTGTCAGCGCCGAGGTCATCGATCTGCGCACGCTGCGCCCGCTCGATGTGAACACGGTGCTCGAATCGGTGAGCCGCACCAACCGTCTGCTGGCGATCGAGGAGGGGCCGCAGACCGGTGGCTGGGCCGCCGGCCTGGTCGGCGCCGTGGCCGCGGCCGGACTCCACGATCTCGACGACACGTGGCTGCTGACCACCGCCGAGACCCCGATCCCATACAGCCCGACGCTTGAGGACGCGTTCATCCCCGACACGGATGCGATCCTGGCCTCGGTGCGCGAGCGCGCCGGCGTGGGAACCGGCTGAGGAGGATCGATGTCACCGCACATCAGCTACGTCGATCCCACCACCGTCACCGATCCCGAGCTGCTGGCGATCATGGAACGCGCCCGCACCTTGGGGACGCCGCGACCCGAGAGTCAGGCGATCCGGCTGCACAACCCGGAGGTCATGAAGGCCTTCAACCAGGCCTGGGAGGTGTTCTTTCGCCAGGGCGTCTGCGATCACGCGATCAAGGAGCTGTGCCGCCTGTATATCTCCAAGTCGGTCGAGTGCGAGTACTGCGGCGGCCAGCGCTCGGTGCTCGCTCAAGAACAGGGAACGACCGAGGGCCAGGTGGACGAGATTCTGGATTTCGAGCGCTCCGATCGGTTCGATGCCCGCGAACGCGCGGCGCTCGAGTGGGCGATGGCCATCGCCTGGGACCCGGGTTTGGCCGCCGACGATCTCTGGGACCGGTTGCACGAGCACTTCTCAGAGCCCGAGCTGGTCGAGCTCGGACACTTCATCGCCCTCACCCTCGGCCAGCAGCGCTTTCTCAAGACGGTGGCGATCAAGCACGGCGAGGTAGCGGCCGACACCGAGGCGGGCTTGGCCCCGGCTGAGGCGCGGCGGCTACGCGCCGAGCGCACTTCTGCCCCGCGCTGAGGACCGATCGGGCGCAGGCCGGCATGACGGAGTCAGGCCGGCTCAGGCCAGCTTCACGTAGTCGGCCGGGTCCCAGGCCAGGAGGGCGAAGAGCTGCACGGCGGCGCTCTGATCGAGCAGGGTCGTGTCGCCGCGGAACGGGAATCGGTCGCTGGGATCGCGGCGTTGTGACCACAGGCGGTCGGCGTAGCCAACCGTTGTGGCGATGATCTGCTCGCGCAGCGCGTCGTCATCGATGGCTGGGTGGAGCTGGAGCAAGTTGCGAAAGAAGATGGCGTTGAAGGCCGGGGGGTGGGCGAGGTAGCGCCCCTCGTAATGACGCAGCGCTTTGCTGGCGATCGTCCGCGCCCGGTCCAGGTACTCGCCGGAAGGCTCCAGGCCACGGCGGTGCAAGAGCAGGCTGGCGCCGACCATGCTGCCCTGGTTGTAGCTCCAGAGCATCTTGTCGATCGAACCGTCGCCGCGGATCTTGTCCCAGAAGAGGCCGGCGCCGCCCTCCTCGGCGCTGAGGGCGGACTGCACCCAGGCGATCATCCGCGCCGCCTCAGTTTGCTCGGGGGCATCCGCGGGGGCGCCGATCAGCTCAGCCAGGTGCAACCCGAGCTGGGCGTTGGGGGCGTTGGAGACCGTGTTGCGATCGTGGTTGCGGGAGCCGACCCCGCGGCCCTGCTGGACCCAGAAGACGCCGCCCGGACTGGGCGCGTCAGCCCGCGTGTCCCAGCCCTCGACCGCGAAGGCGAAGAGCTCGGCGGCGCGCTCGAGGCCCGGGCCGGTCCCCAAGCCCATGCGTTCGAGCTGGATCAGGGCGAGGCCGACCCAGGCGTTGTCGTCGTAGTAGCGGTCACCGCCGAACCGCGCCCCAATCGGGTCTGAGGAGTAGGCAGGCGGCTCCCAGTAGCGGGCGAGCATGGTCAAGTGTTGGGCGATGGCCTCTTCGGCGTCAAAGCCCGCCATCGGCCCGGCGCCGGCGAGATCGAGCGTGGCCACGAAGGCACGCGTGATCGGCCACAGGTGCTCCGCGGCTCCGGGCCGGTGCCAGCGCCCCCGTTGGCGGTAGACCCCGTGACGATCGGCGAAGCGGTGCTGCATGGCCTGGTAGGCACGCAGCGCGCGGGCCGCCCACCCAGCCCGGTTCTCCGAGTCACTCACGCCGGAGCGGGCTCACAAGACGACGGTGCCGTTGCCGTTGATGAGCACGCGGTCCTCGCAGTGCCAGGTGACAGCCCGCTGCAGGACGGTACGCTCGATGTCGGCTCCGAGCTGGGTCAGCTCGGCGACGGTGTGAGCGTGGGTGACACGGTTGACGTCCTGTTCGATGATCGGTCCCTCGTCGAGGTCCTCGGTCACGTAGTGAGCGGTGGCGCCAATCAGCTTCACCCCACGTTCCTTGGCCCGCGCGTAAGGGTCGGCCCCGGCGAAGGCGGGCAAGAACGAGTGGTGGATGTTGATCACCGGACAGCCCACCTGGTCCAGGAAGCCCTCGGACAGGACCTGCATGTAGCGGGCGAGGACAACGAGGTCGAAGCGGCCAGCACCGAGTAGCTCGAGCTGGCGCGCCTCGGCGTCGGCCTTGGTCTCGCTGGTGACCGGGATGTGGTGATAGGGCACGCCGAACCGGGCCACCTCAGGCTCGAGGTCGGGCCAGTTGGAGACGACGATGGCGACCGTGGCCGGCAGGTGGCCGTTGCGCCAGCGCCAGAGCAACTCGAGCAGAGCGTGGTCATAGCGCGAGACCATGATCGCCAGGCGCTTGGGTGTCGCCACATCCGAGAGCCGGAACTGCATCCCGAACGGCGCCGCGATCTCGCTCGCGAACCGGTCCCCGAGCTCATCCAGGATGGCGCCGTGAAAGACCAGGCGCAGGAAGAAGCTTCCGCCCTCGGGATCGGTCGAATACTGCGAAGAGTGGGTGATGTTGGCGCCGCAGTCGCGCAGGAAGGCGGTGACGGCGGCGACGATCCCCGGCTGGTCCGGGCAGGAGACGAGCAGGCGGCCGGTGTCGCTCATGGCACCGACCCCTCCTGAACGTAGTTCACCGGTCGACCGGACAGCTTCAAGCTCCTCATCGCCGGGTAGCGTAGGCGCCGCGCGGACTAGGTGCGGGACGGCCATGGCCACCACTTCCCGAGGCGGCCCTACGGGTGCGCGCGCAAGGAGAGGATCCGGGCCGCGGACTGCTGCGCAGCCACCCGGTTGAGCCGGTGAGCGGCGAGCGCAGCCGCGATCGCGTTGCGCGCCGTGACCCCCTGGGCCGGCGTGTTGTCGTTGGGATTTGTCGTGACGCAGAGGATGAGGTCGGCACCGGCTGACGCCGCCAGAACGGCGCGACGGCCCAGGCCGCCAAACCGGGTCACGGCGCCGGCGTCGATTCCATCGGTGATCGTCACCCCCCGAAATCCCAGCCGTCCGCGCAGCTCGCCTCCGATCACCGCCGGGGAGAACCCTGCCGGTCGCTGCCGATCCAGCGCGGGATAGGTCGCCCACGAAGTCATGACCACCTTGACGCCGGCAGCAATCGCGCTGCGATACGGGGTCTCGTCGGCGGACCGCAGCGTCGCCAGCGAGGCGCCCAGGGTCACCGGCCCCTGATCTGTGTTCTGGCTCTGACCGGCCGCGCCCAGGCCGGGGAAATGCTTGACGGTGGCGGCCACCGGGGCGGTCTGCTGGGCCGAGACGAAGGCCGCTCCCAAAGCCGCCACGGTCCCGGGTTGGTCTGAGTAGGAGCGCTGATACTGATCGATGAAGTTTCCCGCGCGGCGATAGACATCCAGCACCGGAGCAAGGTTGACGTTCATTCCCACAGCGTTGAGCGTCTGGCCAGCGCCGGCGCCGGCTTGGCGAGCCGCGGCCGCTGGGTCCGCGCTCTGGCCGATCTGCTTCTCGGACAGCGCCGGGGCGCCGGGCAGTCGACGGACCTGTCCCCCCTCCTGGTCGGTGAGCATCAGGAGCCGTTTGTGCACGGGACTGGCCAGGCTTGCCCGCTGGAGCTGGTTGATGACCGCGCGAAGCTGGCTCGTGCTCGACACGTTGGGGGCGAAGAAGATCACACCCCCGGCTTCCCCGGCCCGGATCGCCGACAGCAGAGACGACGGTGGCGTCAGCCCCGAGTACGCATAGACGATGCGCTGCCCGGCGAGCTGGGCAACGGACAGCTGCGATACCGCCGAGCGCCGGCGAGAACGTCGGATGACAGATGGGTTCGGGGCCGCGGCCGCCGGCCGCGAGCGGACCGGGTCCGACTCCCCCGAATGAGCTCGAGTCGCGTCGGTCGGCGACGGCGACGAGCCGTGCCCGATGAGGAGGACCGCGACGACGAGGGCTCCGGCGAGTAGGCCGGCAAGCAGGAACAGCCGATGGGCGGGCGGTTTGGCGTCAGTAGAAGTCATAAGCGACAGGGCTGGCCGGACCCACCGTCGCTTAAGTCTCACCGGCATGACCGGAGGATGCGTCACCCCCTTATTCTCTGCTCCGGGATGCCGAGAGCCACGCGCTGTGAATGACGCCCCGCCCGTAGCTGTGGTCACCGGAGCCGGGTCGGGAATTGGGCGGGCGGCGGCCCACGCGCTTTTGCACGCCGGGTATCGGGTCGCGCTTGCCGGGCGCCGCGCGCCGGCGCTCCGAGAGACCCTCGCCGGCGCCGCCGGGGCATCCGAGCGGGGGCTGGTGATCCCCACCGACGTCACCCAACCCGAGGCCGTCCGGAGCCTGTTCGCCGTCGTGGCCGCGCGGTGGGATCGCGTCGATCTCCTGTTCAACAACGCGGGCCTGTTTGGGGCTCCGGCGAGCGTGGCCGACGTCGAGCTCAGCCAATGGCGTGCCGTGGTCGACACCAACCTCACCGGCTGCTTTCTGTGCGCGCAGGAGGCGTTCCGGATCATGCAGTCCCAGCGCCCCCAGGGCGGACGGATAATCAACAACGGCTCGATCTCCGCTCACGTGCCCCGCCCCCACGCTGTCGCCTACACGGCGACCAAGCACGCCGTCACCGGGCTCACCAAGGCGCTCGCGCTCGAGGGCCGAGAGTTCAACATCGCCTGCGGGCAGATCGACATCGGCAACGCTGCCACCGAGCTCAGCCACGGAATCAGCCAGGGCGCCCTGCAACCCGACGGCTCGTCGCTGGCCGAGCCGATGATGGATGCCCGTCACGCCGCGGACTCGGTGATGCACATGGCCAGCCTGCCGCTTGACGCCAACGTGCTCTTCTTGACCGTGATGGCGACCAGCATGCCGTTCGTCGGTCGCGGTTAGTCGCCGAGCCGCCGGCGGCGATAGAAGAAGTGGCCGGCGGCGGGTTCGATGCGGGTGGTGCTGGGGTGCCCGGGCCCTCGCCACGCGCCGGCGACTGTCGGGACACTCAACCTGCCAGTGACCCGGGGGCTAACCGGCGAGTGGTCTTGAACCGGACGGGCCCATGGCGAGACCACCCGGGGTTGAGCTGACCGGGGGTGCGTCTCAGCGGGGAACGTCTGGTGTGGACGGGCTCGGGCTCGCCGCCTGCTCGGCCCGCTTGGCGCGGCGTGCCGCCGCTTCCATCTTCAGCTGTCCCTGCTTGCCGGCGATCTCGGCCGTCCGCGCCTCGCGGCGCTCGTTGCTGGTCATCCGGTAGGTGTCCGGTTGGGTGCGAATGCTGACCTTGTGCCTCTGTGCCATCACTGCCTCCGGCGTTTGCGTGGGGGGCCATCGACTACGAGCGTTCCGCGTGCCGTCGAGATGGGACGACATAGCCATGCCCTAGACGAAGCATAGCTATCTACGAAGCAGAATTCCGGAAATAGTTGTCGGCATTATGCGGAGACGCGTAGCCTCACCGCAGATCTGCGCCCGGCCGTCGCCTGGCGATGATTTGGCTGAGGGGCACGACAAGCAGGAGCAGGCCCGTCGGGACGCCCAGCGCGACTGCCAAACCCACCCCGTGGGCTAATAGGCCAATGATGGTTGGGCTTCCGAACAGGCCTGCGTAACCCAACGTCGTGACTCGCGAAAGCGCGAGCGCAGGGGCGACGCCATCCGTGTTGCCGGCGAGCGTGAAGGCGATCGGGACAATTGTCGCCACCCCCAGTCCCAAGATGCCGTAGCCCACCAGGGCCAGACCGAGCGTCGGCGCGAGCACGGCGAGGCCCATGCCCGCACTGGCGACCAGCGCTGTCCTCCACAGGGTCGAGGTTCGGCCATACCGGGCGATGATCCGATCTCCGCACAGTCGGCCCACGGTCATCCCCGCGCCGCAGGCTGCTGCGCCCAGCGGCGCAACCCCGAACGATGCCCCCTTTACTTCGTGCAGATAGACGCCGCTCCAGTCGTCCACCGCGCCCTCTGCGAACAGAGAGCAAAACGCCACCAGGCCCACGCTGAGCAGTAACCACCGCGTGGCATGGCCCGGGGCGGGGGGATCCTCAGCGGCCTCAGGGCTCGTCGCCGCGGCGGCCACATCGGCCATCTGTCCCAGCAGCCATCGCGTGCCGGCCAGACCCAGCCCGGCCAGGCATGCTGCGGCGATCAGAAAATGAGTCACTGGGGTTGCGCCGGCGTGCGCCGCGATTGATCCGCACAACGCCCCGACCAGCACCCCCAGGCTGTAGACACCATGCAAGCCGGACATGACCGGACGCCGGTAGGCGCGTTCCACGGCTACGCCTTGCGTATTCATGGTGATGTCAAGCGTGCCCAGCGTGAACCCGAAGAGCAGCAGCAAGGCCAGCAGGGACACGAGATTCCAGGCCAGGCTCAAGAGCGCCAGACACGAGCACAATGCGATCACGGCCGCCCGGATGACAGCGGCGCTCGTCCAGCGATCCACGAAGTACGGGACCGTGCGCATGGCAAGAATGAGCCCGACCGGAGAGCCAGCCAGAGCCAGCCCGAGCTCGGCGGAGTCAAGGCGGAGGTTGTGCTTGACGCCCGGCAGGCGCGACACCCAGGTGGCGAGCACGCACCCGTAGATGAAGAACGTGATGGCGACGCTCCAGCGAGCCAGGCGTAGTTCGCGGGCGCCCGGGCCACGCGCCGGGTGCTCGGGCTCACTGAGGGCAGAGGTCAGAGGCAGCAACACCGGGTGTGGCCAAGCCTAGTGGCCTCCCGAAGGCCAAGGCCAAGCCACTCTCTAGCCGTGACGCGCGGGTGTCAGCCGGCTTGCCGCCAACGCTAACCTTGAGTAAGCGCAAAGGCGCCTGGATGCCCGTCCCGAGCCGGTGCACGCATTCGGGCCCGCGCGCAACAGCCTCAGCTTCCCGGTTTTCAGAAAGGCACAAGCGTTGGCAAAAGTCTGGGTGCTTGACACTCAAACCAAGGGCACTGGAGCGACGATGGTGCCGCTCGAGAGTGTGCTCTCCAAGCCCGGCCGCGATGAGGTGCCCGGATTCGTCTTCCCGGAACCCAAACCCCCGGTTCCGGCCCCCGCCGAAGCCCCGGCACCGCTCGAGTTCAAGGTCGTGGACGTTATGAGCCGAGCGGTGCTGGCCGAACACGCGGACACGCGGGCTGCGGTACGAGCGTTGGCTTCAGTCCACAGCATCGTCGACGTCACGATTTACGTCTGGGAGCCAGCGCGCGAGCGCTGGCGAAGGTTGACGTTCGGTGAGGCGAGGGCGCTGTGGAACTACCGCGGGCAGGCCGACTCGCTGGTCGCCGAGTAGCGAGACCTACGGAGCGCGGGACGCTCCGCAGGTCGCTCGCTTGTGACGCTAGTGAGTACCGCCTCCCTGCTCGACCTGGAAAGCGGAGTCGACGTGCACTGTGACCTTTGCACCGTCACTCTTGGTGACGGTTATCTCGTAACCGTTTCTGGTGAAGTTACTCGTCACTGGGCCCGCGGTACCCCCCACGCTCTTGACAGCCGCGGCCTGGGCCTTGCTGGCGTCCGCGCCGGTGACAGCGCTCTCGGAGCCCTCGTGCTTGGCAGTCCCGGGGGCCTCTCCGGCCGGGAACCCTTGTCCCGCTCCCTCGGGTGGGGCCGACGGGGCCGCTCCCTCGGGTGGGCCCGACGGGGCCGTCGTCGGGGCAGTCGCGGAGGTGCTGGTGGATGCGGCGCCCGCGAGCGCCGACCCGCCCAAGGCCAGCGCGGCGACCCCCGTGGCAGCGAGCAGGACCTGCTTGACTCGTGACAGCATGAAGTACGTCCTTTCGGTGGTCCCGGTTAGTCCGGTCGCCAACACCGTGGTCGCTGTCTGTAAGAGAATCGGCAGCCGGCGGTAAGCCGTGGCGAAGAGTTACCGCGGCCCGGGCTCTGTGGCTGCTTCTGAGATCCAGTCCCCCACCGCGTTTGGTCTCCCTCTCGCGGAGGAGTACGACACGGCCGTGATCGGGGGCGGGATCGTTGGATTGGCCACCGCGCGCGAGCTACTCCGGAGACGGCCCGACAGGAGCCTGGTACTGCTCGAGAAGGAGTCGTCGCTCGGCAGCCATCAGACGAGCCACAACAGCGGCGTCGTCCACGCCGGCATCTACTACGCCCCAGGGTCGCTGAAGGCGCGACTCTGCGTCAGCGGCGCCCGCGAGCTCTACGAATACTGCGCCGAGCACGCCATTCCCGCGAAGCGGAGCGGCAAACTGATCGTTGCCCTATCTCCGCGCGAGCTGCCCAGACTCGACGAGCTCGAGCGGCGGGGGCGCCTCAACCAAGTGCCGGAGCTCCGGCGGCTGACCAGCGCGGAGATCCCCGAGGTCGAGCCCGAGGCCGTGGGCATCGCCGCGTTGCATTCGCCGCACACCGGGATCGTCGACTTCGCGGCGGTGGCGCGGGCCCTGGCCGAGGACGTTCGCGCTGCCGGCGGCGTCATCCGTACGAGCTGCGAGGTCGTGGGCACGGAGAGGACGAGGCAGGGCATCCGGCTCGCCCACCGTGAGGGCGATCTCGCCGTCCGGCGCGCGGTCTTCTGCGCCGGCGCATGGTCGGACGTGCTGGCCCGGCGCGCGGGTGCGGACGCCGATCCCCGGATCATCCCCTTCCGGGGCACGTGGTTGCGACTGCGGCCGGAGGCGACGTCGATGGTTAGATCCCTGATCTATCCGGTTCCCGACCCCAGCCTGCCGTTCCTCGGTGTGCACCTGACGCGGACGATCGGCGATGACGTGCTGATCGGGCCCACTGCCGTGCCCGCGTTCACCCGGCTTCCGGAGGGGGCGGGACCGCGCTGGAGCACGCACGACCTGGCGTCAACGCTGGGCTGGCCGGGCTTCTGGCGGATGATTCGCCAGTGGTGGAGGCCGGGCCTGCGTGAGATCAGCCATGCGCTGGCCCCGCGGCGGATCACCGCCGATGCCGCGCGCTACGTCCCCAGGTTGTCGCTCGCCGATGTGCTCGAGGCGAGGCTCTCAGGCGTGCGTGCGCAGGCCGTCGCGCGAAGCGGGGCCCTGGTCGATGACTTTGTCTTCTCGGCCCTCGGCAACTCAGTCCACGTCCGCAACGCTCCCTCTCCGGCGGCCACGGCGGCGCTCAGCATCGCCCGCGTGATCGCGGACCGGCTGGAGGAAGTCTGATCGCCGCGCGTCAGTCCCGGAAGTCTGCCTCCAGCGCGACCACCAGCGCCCGCGCCGTCGCGACCACTAGGGGCGAGTCAGCGTCAACAGGGCGGCGCTTCCCGGAGGTAGCGTGACCGCGTAGATGCCTCGGTGTGGTTTAACGATCTGAGGCACCGGAGGGGGCAGCGCGCCCGTCGTCGTGGTGCCGAACTGCTGGCCGCCGAGGGTCACGCCGTGACTGGCATAGGCGCTCGAGGCCTGAAGGCGCTCGAGGCCGCCGGGATTGGATCGGTATAGGGCGGGGGCACGCACCTGCGCCCGGATGCCGCCGTTCAGGCCGGCGTTGATCACCACGACCCGCACGCGCTGGTCGGGGCCCAGGGTCGCCCACGCCCGGAGCCCGTTCTGTGTAGGAGCCGCGACCCGCACCATGCGAGAGCCGGCAGGCGCGGCCTGGGCGAACATGAGCGCGCCGTAGTAGAGCGGGTGCACGGAGGCATTCCACGCGCCGTTAGTGCGCTGGAGGTCAAACAGACCGTTGGCGGAGTTGGGGTACGTGTGGAGGTTGACGCCGTCGACGCCCTGGCGAGCAACGGCGAACAGGGCGTCGAGCAGCCACAGGGCGGACGCCATCGTGTCGCTCACGCCTTGACGTCCGTTGCAGGTGATCGAGCCCATCTCATCGATGCGAAAGGTTGCGCCGCTCCGATGCGCCCTGGCCACGGCGGGTGACGTCCCGAGCAACAGGTTCCGCGAGGCCGACAGTCTGAGCAGGTTGGGGACCGACGGGTACAGGGGCGAGGTCGGGTCCGGGACGCACTGGTTCAGGCCGTAGGCGTGCGAGGTCAACATGCGGACCCGCGAGCCGGGGGACAGGAAGTGGCTGAACGTGTCAAGCCACCCCGTGCTCGCATCCGGGCCGGCGATCGGCAACTGGGGCATCACCCTCAGGGTGCGCAAGAACTCGTTGACGAACCGGGTCACTCCGTAGCCGGGGCCGCGGGAGAAAACGGGTGTTCCGGCCTGGTCATACCAGGGCGCGGGCTTGCCGTTGATGAGCTTGTACCACGGCATCGTCGGATACAGGTCGGGCTCGTTGCCGATGACCAGCGCGCCGATGTAGTTGCTGCCCACGGCCTGGAGCTGATCGGCCTCCGCCTGCGAGATCCGGGTGCGATCGGCCTCGAGGTTGATCCCAAGCAGCAGCTGGGCGTCGATCATCTTGGCCAGCGCCTGCGCCGAACCCGCCCACGAGGGCGTCAGGTTGTAGGTGACCCCGAGCGGCCTGGCCACCCCCGGGACTGGCCACCACGTGCGCTCGGTGCTCTGACCACCGATGCGGATGCTCGGCCGCCCCGTCGGAGCCAGGTTGCGGATCAGCTGCACGAGGACTGGGTCCACCGGCTCGGAGCCGTTGCCGACCCACCGGGGGATCGTGTTGTACTCCAGCGCCAGCCCGAGAAAGTCGGCCGGAAGGGGACGCGTGGCGGGCATCGTCGTCACCGAGACCCGGATCCCATAGGCGCGCGCGGCAGCGCTAGGAAGCGCCGCGACGGCGACAACGGCTGCGAGCACGCCGATCAGAACGGAGAATCGCCGCAGCCCGAGAAGCACTGGGCCGGGAGTATGGCAACGGCATGCCAGGTGCGCCTTCACACCAGAGCGGCGCGGAGCGCGAATATGCTCTGAGCATGTCCGAGCCAACTCCAGAGGCAGCTACGCCCGGGCCCCAGGGTCGGTGCGTGTGCGGCGAGAAGGTCACCATCGCCGACGCGAGGGAGATCACCCTTCCCAACGGGCGGCCCGGCTGGGAGGGCTTCTGTCCCGAGTGCGGGGCCCCGCTGTTCGCGATTCGTCGCCAATCGCAGGCGGCCAGCTAACCGGAGCCTTACGGCGTCCGGCCCAGCACCGATGCCGGGTCGAAGTCGGTCGCCACGATGCGCCGATCATGAACGCCGGCGGCCTGATCGGAGGCCAGCCAAACGATCGGCGGGCCCATCACGGCTGGGTCCAGCAGTCCGGCCCGAACGTCGGCGGGGATCTCATCGGGGAGCATCCCGGTCCGGGTGGCCCCGCCGGGAAGCAGGAGGTTGACGGTCACCGAGCTGCCGGCCAGATCCGCGGCCATCACCCGCGACAACGCCTCGACCCCGGCGCCCGACGGCCCGTACGGCACGAAGCCACGGCGGACCATCGTCTGCTCGTTCATCGAGATGTTGACCACCCGGCCGCCGCCCTCCCGCAGCATCAGCGGCACCACCTCACGGGCCATGAGAAAACAGCCGACGAGCTTGGTCTCCACGACGTCCCGGAATCCGGCCGGCGCAACCTCCCAGAACGGCTGCGGCCGCGACATGAACTGGGGATTGACAGTCCGCATGCCGATTCCCGCGTTGTTGACGAGCATGTCGATGCCTCCCCACGCGTCGCGGGCCTGATCAATACACGCGGCAACCGAGCCCTCGTCACGCACGTCGAGCTGGCACGGGATCGCCGAGGAGCCGAGCTCGGTTGCGGTCGCCTGAGCCCGGGCCCTGTCGCGGCTGGTGACAACGACTCGGGCGCCCGCCTCGACCAGCGCGGCGGCCATCGCCGCGCCCAGGCCGCTGGTGGCGCCTGTGACCAGGACGCGAATGCCGCTCACCTCGTTGATATTACGGTTGGGCTCGCTGAACTCGGGCGATAGGCATAGGCGGCCCCGTCATTTGGCCGTCGGCGGCACGAGCAGCTTGTGCACCGCGGGCTGGTTCATGTTCGCCTTGGTGACGACGATCGACCCAGTATCCACCGATGGCGCAACCGTGTGGTGCTGGAGCAGGCTCGCGACCTCCGCGACCCCCTGGTAACCGATCTGGAAGGGGTTCTGCACGATCAGGGCTTGGACCTGATTCTGGCTGAGCGCGCTGACCTCGTCAGGGGCGTTGTCAAAGCCGATCAGCTTGACCTTCCCGACCAGCCCGCGCTCGATCAGTGCATGCGCCGCACCGATCACCCCGGGCTCGTTGGCGGCGAAGATGCCCTTGAGGTTGGGGTGCGAGGTGAGGATGTTCTCGGTGTCGGCCAGCGCCGTGCTGATGTCACTCTGGTCGTAGCGCACGGCCACCAGCTTCAGGCCCGGGTACTTCTTGAGCTCCTGCTCAAAGCCCTGCTGGCGCTGGATCGAGGTCGCCGCCGAAGGGACGAAGGGCAGCAACGCGACCTGACCACTGCCACCGACCAGCTTGTTCAGGATGTCAGCGGCCTTGCCGGCCGCCGTGATGTTGTCGGTCGCTACCAGGGGCGGGGTCTGGGGGGTGATGCCCGAGTCGATGTTGACCACTGGGATCCCGGCCTTCTTGGCCGACTGGGCGGTCTGGACAAGGCCGTGGGCGTCAGTGGCAGCGAAGGCGATCCCGCTGATGTGCTTGGTGATGAAGTCCTGAAGGATGTTGACCTGACCGGCTACGTCGGTCTCCGTCGAGGTGCCCTTCCAGACGATGTTGACGTGGTACTGCTGCGCGGCCGCCTCGGCCCCGGCGTGAACCGTGCCCCAGTAGAACAGGCCGACCGATTTCGGCACGACGGCGATCGTGTACTTGGCGCCCTTGACCGTCGATTTGGAGCTTCCCCCACCCGCGGGGCTCGAGCTCGAGGAACCACAGGCCGCGACCGTCGCGGTCACGGCGAGCAGGGCGACCACCAGCATCCCTCGCTTGACGCGTGCGCCTCGGCCTGCGCGCCTGCCAGCGAGATCCTTACTCCTCGATCGTCTCACGTTCTTCCTCCTCGTCGTCGGTATTGCGTTTGCTGGTTCTCGCACTCGAGAGCATTGGTCTCGGCTCCTTGTCGCCGGCTCTAGTGAGAGCTCGGAAGCCTCCGGCGACGGAACTGGTCATAGGCGACAGCGGCGATGATCACGACGCCCAAGATCACGTCCTGCCAGAAATTTGAGATGTTCAAAAGGTCGCTGCCGTTGGAGATCAGCTCCATCAGGAGCGCGCCGATCAGCCCCCCGATCACCGTGCCCTCACCGCCGAATAGACTTGCGCCGCCGATCACCGCGGCGGCGATTGCGTCGAGGTTGTAGTTCGTGCCCGCCGACGGATCGCCGGTCACGACCCGGCTGGCGACGATCACGCCACCCAGGCCGGCCAGCAGCCCCTGGATGACATACACGGAGGTGAGCACGCGATTGACGCGGATCCCCGACAGCCGCGCGGTCTCGTAGTTGCTCCCGATCGCATACGCGCTGCGGCCCAGGGTGGTGCGCGAGAGCACGAACCACCCAACCGCGGCCACGACAACCATCAGCACGATCGGAACCGGAATCGGTCCGATGTGACCGTCGCCGAGGACGTCGAACGAGGTCGGAGCGGCGATCGGCTGGCCATTGGTCACCAACAGCGCCACCCCGCCGACTGCGCTCAGCGTGCCCAGGGTGGCGATGAACGGCGGCAGGCGCACGGCGGTGATGAGCAGCCCGTTGACCAGACCCACCCCCCCGCCCACCAGCACGCCGACGATCATTCCCGGCACCACGCCCATCCCGTCGTTGGTGACCAGCATGCTCGAAATCACCCCCGACAACGCCACCACGGTGCTGACCGAGAGATCGATCCCGGCGGTGATGATCACCATCGTCTCGCCGACGGTGATAACCGCGATCACCGACATCTGGACAAAGATCGCCGAGATGTTGGTGCTGGTCAGAAAGTACGGCGAGACGATCGTGAGAAAGGCCCCGAGCACGAGCACGAACAGGAACGGCCCGAGCTGCTCGAGCGCCCCGCGCACCCACGCGCGCGTGTCGCGATCGCCCTCGGTGCCCAGCTCGGACGGGTCGAGATCCGCGAGGGGAGAATCGGGCGGTCGGACGGCCTCGGGTAGATCGCTCACTTGTCATCCTTGTCGGTGTCGGTGTCGGTGTCGGTGTCGGCGGACGGCCGGACAGCGCCAGCGTCGCCTGCCCGCGGCGGGGCACTCGCGGCGGCCCGAGCGTGGCCGGTGGCTGCGAACATGATGTCCTCCTGCGTCGCCTCGCCGTGCTTGAACTCGGCCACGATCGCCCCGCGGCGCATGACGAGCACGCGATCGCTCATGCCCAGTGCCTCGGGCAGATATGACGAGACGAGCACGATCGCCTTGCCCGACTCGGCGAGCTTGTTGATCAGGTTGTAGATCTCGACCTTCGCCCCGACGTCGATGCCCCGCGTCGGCTCGTCAAGGAGCAGAACCTCGACTCCCGCCGTCAACCACTTGCCGATCACAGTCTTCTGCTGGTTTCCACCGCTCAGCACCGAGACCGGGCGCTGCAGGGAAGGGGTCATGATCCGCAACGTCTGCACCATCGCCGTGGCGGCACGACGCTCCTCGGCCTTCTTGAGCACCCCGAAGCGCGAGAACTGCGGCAGCGAGGCCAGGGTCAGGTTGCTGCTCACCCCCAGCACGCCGGCCAACCCACTGCGCCGGCGGTCGTCGGACAGATACCCGATGGAGTTACGAACCGCCGCCTGGGGATCGCGGATCTTGATCGGCTCGCCGCGCCGCAGGATGCGGCCCGACTCCACCGGCACCGCTCCGATCAAGGCCCGCATCAGCGTTGTCCGCCCGGCGCCCAGGAGACCGACGAACCCCACCACTTCCCCGGCGCAGACTGAGAAGCTGACCTCGGTGTCCTTGCCACGTACGCGAAGCGCCTCCACGCGCAGCAGCTCGTCACCGACCGATGCCCTGAGCTTGGGAAACATCTCGACGAGATCGCGTCCGACCATCATCCGCACCAGCTCGTCGGCCGTCGTCTGCGCGACCTCACGCTCGCCCACCAGCTCGCCGTCGCGCATGACCGCGACGCGATCGCACAGGGCGAGGATCTCTTCGATCGCGTGAGAGATGTAGACGATCGCCACGCCGTGGGCGCGCAGGTCACGCAGCACGCGAAAGAGCTCCTCGGCCTCGCTCTCGGCCAGAGCCGAGGTCGGCTCATCGAGCACCAGGACCTTGACGTCCTGCGAGAGCGCCTTGGCGATCTCGGTCATCTGCTGCTGAGCGATGGTCAGGCGGCTCACCGCAGTCCGCAGCGGGAGCTTGATCTGCAGGCGCTCCAACAGCGCAGCGGCATCGCGATGCAACCGGCGCCAGTCGACAAGCCGACCGCGCGTCTGCGGGAGCCGCCCGATGTAGAGGTTCTCGGCCACGCTCAGATGACCGGCGAGACTGGTCTCCTGGTAGACGGTGGAGACGCCGCGAGAGAGCGCATCCGTGGGCCCGGCGATCCGGACCTCGTGACCGCCGAGCAGGATCTGGCCGCTGTCCATTCGCTCGGCCCCGGCGAGAATACGCATCAACGTCGACTTGCCGGCCCCGTTCTCGCCCAGGAGCGCATGGATCTCGCCCTCGTGGACCTTAAAGTCGACGCCCTTGAGCGCCTGGACGCCAGGGAAGTGACGCTTGACCCCCCGCATCTCGACGGCCGGGATGGTCTGCGGGGCGATCCCCGCGCTGCTCATCGCGCTGACTCCGGATCGGGCAGCAGGGACTGCCGGCCGTCGGCGCCGCAGGCCTCGATTACGACGATGACTGAGTTCTGGAGCAAACGTTCCCTCACCATTTGCGACCTGATCGCCCGTGTTGTCTGAGTATTCTGCTCAGATGGTCCCGGAGCTGGTCAGTCTCAAGTAATCGTTTTCCAGCCTAACACGTGTAGTTTTGACTCGTCAACGCAATGTCCACGCCCACCATCACAGACGTCGCCAGAAGCGCCGGGGTTTCGACGGCGACCGTATCGCGGGTACTGAACAACCATCCGCGGGTCGACCCGAGTCTCGCCGCGGCTGTGCGCAGGGCCGCCAAACAGCTCGGCTACCGCCCCAGCCGCGTGGCTCGCAGCCTGCGTACGCGCCGGAGCCAGGTTTGGGCGCTGCTGGTCTCAGACATCCGCAACCCGTTCTTCACCGAGATGGTCCGGGGGGTCGAGGACGTCGCCTACGCCGCCGGCTACTCGCTCATCCTCTGCAACGCCGAGGAGGATCCCGTCAAGGAGGCGTCGTATCTGGAGCTGGCTGTGGCCGAGAGCGTCGGGGGTGTGATCCTGACTCCGACCACGACCGCCACCGACCTGACAGCCCTGTCGGAGTTCGGCATCCCCGCCGTCCTCGCCGACCGGACAATCCGCTCCCAAGGTGCCGACAGCGTGGTGATCGACAACGCCGGCGGAGCCCAGCGGGCGGTCGAGCACCTGATCGGCGGCGGCTACCAGCGGATCGCCTGCATCACCGGTCCGCTGGACAAGACCACCGGGTCGGCGCGCTACGCGGGCTATCGAGCGGCGCTCTCGACCGCCGGACGGGCGCTCGACGAGTCGCTGGTGCGGATTGCCAACTTCCGGGAGACCGGGGGCCGCCTGGCGATGCAGGAGCTGCTCGCGGTGAAACCGGCTCCCGACGCCGTGTTCGTGGCCAACAACCTGATGACGATCGGCGCGCTGCACGCGATCGCCGACGCGGGGCTTTCGATCCCCGACCAGATAGCGGTGGTCGGCTTTGACGAGATGTCATGGGCGACCCTGCTGCGCCCGGCTCTGACCACCGTCGCCCAGCCCACCTACGACCTGGGGGTGGAGACCGGGCGGCTGCTGCGGAGCCGGATCGAGGGCTACGCCGGGGCCGCCCGGACGGTGACGCTGACGCCTTCGCTGCGGGTCAGGGAGAGCTCCAGGGCCAGGACGGGGAATCAGTGAGGAGGTAAGGGTGACCGAGGTGATCACTGGGCTCGAAGTCAGGGACGTCCGCTTTCCGACCTCGCGGACGCTGACCGGGTCCGACGCCATGAACCCCGATCCGGACTACTCGGCGGCTTACGTGGTCATCCACACCAGCGGCGGCCAGGAGGGTCACAGCCTCGTGTTCACGCTCGGGGAGGGAACCGAAATCCAGGTTGCGGCGGTCAGGGCGCTCGAGCCGCTCGTGCGCGGCCTGCCGATCGAGGATGTGCTGGCCGACCTGGGGGCGTTCGGGCGCCGCCTCACCGGACACAGCCCGCTGCGCTGGCTCGGGCCCGAGAAGGGCGTCGTCCACATGGCCATCGGCGGGGTGATCAACGCGGTTTGGGACCTGTACGGCATGCGCGTTGGCAAGCCGGTGTGGAAGCTGCTCGCCGACCTGGCTCCCGCCGAGCTCGTCGCGCTGATCGACTTTCGCTACATCGCCGATGCCCTGACTGCGGACGACGCCCTGGTGATCCTGTCCCGCGCCGCCGCCGGACGAGAGCAACGTGAGGAACAGCTGCGCCGGGAGGGCTACCCGGCCTACACGACCACGCCGGGATGGCTCGGCTATGACGATGGCTCACTTGCCGAACTGGCGCGTGCCGCAGTCGCAGACGGTTTCGGACAGATCAAGCTCAAGGTCGGCGGGGATCTCGCCGACGATCGGCGCCGGCTGGCGATCGCCCGCGCTGCCGTCGGCCCCGAGGTCCGGATCGCGATCGACGCCAACCAGGTGTGGGGAGTCGGCGAGGCGATCGCCTGGGTGCAGGGGCTGGCGGAGTTCGATCCGTTCTGGATCGAGGAGCCGACCGCTCCGGATGATGTGCTCGGCCACGCCAAGATCCGCCAGGCGGTCGCCCCCGTCAAGGTGGCCACCGGCGAGCACACCCACAACCAGCAGATGTTCAAGCAGCTGCTGCAGGCTGGTGGCGTGGACGTGATCAACCTCGACGCCTGCCGGGTCGCAGGGATCAATGAGAACGTGGCAATCCTCGTGCTGGCCGCGAAGTACGGCGTTCCGGTCTGCCCCCATGCCGGCGGCCTGGGGCTGTGTGAGATGGTTCAGCACCTGGCGATGTTCGACTTCGTCGCCGTCAGCGGCACGCTTGACGGGCGCGCGATCGAATACGTGGATCACCTCCATGAGCACTTCGTCGAGCCAGTGCGCGTCATCGGCGGGCGCTACCTCGCCCCCGACACACCCGGGCTAGGGGCGCAGCTGACCGACGCCTCACTCGCCGAGTACGAGTACGCCGGCGACGGGGTCGCGTCCCCGTGGGCAAGCCGCGGACCCCAGGGCAGGGGCTGATGGCGAGCGAGTTTCAAGGTCTCGTGGCCCTGGTCACCGGGGGCGGCTCGGGCATTGGCCTGGCCACCTCGACCCTCCTGGCCGAGAACGGCGCCGAGGTTGCGGCGCTCGACCTCGAACCCGCCGGCATCGCCCCACCGATCCTGGCCCTGACCGGCGACGTCCGTGACTCGAGCTCGGCCTCAGCGGCAGTCAGCGGGGTCGCCGAACGCTTCGGACGGCTCGACATTCTCATCAATAACGCTGGGATCGGCGCGCAGGGCACGGTCGAGGACAACTCCCTGGAGGAATGGCACCGGGTGCTCGACGTAAACCTGCTGGGCATCGTGCGGATGACCCGCGCTGCGCTCCCCCACCTGCGCCGCTCCCCGCACGCCGCGATCGTCAACACGTGCTCGATCGCCGCCACCGCGGGCCTGCCCCAGCGAGCGCTGTACTCAGCGAGCAAGGGCGCCGTGCTCGCCCTCACTCGGGCGATGGCCGCCGACCACGTGCTCGAGGGCATCCGCGTCAACTGCGTCAACCCGGGCACCGCCGACACCCCCTGGGTGCAGCGCCTGCTCGAGTCCGCTCCCGACCCGATACAGGAGCGCGCCGCGCTCGAGGCGCGTCAGCCGCTCGGCCGGCTGGTCAGTGCCGAGGAGGTCGCCTACGCGATCGCCAGCCTGGCCAGCCCCCGGGCCGCAGCCACTACCGGCACCGCCGTCGAGGTCGACGGTGGGATGGCGGGCGTGCGGCTGCCCCGCTGAGCGACCTGTGGGATCTGCAGCGTGAGTCCGACAGGTGAGCCCGGGCAGACCGAGGCGCAGGCACTGATCGGCGCCGGTCGCCGGCTTCGGCGCTCCTCCGTGGTCGTCTCGCCGCTGGCCTTTGGTGGAGCGGCGATCGGCGGCCTCTACGAGGCTGTCTCCGAGGAGCAGGCGCAGTCGACTGTGAGTCGGGCGCTCGAGGTCGGGCTGCGCTATCTCGACACCGCGCCCCATTACGGCCTCGGCCTGTCCGAGCGCCGCCTCGGTCGGGCCCTTCGCGGCCGGCCGCGGGACTCATACGTGCTCTCGACCAAGGTTGGTCGGCGGCTGGAGCCGCTGGGCCCGGGCGAGACGGTGTCCCCGGAGGGTTTCGCGACCAGCGCGCCACTCAAGCGCGTCTGGGACTTCTCGCGTGACGGGATCCTGCGCTCAATGCAGGAGAGCCTCGAGCGTCTCGGGGTCGACCGCATCGACATCCTGTATCTCCACGACCCCGACGCGTTCGAGCCCGACGTCTACGCCACGGCCTATCCGGCGCTGGCGGAGCTGCGCGCTGCGGGGGTGGTCGGCGCGATCGGCGTGGGGATGAACCAGGCCGAGATGCTCACGCGCTTGGTGTGCCGGCTCGACCTGGATCTCGTGCTGGTGGCTGGCCGCTACACCCTGCTCGAGCAGAGCGCCCTGGACGAGCTGCTGCCGGCCTGCCTCGAGCGCGGCGTGGGGGTCATCGCCGCCGCCCCCTTCCACGGCGGGGTGCTGGCCGGCCCAGAGCCGGGAGCGCTGTACAACTACCGGCCCGCCCCGCCGGGCCTGGTCAGGCGCGCGACCCGCATGCAGGCGGTATGCGCGCGCCACGGGGTGCCCCTCACGGCCGCCGCGCTGCAGTTCGCACTCGGTCATCCGGCCGTGATCTCGGTGTTGGTGGGGGCCCGCTCGGTGCAGGAGGTCGACGAGAACGCGCGCGCCTTCACCACCGCCATCCCGCCGGACGCCTGGGACGAGCTCAAGGCCGAGCGGCTGTTGGGCGCCGAGCTACCGGTGCCGCGCCCGTGACCCCGAGCCGCGCCGCCGCGATCGTCGACGCCCACCACCACCTATGGGACCCGGGCCGGCGGTCCTACGCATTCCTCAACACCCCCGATCATGCGCCGATCCGGCGTCGCTTCGGGCCCGCTGAGCTCGCCTCGACCGTCATCCCCCACGGCGTCGTGCAGACCGTCGTGGTCCAGGCCGCACCCGATCTCGCCGAGACCGAGCAGCTGCTCGATGTCGCGGGTGCCGAGTCCCTGATCGCCGGAGTGGTCGGCTGGATCGACTTCGCTGCGCCCGATCCCGCGGGCCAGCTCGACCGGCTGCTGGCCCATCGCCACGCCCGGCTGCTGCGCGGCATCCGAGCGACGGCTCAGGACCAACCCGACCC
>JBAVWI010000084.1:0-2737 GCA_049697735.1 Solirubrobacteraceae bacterium
CGCCCACACCGTCACCGCCAGGCCGGTCACGGCGGCCAGCGCGGCCAGGAGGGCCGCATCCGAGGGGGCGCTGCGCGGGCCGCTTGGCTTCATCGGTGTCGGCGTCCGGCCGTGAGGGAGGCCTGCATGCCGGTGTCGGTGTCGGTGAGAGACGCCTCGACGGTCGAGCGGTAGTGCTGGACCACGAACGAGCGCGAGCCGACGCGCCACAGTGCCTGGCCGGCGGACAGCATCGAGATCAGCTCGCCCTCGCTGCGCGAGAGTCCGAGCAGTGAGCGCGTGAGGGGTACCTGGCTCTCGTCCTGGTGGTAGACGACCCGCGTCGACGCGTCGGCCACCAGGCCTTCGGCGATCCGGGCAGCCCGGGAGCCGGCATCGCCCGCGGCGTGCAGATCAGCGAGCTTGTGCAGCACGACCAGGTTCATGACCCCGAACTGGCGCGCAAGCTTGAAGTTGGACTGAAACCACTCGCCCAGCCCCGTGTGCTGCACGATCTTCCAGGACTCGTCGGCCACGTTGATGAGCCGATCTCGTCCCGGCGACTCAGCTGTCCGGGCCAGCAGAGCGCTGATCCAGGCCGTGGCACAGGCCATCAGGATCCCCACCGCGGGCGAGTCGCGGACGGCGTGCAGGTCGAGCACCAGCAGCCTGGCGTCGAGATCGAGACCGGGGGTGGTAGGGCCGTCGAACATGCCCCGGAGGGGACCCTCGCAGAGGTCCTGGAGGGCGAGCGCGGCCCGGCGGGCGTCAGCGGCCAGCCGTTCGGGACTGGTCTGCAAGCGCTGTGCCATCTCGGCCGAAGGCCCGAACAGGACGGTGGCGATCGCGGGCAGGGTCGGCTCGCCGGCGCCCCGCGCCCGGACCGTTCGCAGCGCCTCGCGCAGGGCTCCGGCCTCGAGCTGGGAGAGCGGGCCGCCGAGCGCGGTCACCGTCACCGCCCGCAGCAGCCCGAGCTGGGCGTGTTCCTCGGGGCGCGAGGCGAGCGGATTGAGGCGCACGCCACCGCCGGGGACGAGCGATATCGGGCGCACGCCGGCGGCAGCGCAGAGCGGCCCGTACTCGCGCTTGACGTCGAGCACGAAGGCTCGGCGCCCGAACAAGAGCATTCTCCACAGCAGCGTCTTGACAAGGGCGCTCTTGCCCTGGCCGAGCTTGCCGAGCACGATCACGTTGGGGTCATCGAGAATGCCTTGTCCGTAGAGCAGCCAGGGGTCAAAGCAGAAGGCGCCGCCGCTCGAGTCGCGGCCCACGAACACCCCGCGCCCGCTCAGCCCGCCGGGGGTCACGAACGGGTAGATGGCCTGGGCATGCCGGGTGGTGCAGCGGTGCCCGGGGCGCTGGCTGGCCCGCAGGCTCATCGCAAACCTCGCCCGAGCGGGAGGGTGAAGGTGAAGGCATCGGCCTGCTGGCCGTAGAGGCGGTGCAGCTCGAGGTGGGCGCGGGCGGCGAGGTCGAGCACCTCGCTGCACGAGCGCCGCAGATCGTCGGGATCCCGGCCCGAGACGGTCACGAAGCCGCTGAGCCGGACCTCACCGTGCCCGGCGGCGAGCTCAGCCTCGCGCCGAGCGGTGGCCTCGCGGGCCTGGCGCTGGCGCGCCGTCTCGGCCTGACCGAAGCGCGCGCGAAGCTCGTGGTCGGCCCGATCGCGGGTCACCGCCGCCTCGATCTCCCGCGTCGAGCGCTGGGCAGCCAGCGGCTCGAAGGTGACAGCCACCGAACGGACGGCGTTGGAGGTGCCCAGTAGCGCGTCCATGAACAGCGGTGAGACCTCCACCCGTGGCCAGGCGCCGATCCAGTAGGTCGCATGCACGGCGCCGTCGCTGCGGTAGTGATCCCACGCCTCGCGGGCGCCGAGCGGCCACGCGCCCTGTTCGGCGAGCCCGTCGCGTTTGGGATCGGTGGCCTCCAGGGCGGCCAGCTCAGCCCCGGCATAGGGATCAAAGGCGGTGCGAAGGGTGCGGGCGAGCTGCGCCGGGCCCAGGGCGCCCAGCACCGTGACCTCGGCGGCCTGCAGTCCCTTGGCCACCCGCTCGGCCGCCTCGACCAGCCTCTGGGCGAGCGGGGAGTCACCCCGCTCGCGGGCGCGACGGCTGTCGACCTGCACGGCGATGAGGATCTCGTGGGCCTGAGTCGCCTGGGTGGTGCTGCCGATCAGCTCCAGATAGGAATCGATCATCGGCGTGCCTCGGAGGGGCACGGCCGGGTCGCGCTCGTCATGGACCCAGCGCGCGAGCTCGTCCCCGGGTGCCGGGGCGGTCCGCTCGATCCATTGGATCCGTCGCACGGCCGATCCACCCAGACCGGACAGGACCTGGCCCCAGCGGGCCAGCCGCCGCTCCTGCGCATCGGCGTCAAGGAGTGCGAAGGCAAGTACCCGGCAGGCGAGAACGGCGGTCAGACGGCGACCGGCCTGCTCGGACAGCGCGCCGATCGTGCGTTGGCGGTACTCGGCGGCGATGATCCGCACCCCCGCCAATTCCCGCGGTGCGCTCAGCTCAGGCGCGATCAGTCCGGGCGCCCCGCCTCGGCGCAGCCCTCGGGTGAGGGTTCCTGCCGTGGGCGCCGGCGAGCGAAAACGTGCACGGCCGCGCAGCCGTCGCGCCGCGAAGCTGCACGCCACTGGGGCCCACTCGGCAAACGAGCGCCCCCCGAGCGGCGCAAAGCACGCACCCACCGCCACCGAGAGGGCGGCCAGGGCGGCGAGGACACCCCCTGGCGAGGGCGCTCGGTCAAGAAC
>JBAVWI010000085.1:0-23773 GCA_049697735.1 Solirubrobacteraceae bacterium
GTCACGTCGTGGCGGTCGAAATCGTCGCGGTTGGCCCGGGCGATCGTGTTGTTGGCGTCCAGCGCGTCCTCGACGATCCTCACCTTGGTGCGGTGCATGCGAGCTCCTTGTCCTCGACTTCTATGTAGTCAACTTCGAGCTCTTGGCCGGCGTCCACGCTGACGTCGGTGGAGCCACAGTCTGGGCAGCGAAAAGCGGGCAATTCCGGGGACCACTCCCGCTGGCAGGCCCGGCAGCGCAGACGCGCCGGGATCTCGACCAGCTCCAGGGTCGCCTGCTCGCAATCGCTGTCGCGGGCGACGATCTCGAAGTAAAAGCGCAGTGAGTCGGGCACGACTTGGCGCAGGCGGCCGACGCGGACGCTGACCACCGTCACCCGGCGCCCGTCGGCGTGCTTGAGGGCAGTCCCGAGGACGGCGGTGGCGACCGATAGCTCATGCATGGGCGGGTGGGGGCGGGTCCTCTCCCGTCTGGAGCTCGGCCACCGTTTCCAGAACGACGTCCGCCGCCCGCGACAGCGCGGCCCCCACGGGGTCGCTGAGGCCGAAGCCGAAGTCCTCGACCACTTCGGGCTCGCACGCGACCACGAACACCCGGCCCGGCCACCCGCCCACGTACTTGACGAAGCGCAGCACGGTCTGCGGATCCATGCCGTGGGGATCGAGCATCTGGCCATCTTCGATCTGGCCGTCGATCTCGTCCTGATCGGCCTCCATCACGTACAACGTCCCGGCTGGGCCGCCCTGACGGCTGACGTCGATCAGGATCAGGGCGTCGTAGCCCCGCATCACCTCGTAGGCGAGGTCCAGGCCGCCGGTGCCGAAGTCGACCACGTGCACCCCGGCCGGGAGCTTGCGGTCGGCCAAGACCTTGGCCACCTCGCCACCGAAGCCGTCGTCGCGTAGCCAGGCGTTGCCGATGCCGGCCACGAGGATCTGCTTGGTCCGCTGGGCGGTCTGACTCATGGCAACTCCACCTCGTTGACAAAGAAGAACAGGTAACGGCCGGTCTCGCGCATGAGCTCCTGGCCCGGGTCGTCGTCCACGGTCACCCCGAGGTAGACGCGATCGTCGTAATCGAGGTAGATCCGCTCGATCGTCGCCTCACGGCCGTCGAGCATCCGGTCATAGACGTCGCGATCAGTCCCGGGACGCAGGACGAGCTTGCCACCCCGCTCGAACGTCACGCCGTCAACCGTGATCTGGGCCTCGCCGGGCACATCGTTGGCGGCATCGGGGGAGAAGCCGGTTCCGCTAGGTCCGCGAGGTCCTCCGGCCATCAGCGGCTCTCCCGGACGTCATGGTGGCGCAGCCCGCTGTGCAGGCCGATGATCTCCTGCGGGCTGACGGCCAGTGTGCGATCAAGCATCGCGCGCACGACGGGATCCTCCTGGGCCTGCTCGCGCTCAGCGTCGGTCAGCGCGTGGACGTGCAGGACGAGCGCCTCCTCGATCTCGGTGTTGTCGAACAGATTGCCGTGGCTGGCGGTGGAGATCTGGGGATGATCGGGGAGGAGGATCGCCGCCCCCAGGATCGCGTCGTCGGCGGGCGTGGCCAGGACCGGCCAGATGTTCACGCTTTCCCGGCCCGCGACCAGAGGGGAGACAAAACGCCCCCTCGAGACTCGAACCACCACGTGGGTCGAGATCAGCGCGGCGGCCAGCACGGCCGCGCGATCCAGCCCGGGGCCGACGGCCAGCGTGTTGTGCACGCACGAGCGCACGAGCAGCGCTCCAGCCTCGGCGCCCGGCACGTCGGCCGCGGGCTGCGAACGCAGGGTGAAGCGGCCGCCGGGAAACTCGACGCTGACCCGCTGACCGGGCGCCACGGGGCCGAGCGCGACCCGCTGGGCCTGGGCATGGTGGCCGTCGCCGCTGGGTTTCAGGTAATGCAGGGTGGCGGTCAGCTCCGCGTCGGGGCCGGGCACGGCCAGGCATTCGAGCCGGGCGTGGTCAAAGGCCCCGGCGCACTCGGCGGCGTACACGGGTGGATAGACGATGCCGAAGGGTGTCGGGGTGGCGTTCTTGGTTGCCCCCGGCGTATAGGGATACAGCGCGTAACCCTCGTAGAGCAGGGACGACACGAGTTCCTCGAGCCCGTCAGGGGCGGCCGCGAGCTCCTCGCGCCCGTCAGGGCTGGGCGCGAGCTCCTCGAGCCCGTCAGGGACGGCGGTGAATTCATCCAGCCGGTCAGCCATCGGACTCACCGGCCTCCCGCAGAAGCTCGGCCACGCAGGCGTCAAAGCTCGGGAGTCCCCGCGCCGAGCGTCGACGCTGAAGCGCGGCGAGCGTCTCGTCGTCGATGCGGATCCAGCCGCCACCCGGATAGTGCTCGGCGATCATCGTCCGCCAGGTGCTGATCGGCATCCGAAACGTGGCGGTATTGCTCCAGGCCACGGGCACGACCTGGAGCGCCCCGGTCGGGCCGGCGAAGAACACGTTGCCGCTGAAGTGAAAGCTCAACGGGACCTCGCCGCCGGGGATCGCGTAGAAGTACTTGGCCGCGGCGACCTCGAGGTCATAGGTGCAGGGCACCTGGATGGCAAACGTCGTCGATCCGGTGAACCCGGGGACGCCGGTGGTCACCTGCGCCCAGGACAGCCCGGAGGTCGAGGGCGTCCAGCTCGCGGGGGGGCCGAACAGCTCGGCCAGGCGCGCGCGGGTGTCGTCGTCGTAGCCGCGCTTGGCCGGGTCGATCATGACCTGGACGTTGAGCGCCATCGACCGGATCTGGGCCTCGCTGGGATCGGTGGCGACGGCGGCGAAGACGAGCGTCGGTGCGACCGCGAACGCCTGATGGGCGACCCCGGTGATCGTGAATACAGGCTCAGGCGAAACGGACCGAGCGGTGGGGGAGTCGACATGCACGCTCACCGCATCGTCTCCTCGGCACTGACCGCCCGCTCGCGCAGCGCGGTGAAGAACTGTGGTACCGCCTCCTCGATCGCCCGGCCGCCCGAGATCCCCTCCCAGCGTGTCTTGATCAGGCCGACGAGCGCGTAGCACTGGTCAATCGGGACCAGCGCGTACTGGGCGGGGGAGGAGATCCGGTTGACGACCAGGGCCTCGGCGTCAGCCTCGAGCTGCTCGAGGACCGGGTTGTCGGCGACCAGCGCGTCCCAGGCCTCGAGGCTGAGCTCTGACTCGGTGGCGCCGGCCGGGCTCGGGTAGAAGGCGACCACGGAGTCGGTGACAGTGCTGCGCATGAAGAACGCCAGTCCAATCGGGATCCCGAACGACGCCCAGGTCTCGTCCGGGCAGGTGAATGCGTCCAACCACACCGTGCGCATACCCGTGGGCCGGTACTCGGCGTCGCCTGAGTGAAGCGCCCAGCACGGTTCGCAGGTACAGACGATCCGCCGGTCGACGAGGTGCAGCATGTGGCGGTGGTCGTCGGGGATCGGGGCGCGGCAGACGTCACAGCGCTCGGTGCCGGGCGGGGCGGAGTCATTCAAACCGGCAAGCCGGCTGCCGGCAGCCAGCGAACGCATCCGGGCCACCGATTCGGCCCGGCGCCGCGCGGCGACCATCGCGTCGAGTCCCCCGCTCAAACTGCCACCCGCAGGCCACCGGCCTCGAGCAGCGGCACCGGGCGCAGCTGAAGGGGCTCGCCGCCCGCCGCCCGCCCGGCCCGGGGGAGGTCGAACTCGACCTGGCAGGCGCCACAACGCAGCATCCCGCCGGTCAGCTCCGCCGACTCGAGCGGCTCGCCACAGGCCGCGCAGGCGTTCGCGTAAGCCAGCAGCGATCCGTCGACATCCGCGAGCAGGAGAGCGGTGCCGTCGATGTGCAGAGCCCGCAGGCCGCCGCGGGGGGGACGCGCCTTGTCGCCCACCGGCATCCACCGCGCCGCCGCGCCGTCACCCATGGGAGCCGGCTCGCTCGCGTCGCCGGCCATCGGCAGCTCGGGGCCGGCCGGCCCGGCATGGACGACGGGCAGCTCAAAGCCACCCAGGCCCGGCGAGGTGGGCGCTTCGGTGACCCCCTGGACGTCGAGCCCAGCGAGGTCGGGGGCGTGCTCGTCCAGCGCCTGTTTGATGGCCAGCTCGAGCGTGGCCCGGGACGCGGCACAGCCGTTGCAGCTCCCTTCCAGGCGCAGGGTTGCAACTCCATCCTCGAGCCCCACCAGCTCCACGTTGCCACCATGGGACTCCATGTAGGGCCGCACGGTGTCAAGCGCCTCGATCACCCGCTCCTCGAGGGGGATTGGGTAGAGATCGTGGATCAGGAGCAGACTTGCCACAGCGCCGTCCTGGGCGAGCTGGTCGAGGATCGTGGCTCCCGCGTCGCGCGCGTCATGGATGGTGGCCATGATCCGCTGCAGGCCATCGCCATACATCGCGATCACAGTCGCGACAAGCTCCTGGGCGAGCTCTCGAGCCCCCGCGTCTTTGAGCTCCTCGACCTGCGTGGAGAGCTGCTGGATGCGATCCAGCAGCTCCCCTGGATGGACCTCGGTCGCCATCGTCGCCTCCCTGCGCGCGCCGGCCTAGCTGAGGCCGGTCGGCGTGTGGATCACCTTGCGCACGCGGCCCGCCCCGGTGTACATGTGCACGCCGCACGGGAGGCACGGGTCGAAGCTGCGCACCGCGCGCATGATGTCGATGCCCTTGAAGTTCTCCGGGCCGTTCTCCTCGAAGATGGGCGTGTTCTGAACCGCATCCTCGTAGGGTCCGGGCGTCCCGAAGCTGTCGCGCGGGCTGGCGTTCCACGGCGTCGGCGGATATGGCTGGTAGTTTGCGATCTTGCCCTCGCGGATGACCATGTGGTGAGAGAGCACCCCGCGGGCCGCCTCGTGGAAGCCAACGCTGACGGCGTCCTGGGGGACCGTGAACTCCTTCCAGCTCTTGGTCCGCCCGGCGCGAACCTCCTTCAGAGCCCGCTCCAGGCAGTGCAGGGCGACGAGCGCCGAGTAGGCCTGGTGGTAGGAGCGGGCGCGGTCGCGCTCAACCGCGTTGGACTTCTCGGGCACCTTCCACTCGAGCTCCATCTCGGGCATCGAGGCTGACTTGGGGAGCACCATCTGGATCGAGTGTCCGGTCGCCTTCAGGTAACCGAAGTCGACCAGACCGGCCTTGGCCGTGCACCACTGACGGGCGAACGGACCGCCGCCGGTGTCGCAGCACACGTGGGTGTCGGTGCGCGCGTCGTAGATCCGGGGCGAGACCACCCAGCTGTACTTGTCGGCCCAGTCGCGCTTCTGGGGCTTGGGCAGGGTCTGCTTGTTCCAGGGGTGGTTCTTGTCCACCGGGTTGCCGAGCGGGTCCTGGGTCACGAAAGTTGGCTCGTTCTCCCAGCCGTCGAAGTACGAACTCCCGAGCAGGATCCGAATCATCAGGTTGATCTCGACCAGATCAGTTGAGATCAGCTCGCCGTTGATGGCCACGCCCGGGGTGATGTAACGCTTGCGCCCCCAGTCGGTCATCGAGCGGTAGTCGTAGTCGACGAAGTCGGGGTCGTCGAAGCAGCCCCAGTTGACCAGGTTGGTCTCCCGGAAGCCGACCATGTCGTACCCCGGCAGCTCGGTCAGGAAGAAGTCGTACAGGTCGTCATGCATCGGCACGGTGCGCTTGACGTAGTCCATGTAGCGCATCAACCGCACGTAGTAGTCGGTCAGGGTCTGGTGGGTGATGTCCGCGCTGACGCCGCCCGGCATGATCGTCGACGGGTGGGTATGGCGACCTCCGAACAGGCAGTACATCTCCCGCGTGTAGCGAGCCACCTGGAGAGTCTCCAGGTAGAAGCTGCCCGTGAATGGGTTCAGGGCCCGCATGATGTCGGCGATCGTCTTGTAGCCGTGGACGTCTCCATGGGGGGAGGATGTGTTCTCTGCCTTGGCCAGCAGGCTCGGATTGGTGTCCTTGACCATCTGTTCGCAGAAGTCCACGTTGGCCATGCAGTCGTTGAAGATCGCGTGATCAAACATGAAGTCGGCGGACTCGGCCAGGTTGTAGGCCAGATCGCCGAGCGGGGGCGGCTTGACGGAGTAGGCCATGTTCTGGTTCAGGCACGAGGCGGTGCAGTGGTTATCCCCGCAGATCCCGCAGATTCGGCTGGTGATGAAGTGCGCGTCGCGGGGGTCGATGCCCTTCATGAAGATGTCGAAGCCCCGGAACACCATCGAGGTGCTGTAGCACTTGTTCACGCGCTGGTTGGTGAAGTCGATCTCGGTGTGGATGCCGAGGCTTCCCACGATCCGGGTGATCGGATCCCAGGACATCTCCTTGACGACGACCTTCTGTTCGGTGCGGGTTTCTGTTGCCATGTCTTGAAAGCTCCTTAGCTGGTCTCGGTAGGGGCGGGCCGGCTACCAACGCTTCTGGTAGCCGCTGGTCAACGCCGGTCCGGGACGCCGCCATTCGGGCTCGACGTCGTACACCTTCTTGACGTTTCGCTCGCGGAAGTACTTGAGGATCGGCCCGTAGCTGAAGCGTTCGAGATCGGCCGCGCGCTTGCCCCACTTGTCCGGCTCCATGAACGGCATGTACTTATCCGGGAAGCCGGGCATCGTGCACGCCATGCAGATGCCGCCCACGTTCGGGCAGCCGCCGATCCCGTTCACCCAGCCGCGGACCGGGACGTTGCACTTGACCACCGGCCCCTTGCAGCCGAGCTTGATCAAGCAACGATGATCGGAGCCGTATTCGGTGGCAAAGTTGCCCTCCTCGACAAAGCCCGCCCGGTTGCAGCCTTCGCGCACGGTGCGGCCGAACAGCCACTTGGGCCGCAGCTGCTCGTCGAGCTCCGGGGCCGGAGCCATCCCAGCGAGATGGAACACGAGGTACATGAGAACCTCGGTCATGTTGTCGGGCTGGGCCGGGCAGCCGGGAATGCAGACGACGGGCAGATTGGCCTTTGAGCGCCACTTCCAACCCAGATAGTCGGGCACCCCCATCGCGCCCGTGGGGTTGTTCTTCATCGCCGGGATACCCCCGTAGGTGGCGCAGGTTCCGACGGCGACGACCGCGGCCGCCTTGGGCGCCAGGCGGTCGATCCACGTGTTGACGGTGATCGGCTGGTCGGTGGCGGGATCCACCCCGAAGCCGGTCCAGTAGCCCTCACCACTGATCTGCTCGTTGCCCAGTGAGCCCTCGATCACGAGCACAAACGGATCGAGCTTGCCCTGCTCGGCGTCATACCAGGCCTGGATGTACTCGTCGCCGGTCTCAAAGGCGATGACCTGGTTGTGGATGACAACACGGGGCATGCCCGGGATCACCCCCTGGATGATGTCCTCGAGACTGGGGTTGGTGGCCGATGTCATGGCCACCGAGTCGCCTTCGCACGATTGACCGACGGTTATCCAGAGGACATGCGCGGTGACTGCCTCGGTCGCCGCTTGGTTGGGTACGAACTCGGTTGCCGTCGCCATGTCTTTGAGTCCTCTCCTGAGGTCCGTTGGTCAACAGATTCGGGGCAGCGGATCCCCGACCAGCTGGTCCATCACCCGGCGTCCGCCGAACGCCGTGTGCACCATCACCATTCCGGGCGGCTCGGTTCGCACCTCGCCGATCGCCGCCGCCCCGGCGCAACCGTCCACACTCTGCAGCGCGGCGAGCGCGGCGTCTGCGGCCTGCGCAGCGACGAAGGCCACCAGTCGGCCCTCGTTGGCCACGTACATGGGGTCGATGCCGAGCAGTTCCGCCGCAGCGGCGACCACCGGTGAGACCGGAACGTCGCCTTCGCGCACCACCATCGCCACCCCGGACGCGCGGGCGAGCTCGTTGAGCACCGAGGCGACGCCGCCCCGGGTGGCGTCACGCAGGCAGTGCAGGCGGTCGCCGGTCGCCTCGAGCAGCGCGTCGACGGCCGGCCACAGGGAGCAGGTGTCCGAATCGATCTCGGCGTCGAGGTCAAATTGGTCTCGAGCGAGCATGATCGCGGTCCCGTGCTCCCCGATCGGACCCGAAACGAGGATCTGATCGCCCGGACGGATCCCGTCGGTGGCCAGAGCGGCTCGCTCGTCGACGGCGCCCACCCCGGTCGTGCACAGATACATCCCGTCGGCAGCGCCTCGCTCGACGACCTTGGTGTCGCCGCCGACGATCTCCACCTCGGCCGCTTGCGCCGCGGCGGCGATCGCCTCGACCTCGGCGCGCAGGACTTCGGATGCCAAGCCCTCCTCGAGGATCATCGAGACTGTCAGGCCCAGCGCCCGGGCGCCGGCCATGGCGAGGTCGTTGACAGTCCCGTTGACGGCGAGCTCTCCGATCGAGCCGCCCGGAAAGCGCAGCGGCTTGACCACGAAGCTGTCACTGGTCATGACCAGCCGGGAGCCGCCGAGCGCGATCGAGCCGGCGTCGCCCATGGCACTCAGCGCCGCGCCTTGGCGTCCGGCGGTGAAGGCGGGCACGAGCAGTCCCTCGATCAGCGTCTGTGTCGCCTTGCCGCCGGCACCATGGGCGAGGGTGATCTGCTCGTCGCGGAAACGGGCGCGCTTGGACCGGGCGGTCTCGATGATCTCCAACACGCGCTGTTCGCGGGACCCGGGTTGCGCCCGCGCAGGCCCCACTTTTCCAGGAGATTCAGCCGCGCTCATGGCTTCACACCGCCTCCCGCTCGCGGGCGTAGCGACCGAAGTTGTAATACGCGGCGCACGCGCCCTCGGGTGACACCATGCACGTCCCGATCGCATGCTCGGGTGTGCAGGCGGTTCCGAACACCTTGCACTCCCAGGGCTTGATCACGCCCTTGAGCACCTCGCCGCACTGGCAGGCCTTGGGGTCGGCAACGCGCACCCCGGGCAGCTCGAACCGGCGCTCGGCGTCGAAGTCCTGGTAGGCGTCGGAGAGACGCAGGGCGCTCTGGGAGATGAAGCCGAGCCCCCGCCACTCAAAGTGAGGCCGCAGCTCGAACACCTCGGCCATGACCTCCAGTGCCCGCAGGTTGCCCTCGTGGGGTACGACTCGGGTGTACTGGTTCTCGACCCGGCACTCGCCGACCCGGAGCTGACGCAGGATCATCAGGATCGACTGCAGGATGTCCAGCGGCTCGAAGCCCGAGATGACCACCGGGCGCCCATAGTCGGCGGGAATGAACTCAAGCGGTCGCGCGCCGACCACGGTGCAGACGTGGCCAGGCCCGATGAACCCATCCAGGCGCAGATCGGGCGATTCGAGCAGAGCTCGCAGCGGGGGCACGATCGTGACGTGGTTGCAGACGCAGGAGAAGTTGGAGATTCCCTCCGCCTTGGCGCGTTTTAACGTGAGCGCAGTGGACGGTGCGGTGGTCTCGAAGCCGATCGCGAAGAACACCACCTCATGATCAGGGTTCTCGCGCGCGATCCGCAGGGCATCGAGCGGCGAATAGACCATGCGCACGTCAGCCCCCTGAGCCTTGGCCTGGAGCAGGGTGTATTCCGAACCGGGAACGCGCAGCATGTCCCCGAAGCAAGTGAAGATCACGCCCGGCTGGTGGGCAACGGCGATCCCGTCGTCGACCCGGCCCATCGGGATCACGCACACCGGGCAGCCGGGCCCATGCACGAGCTCGACGTGCTCGGGCAGCAGGTCATCGAGTCCGTACTTGTAGATCGAGTGGGTGTGACCCCCGCACACCTCCATCACCTTGTAGTGACGCCCCGGCTCGAGCTCGGCGAGGATCTGGGTGGAGAGGGCGCGGCCGAGCTCGGCGTCGCGAAACTCGTCTACGAACTTCACGCCGCCACCCGCGCGATTGCCACCCCGGCGTGGACGAGTACCGTCTCGCCGGCCGCCACGCCGGCCACGAGGTCGGTGGCGACCTCGTGCCTCACGCCCGCCTCATCGTGACACTCGGCGAAGTCCTCGCCGGCTCGCAGCACCCACATGGGGATGCCCTCGTCGCCACAGGTGATGCAATGGCCCGTCGCGGAGTCACAGCTCACGATCTCGGCCTTCACTCGATCACGCTCGCCTTTAACTCCTCGAGTTCCTGCTCGTACTCGGCGCCCATCCCATGCAGCAAGGCCAGGGTGGCGTGCGCCTCCTCCTCATCGACCTTGGAGAGGGCGAAGCCGACGTGGATCAGGACCCAATCGCCGGGCTGAGCGTCGTCACCGTCCACGGCCAGCAGGCTGACGTTGATGTTGCGGCGCACGCCGGCCACGTCGACCTTGGCGATCTGATTGACCTCGTCGACGATCTCTACGACCTGTCCGGGAATGGCCAGACACATGGGCTCGTCCTGCTCCTCTCGGGCCGGGCGCGACGCTGTTGACACCAACCGCTCGCACCTGCCGGGAGCCGGTATATCACCGTCCGGAACGACGGACAGAAGCTGCGTAATCCGCGTGACGGTAATCACGATTACCACGCTGTCTCCGACGTGACGGACCGGTCACCCTGACTTGCGTCAGCGCGTAGACTCAAATTGCCGACGCGGTTCACGACTTGGGAGAGACCTCGTGGGGTTGACACGAGCAGGGTTGGGACAGGGAACCTGAAGGGCGACCTCCATCGCACTGTCCACCCCCAGTGGGCATCACACGAGCCGCCCCGGCGGTCGAGTTCCTTTCACTATCTGCTCGATCTCGACGTCGATCTCGCCGAGGCGCTGGATGGCCGCATGCGCCTGGTGGCCCGTCCCGCCGTGACGGCGTTCACGTTCGAGACCGACCCCGGGGAGATCGAACTGGATCGGCGGCTCGCCAGCCTGTCACCCGGTCCGGGACTGCTTATCCTCGAGGGTGTCCTGGCAGTCAACGTCCGGGTCGGCGACCGGATCGCGGCCGAGCTCCTCGGCCCCGGTGACCTGATCGAGCCCCCGGCCCGCGCGGTGGAGGAGCTGCTGGCGTGCGTGGTCGGGTGGCGGGCGCTGGTGCCGATGCGCTTCGCGGTCCTCGACGCGCCCTTTGCCGAGCGGGTGCGGCCGTGGCCGCAGCTGATCCAGGCGCTGCTGCGCCGCTCCGAGCGTCGGACGCGCAACCTCAATGTGCAGCGGGCGATTGCCTGCCAGCCACGGCTCGACATCCGCCTGGCCCTGCTTCTCTGGCATCTGGCGGCGCGCTGGGGCCGAGTCGAGCCGGGGGGGATTCGCCTTCCCTTGCCGCTCACGCACCAGCTCCTCGGTCGCCTGGTCGGCGCTGAGCGGCCGTCGGTGTCGCACGCCCTGGCCCGGTTGGCCCAGTCCGAGCTGGTCACCGGGCACGGCGACGAGTGGCATCTGCACGGTCGAATCAAGGACCAGCTGGCGGGCCTGGTGGAGCTCCCTGGCGGCCGCTTGGAGCAGATCTCCGATGCGGCCGGGGGCCGGCACTGACGGCGGTTTTTGATGCCCACCCGCGTCATCTTTCGCTGTGACTTCTGCCCCCAAGGGCCGGATCCGCTGACCCAGCTCGCGCTCGAGAGCCAGCTGCGCGAGCTCGCCTTCGGCGAGTACCTCGAGGCCGCCCCCGGTCATTGGCTGGTCTGGTTGGGCGGCGGACCGCTCGGGCCCCGGCGCTACGCCTGCTCGGCGCATCGTGGCGATCTCACCGCGTACTTGCGGGAGCACTACGGGACGATCGCCCCCAACCCCTGGAAGCGCCCGCCGTATCCGGCTTCGCGGCGCACGGCCGACACCGAGCGAGCGATCCGCAATGGCGGCCTGTCAGCGCTGCCGAAGTGGGGCCTGAGTTGACTGAGGCCGACGCGCTCGCTCAGCCCGTCTACGCCCGGGATGGCTACAAGGCGTTCGGCGATTTCACCTGCGAGGACGTGCGCCTCCGCGGAGCCGAGCTGACCGCCGCGACCGGCTGGGGGCCAACCGCCCGAGTCGCCTCGGTGGCTCGGGGCTGGTCAGAGCTCGCGCGGGTTATGACCGCTGCGGGAGCGCAGCGTGTCTCAGAACTGGGCCCGGAGGAGGCGGAGCGGTTTGCGCGCCGCCTGTGGGTGCTGCCGCCGGGTGGAAGCCTGCTGTAGGCGCGACCTGGGGAAGGACGAGCTCGGTGGCCGGAACCGGCCGGCCCAGCGCATACCCCTGGGCGATGTCACAGCCGAGTTCGTCGAGCAGCTCGAGCGTGGCCGTGTCCTCAACGCCCTCGGCGACGATCTGCAGCCCGAGGGCGTGGCCGAGGTCGATGGTCGCGCGGACGAGCTCGGAGTCGCGCGACCGCCGGCCCTGGGCGAGTGGCCGGATGAAGCGCCGATCGAGCTTGAGCTCGCCGACGGCCAGCTCGTTGAGGTAGGCCAGGGAGGTAAAGCCGGCCCCGAAATCGTCGATGGAGACCTGGACCCCGAGCTCGCGCAGGCGGGCGACCGCGTGCTTGGCTCGCGCGAACTCCTTGATGATGCTCGTCTCGGTGATCTCGAGCAGGAGCCCTCGCGCCGGTACGGCGTGGCGCATGAGCAGCTCGGCGACTGCATCGGGGAAGCCAGGATCAACCAGATCGTCAACGCTGATGTTGACCGAGACCCGGACGGGGCGACAGGCGGCCCGCCAGAGTGAGCACTGGGCCAACGCGGCGCTGAGCACCCACTGGGTGAGCTTGGGCATGAGCCCCGCTTGCTCCGCCAGCGGCAGGAAGGTGAGGGGGCCGATCAGGCCGTGCTCGGGGTGCGGCCAGCGGACCAGCGCCTCCACGGTGGCGACCCGGCGCTGGGCCAGCTCGAGCTGGGGCTGGTAATGCAGGGTGAGTTCATCGGAGGCGATCGCCGCGCTGAGCTCGTCCGCCAGGCGCAGCTTGTCACCGCCGCGATCGAGCGCGCGGTCGTAGCGGGCGAAGGGGACCCCGTCGAGCTTGGCGCGGTACATGGCTGCGTCAGCGCAGGCCATCATGCCATCGGGGTCGTCGCCGTCCCCGGGGGCGAGGGCGATACCGATGCTGGCCCCGATGCCAGCCCGAACCGCGTCAAGCGCGAACGGTCTCACCAGGCTGGCGCTGAGATTTCGCGCGATGGCCAGGGCATCGTCGGACCCGGCACCTATGACCAGGCCGGCGAACTCGTCCCCGCCCACGCGGGCCAGCAGGTCGCCCGGGCGCAGCGAGGCCTGGAGGCGCCTGCCCACGCGGCCCAGGACCTCGTCGCCGACGGGATGTCCGAACGAGTCGTTGATGCGTTTGAAACCATTGAGATCGATGAACAAGAGGGCAAACGCCGGCCGCTCCTCGGCAGGCTCGGCGAACAAGGCATCCAGGGCACCGAACAGGCGGCGGCGGTTGGCCAGGCCAGTGAGGTGGTCGGTGACAGACTGGCGGTGGCGGTGGCGGGTCTGGGCGCGCAGCGCCCGGACCGAGAGCCAGGTGCGGAGTACGACCAGGACCAGAGTTGCCGTGGCCAGCCCGGTGGCGACGCGGCTGATCGGCTGCAGCGAGCTGAGAAAGAGCACCACCAGGCCCGCACCGGCCGCCAGGCCCGGGAGCAGGAAGCCGGTTGCCTTGCGCGGGGCCAGCGGGTCGGCCAGTCCGGGCCGCATCCACATGGCCACCGAGATCATCACCGACGAGGTCGGCCAAGCCACGGCGTCGACGAAGGTGCCGAAGTGTGTGCTGCCGATGGATTGATGGAGAAGGTTTGCCGTGTCGCCGAAGATGTTGATGGCAAACCCGGCGGCCAAGAGCAGCCACGGGGCCTTGCGGCGGCCCGACATCACCGCGCTGCCGCCGACCACGAGGAGCAAGAGCAGGACGTCGCCGACCGGATAGGCCAGGTGAACCGCCACGGCGACCCCGGACTCGCGGGCGCTGTCCACGATGGTCGAGAAGGCGAACGCCGACAGCACGGCGGCGGCACCTAGGCCGGCCACGGCTCCGTCGAGCCAGCTGGGTGAGCTCAGGCGCCGGGTCTCGCCCCGGATGAAGAGCACCACGGCGATGTAGGAGAGCGGGAAGAAGGACAAGTAGAAGGCATCGGCCAGGGACGGAGACGGCGGCTGAGCGCCGCCCAAAGACTGGATCGTGAGCACCGTGTCTCCCGTTCCCCACGCGGCCAGGGCGAGGCCGAGCACGAGGGGCGCGGCCGCGATCCGGCCCGGGCGCAGACCGGCGGCCATGCACAGTGCCGCGGCCAGCAGTTCGACGGCATCGACGCCCCAGCCATCGATCAGGGTTATGTTCTGGCCGGGGCCTCGCAGGGCGGCGTAGGCGATGTAGGCGAGCAGGACAGCGGCCAGCACCGCGTATACGGATCTGGCGCCCTGGTGGCGAAAGGCGCTGCCCGTCAAGCGCGACTGGTCCCCAGGGTTCGCGGGCGAGGCGGCCATGACACCTGAGTCATCGACCGGACGGGGCCGGTACTGAAGCCTTTTTGCAGTTAATCCGTGCGGCGCTTAGCCGGCGATGCGGAACACGCCGCGCATGAACGGGTGGATCCGGCAGAAGAACGTGTAGGTACCGGGCTTCAGCGTGGTCGGCGTGCTCCATTTAAGTCGCCCGATGGCCGGGCTACCCAGGCCGAGCTGGCCGGAGTCGTAGCCGCCCGGCCCGTTGGCGAGCGGATAGGAGATCCCCGTGTTGAGCCCGCAGGGGTTCTGACACGCGGTGACGGTGTGAAAGACCGAGTCCATGTAAGCCTGAGTCACGCCAAGTGGCGGGTTGCCGGGCGAAAGTGGGCTGGCGTCGTCGTTGACGAAGGTCAGCTGCTGGCCCTGGCGGATGGTGGGGATGCAGGCGTTGCCCCCGGTGGCCGTGAAGTCACCGGGATTGAATTGGAATCCGGAGATGGTGACCTGGCTGCGGCGGCAGTCGTGGAACTTCTGCGGGGTGGAGGAGAGCGCGAAATCTCCGCCGTGGTTGTTGTCCTCGGCCAGATGGCCGTGGGTCAGGTGCCCGGTCTGATCCAGCTTGTGGGTGAATGGGTCAGTCCCGCCTTGCTGATTCCAGGCCTCCCAGACCACCATGATCCCCATCGACTCATACCAGGACGCATGCCGGGTGTCGTAGGTGGAGCTGATCCGCAGCGTGTCGCCGGCCTTGACCTGGGGTCGCCAATCGAGCGCCGTGCCCGTCATCGCCATGTCCCAGGAGATCGGGCCGCGCTTGTCCCAGTAGTGGGCGTGGGACCGAAACAGACGCACCGAGTTGGGCCCCCTGCCCGGAATGGCACCGCCGCTGGGGGTGGCGCCGGACCGGATGAGGTCGAGATCGTCGTACAGGCCACCCGGATGGACGTGGCCGGCGGTGCCGATAAGCGTGCCCGGATGGTCGATCGTGAACTGGTTCAGCGGAGTGCCGTTGTTGTACGGGTTCTTGGCCATGTCGGGGAAGGTGAACTTGCCGTTGACACCGCTGTAACGGTGCACGTCGAATACGGGGTAGATGTGGTGGTCCATGACGTCCATCCAGATCGGATGCACCGGGGTGATGCTCTGGGCGGCTGGAGCGGTGGCGGGGACGAAGTCGATCGCATAGTTGATGTAGACCCTGGACGTCTTGTCGGTCAGGTTGTGGATCATGTAGTTGAGGATCCACAGGTCCTGGGCGCCGATCGGATATCCGTAGCCGTGCGGGAACTCGTAGACGGTCTTCTCCTCGCCCGAGGCCATGAACGGATACAGCTTCCCCGCGTAGCTGTTGCCCTCGCCGGAGCCCGCGGCGCCGTTGGAGAGCCAGACGCCGTGGTGGAGGTGGATCACGTCCACCCGGGGGACCTTGCCGCAGCACTTGCCGCCGGGCAGCGCATAGCGCAGGTTGGGCGCCATGCGCACCATGTAACCGTCCTGATTGGGCTTGGGCACTTGGTTGGCGTCGAGCAGGATCAGGTTCGCGCCCGGCTTGATCAGATAGGGGCCGGCGTTGAACCGCAAATGCTCCATGCCCGGGTAGGCGGTGCTGTAGGCCAGGGCCGAGCTGGCCAACCAGGCGCAGGCAAGGCAGGCCAGCAATATCGCGAGGCCGATCTTCTTCATAGTCTCCACGCTCCTCCGAGCGCCTCCACCGACCATTTGAGCATGGCCATGCGTGCGCCTCCAAGGGCCATTCAAGCAGGCGTGGGTCGACGCAGCGCAGCGGACGCTGTCGTGAGGGTGTGGAAGGCCTACCAGGCTTGCGGGTCGCCGCAGTGCGGACAGCCGACCGAGGTCGACACCTGGGCCTCGAACACGAAGCCGCAGACGCAGCTGTAGACAGCCTGATCCTGGGGGGCGCCGGCTTCACGCCGACGCCGGGCGGCGGAGTGGCCGCTCGCGCGGGCCGGTGCAACCGACTCCTGGGAGGGACCTGCGTCGTAGGTCGCGGTCCGCGCAGTAACACCGTTGTGGCGGCGCCCAAGCCTGCCACGGCTGAGTTTGGATCGGGTAATCACTGTCATAGCGAAGAACGGTTCTACCGGCCAATGGTTTCGCGATCCGGCCTTAAATCCCTGGCCGTTAACGCGACGCTAATCTTCGCCGGACGCAACTTCCGACGACGACCCGCGGCGAAGGCTTATGGGACAATCGGAGGGCATGGATCCCAGCCGCAAGCGGGCCATCCGCCTCACGATCGCGCTCACGGTTGCGCTTCTGCTGGCCTCGGCGCTGGTCTACACCAGTTTCGCCGCCGGTCGCCAGGAGCTGACCGCCTCGCAGCTCTTGCAGCGTGCGCGCCCCGGGAGCTCCTACATCCTGGCCGGCACCGTGCTGGCCAACTCGGTGCAGCGGGCTGGTTCGACGCTCAGCTTCCGCGTTCGCGATCCCCACCAGCACATCTCGGTTCCGGTTCGCTACACGGGCGAGATTCCAGACCCGTTTGCGGCCGGCCGGGGCGTGCTGGTCACGGTGCACGAGGGCCGCGGCTCCACTTTTGTCGGCGAGAGCAATTCGTTGACCACCAAGTGCCCGTCCAAGTACCAGGCCGCGTCGGCTTCCTATTGATGAGGCCGGCGTCCTGATGGCGGTGGTTGGCCGCACCCTGCTGATCTTCGGGCTGATCAGCGCGATCTACGGCTTCTGCGCTTCGATCTACGGTGCCCGCGGCGGTGGCCAGGTCTGGGTCAACTCCGGCCGGCGGGCGATGTACGTCCTGGCCGGATTGGCCGTGGGCGCGTTCGCGATCCTCGATGTCGCCTTCCTGCGCTCGGACTTCTCCTACAACATCGTCGCCAGCGGTTCGAGCACGACCACGCCGACCTTCTATCGCGCGGCCGCGATCTGGTCCACGCAGCAGGGCTCGTTGCTTCTGTGGGTGATGCTGATCTCGTGCTGGTCGAGCCTGGCGCTGCTCTTGACCCGGCGACGGGTCCGCGAGATCGCCCCGTACGCCCAGGCCGTGCTGTTCTCGCTATGCAGCTTCTTCGTCGCTCTCAACATCTTCTTCGCCAACCCGTTCGCGACCAGCTCCACCCCCCCGAGCGAGGGGGCGGGCCTGGATCCGCTGCTGCGCCACACAACGATGATGTTTCACCCCCCGATGCTCTACTCGGGCTACACGCTGATGATGGTCCCGTTCGCGTTCGGGATCGGGGCCCTGATCAGCGGCCGGCTGAGCGTCGAATGGATCGCGGTCACGCGCCGGTTCGCGCTCGCCGCCTGGTTATGCCTGGGCGTCGGCATCCTGCTCGGCGCGCGCTGGTCCTACACCGAGCTGGGCTGGGGTGGCTACTGGGCCTGGGACCCGGTCGAGAACGCGGCGCTGATGCCGTGGCTGTGTGTGACCGCCTTCATCCACTCGATCATGATCCAGGAGAAGCGGGGGATGCTGAAGGTCTGGAACGCCTCGTTGGTGCTGGCCAGCGGCACGCTGGCCATCATCGGCACCTTCCTCGTCCGCTCGGGAATCCTGAGCTCGATCCACGCCTTCGTCAGCGACCCAACGCTGAACTTCTCCTTCGTGGGCTTGATCGCGGTGATGGTGGTGGGGTCGGTCAGCCTGGTCATGTGGCGGCGCGAACGGCTGCGCACGGAAGCCCGGCTTGACTCACTCATTTCCCGAGAAGCGGTGTTCCTGTTTCAGAACCTGCTCCTGGTCGCGCTGACGGCGGTCGTCTTCTGGATCACGTTCTTCCCCCTCATCTCCGAGGCGATCACCGGCACCCAGGTGTCGGTGGGTCCGCCCGCCTTCCGTCCCTTCGTGGTCCCCCTGGCGCTGCTGCTCGTGCTCCTGTCCGGGATCGGGCCCATCATCGCCTGGCGTCGGGTGACGGTGTCCAAGCTGCGCCGGAGCTTCGCCTTTCCGGCGCTCGCCACCGTTGTCACCCTGGTCGTGCTCCTGCTCGTGGGGGCCGCGGCACATGCCTTCGCGCTGCTCATGTTCTGCGCCGGGACGTTCGTGGTCTCCGCCGTCGCGCACGAGTTCTGGCGCGGCACTCGCGCTCGCCAGGCCATGACCGCTGAGTCGCCGCCGGCGGCGCTGGTCGGGCTCGTGCGCCGCAACCGACGGCGCTACGGCGGCTATCTCGTGCACGCCGGGGTGGCGGTGGCGCTGATCGGGGTGGCGGCCTCGACCTCGTTCCAGCAATCGCGCACGGCCACGATCGGGCCGGGGCAGAGCGTGACCAGCGACGGTTACCGCTTCACGTACGTGCGCCCGACCGCCTCGGCGACCGCGGAGAAGATCTCGCTCGGGGCGGACATCGCTGTCAGCAACAGTGCCGGGGGCGGCCGCGTTGCAAATCTGCATACGAGCTATGGGCTGTATCCGTCACAGGACTCCACGCACCCGGTGGGTAGGTTCTTCTTGGGCTCCTCCGAAAGCCGGGTGGGCTTGAAGTCAGGTTTTAGCCAGGACATCTGGACGGTCATCAACCCCAACATCACCCCCCTCGACGGGCTCATCGCGCGGGGCGACGCGGTGCTTGGCAAGGCACTGACCGATGCCATGCGCGGACCGGTGGCGACCCAATCGAGGGCCCTGTCGCTGCTCTACCAGGCGCGCGACATCGCCATCCGGAGCATCGCGCAGCGGTTCATCACCCACCCGTGGAAGGCGACCTTCCTGATCATCGTCTCGCCGCTGGTGACCTGGCTGTGGCTGGGCGCGATCATCGCCGCCCTCGGCGGGCTGATCGCCCTGTGGCCGATGTCCCCGCCGCGCCGGCGCCGGCTGCCGCCGGCTCCAGTGGTTCTCGACGGCGGCGCGCAGGCCGCCCCGGCCGCTCGGGCCCGCGAACTGGTGTAGCCATGGCCTACGTGATCGTCCTCGTCGTGCTCGCGGTGGCCATCTACCTGATCTCGGCTCCGTTTCGCGAACAGCGTGGCTCGCGTGAGTCCGAGTGGAGGGCAAACCGTATCGCCGAGCTCGAAGCGGCCCGCGACGCCAAGTACCTCGAGATTCGCGACGCCGAGCTCGACCTGAGGACCGGGAAGCTGTCCGAGGAGGACTACGCCGCCGTCGATCGCTCCTTGCGGTCAGAGGCGATCGAGATCATGCACGCGCTCGAAGCCGTGGCGCCCGAGCCGACCGCCGCCACGGCTGAGGATTCCACCGCTACCATCGCCCCATGACCACGATCCTTGAGGTTGTCCAGATCGCCATCTGCGTAGGTCTGGTGTTCCTGATCCTCATGCACTCGGGCAAGGATGCCGGCCTGTCGGGCGCTTTCGGCGTTGGCACCGGGGCCGGGCCGCTGGGTGGTGGCTCTCTCGTCGAGCGCAACCTGAACCGTTGGACGATCTTTTTCGCGGTCTTGTTCGTGATCAACACAGTCGTGTTGATCCGCAGCTCCTGACCACCCGGGCCCGCCGCCCTCCGTCCTCCGCCGTCACAGTCAACGCCCGGGGCGTGGCCCGGCTCACGAACAGGCCGATCACGGCCGCGAACGCCACCACGGCCCAGCCGACGGGCGGGAACCTGATCAGCGGTGGCGGCGGCGGGGATCTCCCACGGCAGGCCGCCGGCGAACAGCCCAGGCTGGGCGACGCCGGGGTCCAGCGGCATCGAAGGGACTCCGGCGAGGGGCGGCGCCGGCACGGTCAGCGGCGCCAGTGAGCCAGACAGCTGCTCGGCGGCGCTCTGCGCTTCATGCCACGCCCGTGCGCCGCGCGCCTGCCAATGAGCGAATTCCTTTTCGGCGTTGTCGAGTGCCTTCTGGGCGGCTCGCTGCTCGTCTGAGCACCGGTGAGCTCAGTCTGGGCGGCCGTGAGCTCGCGCGCCGCGAGAGCGGAAAGCTTGACCGCCGCCGGTCCCGCCCCCGCCGCGGCGGCGAGCCTCGACTGCGCGCGTGACCGCCGTCTGGGCGTTGGTGACAGTGGTCTGGGCATTCTGCAGCTTGGTGGTGTCGGTGGTCACCTCCTGCAGCCAATGCTCCGCCTGATGACGGGCCTGAGTGCCCTCGCGCTGGCAGCGCTCAAGGGTGTCGGCGAAGCGGCGCAGCGTCGCGGCGGCGGTGCGGGCCCGGTCCGCGCCGGCGCGGAAGTGCGCCGCGACGATCGCCGACAGCCGCTGGTAGGAATTGGCCGCCTCGCCATCCCAGACCCCGCTGATCGAGGCGGCCGAGCTGGCGATCGTGGCGGCATGGGCGTCGAAGCCGTCGGCGAGGTCGTTGTGCCAGCCGGCGGCAGCCTGCAGGCGGGACGGATCGCCGGTTGCCACCTGGACGCCCGGGTCGGTGGGAACCGTTGCGGTCACCGCTTGCCGGCGTGGTTGCTGGCGACCCCGCAGCTGGCGCCGATCGCGGCGTCGCTGCCCGCGTAGGAGAGCGCGGCGCTGCCGACAGCGGCGCTGAGGCGCTCCGACGAGAGCGCAAAGACAGGCAGCACCTGCGCCCAGTGGCCGAGCAGGCCCTCGAGCGCTCCGTCCGCCGGGGTGCCCATGCCCGCGCCGGAGTGGGCGGCGAGGCGACCATGCAGATCGGACACGCCCCCGGATATTCCGCCGAGCCGGGCGGACGCCTCGCCTACGGCTGCGGTGGTGACCTTGAAGCTGGACATGGCCCCAGTCTGGCTGTCCGGCGCCCCCCGCTCAAGTAGCCCGGGGTATCAATCGGGCCGTACCTGGAGCTGGCTAATCCGCGCTGCCGGCGCCGAGGCGGTCGACCAGGCGCAGCAGGTCGAGGGGGCTGAAGGGCTTGGTCAGAAACAGATCCGCACCGGCCTCTTCGGCGCGACGCTCGGTCTGGTCACCATGGGCAGCGGTCAGCATCACGATCGTCGCCTCGCTGGTCTGCGGATCGGCGCGCAGCCGACGGCACGTGTCGATGCCATCCATGCGGGGCATGTCGACGTCCAGAAAGACGATCGCCGGCCGGGTGTCCCGGGCCAAGGCCAGCGCCTCGATGCCGTCGGCGGCCTCGTGCAGTTCAAACCCCGAGACGTCCTCGAGGGTGGTGGCGACAAGTTTGCGAATGAATCGATCGTCGTCGACAACCAGGACCGCGCGGCTCACAGAGCGACATTCCCGATGCGGATGAAGGTCTCGTTGTCGATCGCGTTGAAGGCATCGACCACGCGGGGGTCGAAGTGGCTGCCCGACTCGCGACTGATGATGTCGCGGGCCTCGGCGAGCGTCGACGCCGGGCGGTAGGGGCGATCGGTGGTCAGGGCGTCAAACACGTCAGCGACGGCGAACACGCGGGCAGCAACCGGGATCTCGTCGCCGCACAGGCCGTCGGGGTAGCCCGAGCCATCCCAGCGCTCGTGGTGAGAGCGCACAACCTCGGCCGCCTCGGTGAGAAATTCGATTCCCGACACGATCTCGGCCCCGATCACCGGGTGACGGTTCATCAGCGCTCGCTCCTCGTCGGAGAGCGATCCCGGCTTGTAGAGGATGCGATCGGGAATGGCGACCTTGCCGATGTCGTGCAGCAGGAAGCCGAATTCGATCTCGGGGGCTTCGGGCCGGGCCATGCCGAGGGCGCGGGCGAGTTCGATTCCGTAGGCGGCGACCCGTTCGGCGTGCTTGCCGGTGTAGGCATCGCGCGCCTCGACGGCGCCGGCCAGCGCCCGGACGGTGGCAGCGTAGGAGCGCGAGAGCTGCAGTGAGCGCGCACGCTCCTCCTTGAACGTCTCGCGCAGGTCCGCGGCGTAGCGTTCCAGCTGGCGTTCATTGTCGGCGGCCTCGCGCTCTCGCCGGGCCAGCTCGGCCCGGAGACGTTCGATCTCCGCCGTCAGCTCAGTGTCGGGCCTGAGCTCCATTGTCTCCCTGCTTGATTTTCTCTGACTCACCGCGGAGCGCCTGAAGGAGCGCCTGGGCCGCGTCCTCCACCGGCACTACTTCCATCCCGAGCTTGACTATGCCCGGCGGTGTTGGAGTCTGCTCGTCGGAGAATAGGATCACGGCGCGACGGAGGCGTCGACCCCGGAGATCGAGCGCCTGCAGCGCGGCGTGCGGATTGCGGATTCCGACGTCGATCAGGGCGACCTCGAAGCGTCGTTCCACGCACACGCGAGCAGCGGCGGCACCGGTCGTCTCCCAGTGGTGCTCGATTCCGAGCTCGTCCAAGGCCGGCTCGAGCGTGACCTGCATGTGTTCGCGGCCCACGACCAGGACCCGCGAACGCCCGGCGCGAACCGCGGCCGCGAGCACGTTACGCAGTTCGTCGGCGTCGATCGGCTTTCCGACCGACCACTCCCCGCGCAGCTCCCGCCGGCCCGAGAAGACCGACACGAACAGGATCGGGATCGCCCGCAGCTCGGGATCGGCGCGGATCTGGCGCAAGACCTCGAAGCCATCCATGCCTGGCATGAGGATGTCGAGGGTGATGGCGTCGTAGTGCCCCGAGCGCAGCTCCGCGAGCGCCTCCTCGCCGTCGTTGGCAATCGTCGCCCGGACGTCGAGCGGGGCCAGCTGACCGGCGATCAGGGCGGCGACATCGGGCTCGTCGTCGATGATCAACACGCGCCGTCCGCGGATCACCTCCACCGACAGTTCATCCTCGGGGCCGACGACCGCGGCCGGCAGGAAGACGTGGAAGGTGGTCCCGCGGCCCGGCTCTGACTCGATCTCGATCAGGCCTTCGTGCAGGTCGACCAGTGATTTGACGATCGACAGCCCGAGCCCGGTCCCGGGGACCGTGGTGTCGCTGGTCCGCGCCCGGAAGAAGCGTTCAAAGACCCGTGCGCGCTCGGCCGCGGTCATGCCGACGCCCGAATCGGCCACAACGATTCGGACCCACGCCCGGTCGGCTTCCACGCCCACGTGGATGCGACCGCCCGCCTCGGTGTAGAGGTGGGCATTGGTCAGCAGGTTGGCGATGATCTGGCGGATGCGGCCCGGATCGGCCAGGGCCAGCGGTAGCGCCGGGGCGACGTAGACGCCCAGCTGCTGCTGTTTCTCGGCGATCTGCGGGCCCATCAGCTCGGCAACCTCGCGAACCGCTTCGCCGACGTCGATCGGGCGGCGGGCAATCTCGACGCTGTCGGCCTCAATTCGCGCCACGTCGAGCAGATCGTTGACGAGTTCGACCAGCCGATCGGTCGAGCGCAGGATGATGTCGACGAACTCCTGCTGGCGGTCGGTCATGTGCTCGCTGCTGCGGCTGAGCAGTTCGATGAAACCCTTGATCGAGGTCAGCGGGCTGCGCAGCTCATGCGACGCGGTGGCGACGAACTCGCTCTTGGCTCGCTCGAGGCGGGTCCGTTCGGCCACATCGCGGACCGTCCAGACAACGCCCTCGGCGGTTGCCCCGCTGCTGCCCAGCGGTGCCGCCGTCACGGCCAGGACGCGCTCGTCGAGCTCGATCACGGTCTCCTTCTCGAGCGCGACGGCCAGGGGGGGAAGGGGGCTGCCCGGGGCGTCGACCGGGTCGCCTGGTGAGAGCTCGGGGATGAGTGCGGCGGCGCGTGGATTGGCGGTCTGAATCCGGCTCGTGCCCGGCTCGGTGACAAGCAGGCCGTCGCCCAGGCTCTCGATCGTCACCGCCAGCCGCCGGCGCTCCTCCTCGATCTGGGCCTGGGCCCGGGTCAGGTCGTCGCCCATCGCGTTGAAGGCCGTACCCAGGTCACGCAGCTCGCGGGGCCCGGCCG
>JBAVWI010000086.1:0-4613 GCA_049697735.1 Solirubrobacteraceae bacterium
TCAGCGGGCTGCGGGCACCGCTCGAGGTCGGGCGCTACCACTCGTTGATCGCCGATCCCGAGCTTCCGGCCGTGCTCGAGCGCAGCGCCTTCGCCGATGACGTGGTCATGGCCGTCCGCCACCGCGAGTTGCCTGCCGAAGGCGTCCAGTTTCATCCCGAGTCGGTACTCACCGAGCAGGGCCGCGACCTCCTGGCCAACTTCCTGCGTCGGGCGGTATGACCGGCGTTGCGTCGCTGCTCACCCGCTCGATCGACGAGCTGGCCAGCGGTCACGATCTGACCCAGGAGCAGAGCGCGGCCGTGCTGGCCGAGATCATGGCCGGGGAAGCGTCGGAGATCCAGATCGCCGCCTTCCTGATCGCTTTGCGCACCAAGGGCGAGACTGTGGCCGAGCTGGCCGGCCTGGCCCGCACCATGCGCTCCCTGGCTGCGCCTGTCCAGGTCAAGCGCGACAACCTGCTCGACACGGCCGGAACGGGCGGTGGCCGGCCGACGTTCAACGTCTCGACCACGGCCGCGCTGATCGCGGCCGGCGCGGGCTGTCCGGTGGCCAAGCATGGCAACCGTTCGGCGACCGGGCTGTCCGGGTCGGCGGATGTGCTCGAGGCGCTCGGAGCCCGCATCGACCTGACCCCCGGAGCGGTGGCCAGCTGCATCGAAACTGTCGGCTTCGGGTTCATGTTTGCCCCCGCCCACCATCAGGCGACCCGCTTTGTCATCCCGGTGCGGGCTGAGCTTGCCGTCCGGACGATCTTCAACTTCCTGGGCCCGCTGACCAACCCAGCCGGCGCGCGGCGTCAGCTCATCGGCGTCTCAGACCCGGCTTTTCTCGAGACGATGGCCGGTGCGCTGGCCCTGCTCGGCACCGATCACGCCCTGCTCGTGGCCAGCGACGACAACCTCGACGAGCTCAGCATCTCCGCGCCCACCCGGGTCTTCGAGGTCGTAGGGACCGCGATCTCCAGCTATACGGTGACCGCCGGGGAGTTCGGGCTCCAGGCTGCCCCGGCCTCGGAAATCCCGGGCGGGGACCCGACCCAGAACGCCGACACGGCCCGCCAGATCCTGGCCGGCGAGACCGGTCCGGCCCGTGAGCTCGCCGTGCTCAATGCCGGCGCCGCTATCTACGCCGGCGGTGGCTCTGACACGCTGGCCGGCGGTGTCAGGTCGGCCGAGCGGGCGCTCGACACCGGCGCGGCGGCGGACACGCTGGAGCGCTTCGTGGCCGCCACGCATCAGGTCAGCGGTGAGCGGGGGCCCGTGGTTTCATGAATGCGCTCAGCCCGATCCTCGCAGCGACGCGGGCCGCGGTTAAGCAGCGGCGCGCGGCCCGCCCTCTGGAGGCGGTCCAGGCCGATGCCGAGCGGGTCACGATCCGGCGATCCTTCGCCGGTGCCCTCGGCGCTCCCGGACTCTCGGTCATCGCCGAACACAAGCGCAGCTCGCCGTCGGCGGGGGTGATTCGCGAAGGCGTAGGACTGCCGGAGGTCGTCACCGCGTATCAGCGCGCCGGCGCCGCCGCCGTCTCGGTTCTCACCGAGGAGGCAAGCTTTGCCGGCTCCCTGGCCGACCTGGGCGCGGCCCGCGCCGCGACGACGCTGCCGATCCTGCGCAAGGACTTCATCGTCGACCCTTACCAGGTGCCTGAGGCCCTGGCCGCCGGAGCCGACGCGATCCTGCTCATCGTGGCAGCGCTGGATGAGGAGACGCTGGCGGCCTTGTTTGCCGCCGCCGAGGCGCTCCGGCTCGACGTCCTGGTCGAGGTCCACGACGCGGCCGAGCTCGAGACAGCAGTCGCCGTCGGGGCCCGGATCATCGGCGTCAACAACCGTGACCTGACCACGCTGGCCGTTGACACCGAGCGCACCTTCCGGCTGCTGCCCTCGCTCCCGGAGGGGGTGCTGGTCGTGGCCGAGTCGGGCTTTCGCAGCCGTCCCGAGCTCGAGCGTCTCGCCGCCGCTGGGGTGGACGCGGTGCTCGTGGGGGAGGCCCTGATGCGCGCGCCCGACATCGAGGCTGCCTGCCGTGAGCTGACCGGGGTCGGGGCCGCGCCAGGCTGAACCCGCGCCGGCCGACTCGCGGGTCACTCGCGCTTGCCTGCGGCAGCTTCGTACGATGTCCTGAGTGGATCCAGCCGTGCCCAAGATCAAATTCTGCGGTCTTACCCGGCCTGGCGACGCCGCCCAGGCGGTTGACGCCGGCGCGTGGGCGCTGGGCCTGATCCTGTGGCCAGGGTCCCCCCGACACTGTTCGCCCGATATCGCGGCCGAGATCGGCGCCACCTACCGGCGGCGGGCCGAGATCGTGGGCGTGTTCGTAAACCCGACGCTCGAGGAGCTGACCCGGGCCGCCGACGACGCGGGCCTGACCATGCTCCAGCTCCACGGTGACGAGGGCCCCGTGTTCTGCGCCGAGGCGGCGCGCCGCACCGGGTGCCGGATCATCAAGGCCGCCCGGGTGCGCAGCCGCGCCGACATTCAGGCCCTGGCCGCCTTTCACACCGATTTGCACCTTCTCGATAGCTACGTGGCCGGCATTCCGGGGGGGACGGGGGAGACGTTTGCCTGGGAGCTGGCCCGCGGTCACGGCTCCCGAGTGCCTCTGATCCTCTCTGGGGGTCTGCGTGCCGACAACGTCGCCGAGGCGATCGCTGCCGTCAGGCCGTACGCGGTCGACGTGGCCAGTGGCGTCGAGGCGAGGCCGGGCCGCAAGGACCCGGCCAAGCTCGAGGCATTTGCGGCCGCGGTGGCGGCGACGGCAATGTTCAGCCCGAGCTGATTTTGAGCGCGATCGAGCATCGCTTCGGTCCCTACGGCGGCCAGTACGTCCCCGAGACGCTGATGCCCGCCCTGTCCGAGCTCGAGACGGCGTGGGTTGCCGCGCGCGCGGACGCCGGTTTTCGCGGCGAGCTCGACAGCCTCCTGCACGACTACGTCGGGCGCCCGTCACCGCTCTACTTCGCTGCGCGGCTCAGCGAGGCCGCCGGCCGGCGGACGTATCTCAAGCGCGAGGACCTCAACCACACGGGCGCCCACAAGATCAACAACGCGCTTGGCCAGGCGCTGCTCGCTCGGCGGATGGGCAAGCGCCGGATCATCGCCGAGACCGGCGCCGGCCAGCATGGGGTGGCCGCGGCAACGGCCTGCGCCCTCCTGGACCTCGAGTGCATCGTCTACATGGGGACCGAGGACATGCGCCGGCAAAAGCCCAACGTCGAGCGCATGGGTCTGCTCGGAGCCCGCGTGCAACCGGTGGAGGCCGGCGCCCGGACCCTCAAGGAGGCCGTCTCGGCCGCGATCCGAGACTGGGTGACCAACGTCGAGACCACGCACTACATCATTGGATCCTGCGTCGGCCCAGCTCCATATCCGGTGCTCGTGCGCGAGCTGCAGCGGGTCATCGGTGACGAGGCCCGTGCCCAGATCCTCGAGCGCGAAGGGCGGCTGCCCGACCGCGTGCTGGCCTGTGTCGGTGGCGGCTCCAACGCGATCGGGGTCTTCACCCCCTTCGTCGACGATCCCGAGGTGGCGCTGATAGGGGTCGAGGCAGCCGGAGATGGCATTGAGACCGGCCGCCACGGGGCGCCGCTCACCGTGGCCGGCACCCCCGGCGTCCTGCACGGCGCCTACTCGGCACTGATGCAGGACGAGGACGGTCAGATTCTCGAAGCCCACTCGATCTCGGCCGGTCTCGACTATCCGGGCAGCGGTCCCGAGCACGCGTGGCTGCGCGATCAGGGCCGGGCGAGCTACGTGGCCGTGGACGACCGCCAGGCGCTGCAGGCGTTCGCCAGCCTGGCTCGTCTCGAGGGGATCATTCCGGCCCTCGAGAGCTCACACGCGATCGCCTACGCGCTGGCCCATCCGGGCGGAGAGCTCGACCTCATCTGCCTCTCCGGCCGCGGTGACAAGGATCTGGCCGAGGCGCTGGCCGAGCTCGAGCGCCAATGATGTCGTCCACAGGGCTCGAGCGGATCGCGGAGGCGTTTGCCGGCGCCCGCGCCGACGGCCGCCGCGCGGCGCTCATGCCCTACCTGATGGGCGGCTATCCCGACCTGGACACCTCGCGCGAGATCGGGCTCGCCTACGCGCGCAGCGGGGCCGACCTTGTCGAGCTCGGAATTCCGTTCTCCGATCCCCTCGCTGATGGTCCGGTCATCCACGCGGCGGGCACCGCGGCGCTTGCCGCCGGCGCCAACCTGGCCTCCGTCCTCGAAGTCGCCCGCGTGCTCGCCGAGCAGGTGCCGGTGATCGTCATGTGCTACGCCAACCCGATCCTCGCGCGCGGCCTCGAGCGCTTCCTCGACAGCCTGGTCTCGGCCGCGGTGAGTGGACTGATCGTTCCCGATCTTCCCTTCGAGGAGGCGGCGACGGCTCGCGCGGCGTGCGCCGAGCGCGGGCTGGCCTTCGTGCCTCTGGTCGCTCCCACCACGCCCGACACACGCTTGACCGAGATCGGGGCCGGCGCCCGCGGTTTCCTGTACTCGGTGTCGCTGACCGGCACGACGGGGGAGCGGTCGGCGGGGGGCGATGGGCTCGGGGAGATCGTCGCCCGGACCGCCGCCCACACCGAGGTCCCGGTGGCAGTCGGGTTCGGCATCGGCACCCCCGAG
>JBAVWI010000087.1:0-2427 GCA_049697735.1 Solirubrobacteraceae bacterium
CGGGTGGACGCACCAACCTGATCGCCTTCGCCAAGGCCTGGGACCGCTTCGGCTTTCGCGACACCCGCTCGAGCCGCGCTCGGCGCGCGACCGAGCGCGAGCTGCGCGTCCTCAGGGTCTATCTGGAGGCAAGTCTGCTGGCCGAGGAGGCACCCGACACCGACCTAGCCGCCGTTCGCCGCGAGCATTTGGCGTTAAAGGAGGTCCGGGCCCGGATGCGGGCGGGGGGAGCCGTCGACGCTGATCAGCCCGCCCACAGGCCCGGCGATCCCGACCGCAGCTCAGAGCTCGCCGGGCGCTCCGGCTGGGCTTGGACGCGGCTGGTGCGCCGGTATGACGATTACGAGCTTATCCTCGCGCGACTTGAGTCCGGGCAGGCGCAGGTCGGCGCCGACGCGAAGGAGGAGGCGCATGTCGGCGCCGACGCCCGTCCGCAGGCGGGCGAGGCTGCGCTCAGCCGCTAGACGCTCGTCACGGCTCGATCCGCGCGCTACGGCGTGCCGCCCGGGCGCTGAAAGATGATCTCGGGGATCACGCAGGCCGGTGACACGTGGAGGAGCATGCGCACGGCCTCCGCGATGTCCTCAGGGCGGATCATGTCGTCAGCCGAGACGCTGCCCTTCACGAAATCTGTCATCGGGGTGTCGACGAAGGCCGGGCACAGCGCGCACGACTTGATCCCCTCACCGCTGATCTCCTTGTTCATCGCCTCGGTGAAGCCAACTACGCCCGCCTTGGTGGCCGAGTAGACCGACAGCCACGCTTCGCCGGTCTTGCCCGAGATCGAGGCGGTGTTGACGACGATCGCGTTGTGATGCTCGGCGGCCGCGGCCCGCAGCAGGTCGACACACTCGCGGTAGAAGAGAAAGATCGATCGCAGGTTGACGTCGAGTTGCATGTCGATGCGCTTGGTCTCGAGCTCGGCGACGGGGGCGCCGATCCCTACCCCGGCGTTGTTGACCAGCAGGTCAAGGCGGCCGAAGCGCTCGCGGTGCGCGGCGACCAGCTTCTGGATCGTCGACTCATCAGCCATGCTCCCGGCCACCGAGATGACTCGCTCGCCGCCATCAAGCTCAGCCACGGCGGCTTCGAGCTTCTCGGGTCGCCGGCCGCCGAGGGTCACCTCCCAGCCCTCCTCGAGCAGCATCCGGGCGATCGCGAATCCGATCCCGCTCGAAGCTCCCGTAACGATTGCTGCGCGCTGTGCCATCAAATCTCCTCATCCGTTCGGTTTAGTCGGGGTATCCAATCAGGAGCGGGTCGCCCGGCACCGCCCGCATACTTGCGCTGGTGAGCGGGATCGGGGTAAAACCAAGTGGCGAACGGCGCACCAGCCCGGTCGAGCTGCTCTGGGACCTGGTCTTCGTGTTCGCGATCACCCAGGTCACGACCCTGTTCGCTGATCAGCCCGGCTGGGCGCGCTTCGGCCAGGCGATGCTCGTCCTGGCCCTGGTTTGGTGGGCGTGGTCGGCCTTCGTCTGGGCGGCGAATGCCCAGGCCGAGGACTCAGGGGCGCTGCGCGCGTATCTGCTGGCCGCGACGGTGCTGATCTTCATCGTCGGTCTTGCCCTACCCCAGGCTTACGGACGCGAGGGGGCGCTGTTCGCCGGCGCGTACACGCTCGTGCGCCTGATCCACCTAGCCGTGTATGCGGATGCCTCACGACGTGGCGCCGCCTCGTGGTCGGCGATAGTCGGTTTTGCCGTCACGGTGATCGCCGGGATGACGATTTTGCTGGTCGGCGCGGTGGCTGCCCACGGGTGGCATCGCGCGGCGCTCTGGGGGGTGGCGGCCGCGATCGACTATGCCGGTCCGGCCTGGCTGACGCGCGAGCGCCTGCGCGGGCTCCAGCGGGTGGCGGTTGCCCACTTCGCCGAGCGCTACGGCCTGTTCGTGCTCATCTGCCTGGGTGAATCCGTGGTCGCGATCGGCGTCGGCGTCGGGGCGGCGGGGCGCCGGCTGAACGCTGAGCTGGTCCTCGGGGCCGCCCTGGCGCTGGCGACCGCGGTCGGCATGTGGTGGACGTACTTCGCGCGTCTCGCCGATGAAGCGATGGAGCGCCTGCGCGACCACGACGATCCGGTGCTGGCCGCCGCCGACGGCTACAGCTACCTGCACCTGGTTATCGTCGCCGGGATCATCGTCTACGCCGGCGGGGTCAAGCTCGTCGTGCGCAACGCGGCGTCGGCGCCGATGCCGACCACCGGACGCCTGGCTCTTTGTGGGGGCGTGGCGGTCTACATGCTCGGCCTGGCCGCCTTCAGCAGGCGCATGAGCGGTGAGCTGGACCTGGGGCGGATCGCGCTGGCGGCCACGCTGATCGTGCTGTTCGCGGTCGGCGGCTCGATTCCGGCCTGGACAGTGGCCGCCGGCCTTGCCGCGCTCACCCTGGCGCTGTGCGCCGCGGAGGGCTTCACGGCCCGTACC
>JBAVWI010000088.1:0-2873 GCA_049697735.1 Solirubrobacteraceae bacterium
TCATTTATCCAGTTCGGATACGCTCGCGCGAGCGTCAAGACGATTAGGAGCCCAAAACGCACCATGCCAGCCCCGAAACGCTCAACCTCGAGCTCGAAGACTTCCTCGGCCGCCAAGCCCGCCGCCAAGCGCACCCGCGCCGCCGCCAAGACCGGCGCCAAGGCCACCGCCACCAGTTCTCGTAAGACCGCCGGCCGGACCGCCACCCAGGCTAAGTCCGGCGCCACCAGGACGGCCAGCAGCGCCAGGTCGGCCGCGGCCACGACCAAGCGCTCGGCGAGAAGCGGCGGCAGCGCAGCCACCACCGCCAAGACCGCGGGGCGGGCCGCCGCCAGCACGGCCAAGAGCGCGCGTTCGGGCGCTAAGGGCACCGCCACCGCTGCCCGCCGGGGTGCCAAGCAGACGGCGTCAACCGCCCGGCGAGGCGCCACCAGCACACGCCGCGCCAGCGGCGGCTCGGATGGCATCGTTTCGATTGCCGAGCAGCTGACCCGCGGTGCCATCAAGCCGCGCGACGTGATCATGCTCACCCGGGATCGCATCCAGGAGATCCTCGACGACGCCGCCTCGCGCGGTCGCGTAACTCGCAAGGACGCCAACGACCTCGTTTCCGAGCTCGTGCGCCGTGGCCGTCACCAGTCCGACGAGCTGGTCGGCTCGGCCGAGGGCCTGGTCGGACAGATCGGGGCTGCGACCAAGCGGGCACGCAAGGCCGATCCTGTGGACCGCATCGTCCGCGGCGCCGATCGCGCCCGTCGGGCCGCCGGGGTCGGGCCGTCGTTCCCGATCCTCGGCTACGACGATCTCACCGCCGCCCAGATCCAGAGCCGCCTCAGCGAGCTCAAGAAGCCCGAGCTGCGCAAGGTCCTCACCTACGAGCGCAACCACGCCAACCGCAAGTCGGTCGTGGCCGCGCTCGAGAAGGCCATCGGCTAACCACCGCCCGTCGCCGGCGTCGGTCGCGGCCACGCGGCCGGCGCGCCGTCTCCGTTCACCCGGGCCGACTAGCCTGGAGACGATGATGGACGCCACCGATGCCACTCCGCCCCCGGCCGCCGAGACCCGCGCCGCTCGTCCCCAACGCGGCGATGAACTCGAGCTGACCATCGATTCCCTCGCCTACGGCGGGGCCGGCGTGGCCCGGACCGACGGCTATGTGGTCTTCGTGTCCGGCGCCGTGCCCGGAGATCGAGTTCGCGCCGTGATCGGCAAGCGCAAACGCGCGTGGGCCGAGGCCCGGACGGTCGAGCTTCTGCAACCCAGCCCCGACCGGATCGGGCCCCTGGCCGATCACCCGGGAGCGCCCTGGCAGATCCTCTCCTACGAGCGCCAGCTCGAGGTCAAGCAGGCCCAGGTCGACGATGCCCTGCGCCGGATCGGCAAGCTCGAAGGCTTCGAGCTCGAGCCGATCGTCCCCGCGCTGCAGCAGTGGCGCTACCGCAACAAGCTGGAGTACTCCTTCGGCACCGATGCCGACGGCAAGCTCGCGTGCGGCTTTCACGCCCCAGGCCGCTGGGACGAGATCGTGCCCCTGAGCGATTGCCGGCTGGCCTCCGAGCCCGCCAACCAGGCCCGTGAGCAGATCGTCGCCTGGTGCCGCGCGCAGGGACTGCCGGCTTATGACCGCCGCACCAACCAGGGCCTGCTGCGCAACCTCGTCGTCCGCGAGGGCAGGCGCACCGGCGCCATCCAGGTCCGCCTGGTCACCAGCCAGGGCAAGCTCAACCGCGAGTCGCTGACCGAGGCCGGCGCCGGCCTCGACGGTCTGCTCTGGACTCGCCAAGCGAGCGTGGGTGAGACCACCCAGGGCGGCGAGACTGAGCTCCTGGCCGGCTCCGAGCGCTTTGCCGAGGTGCTGGGTGAATTGCGGCTCGCCATCTCGTCGGAGGCGTTCTTTCAGACCAACACCGAGATGGCCGAGCAGCTCTATGAACTGGCCATCGACTATGCCCAGCCCGGTGGCTTTGAACGCGTCTATGACCTCTACTGCGGGATCGGCACGATCGCGCTGTCGATCGCCCCGCGTGTGGCCGAAGTGTGGGGCCTGGAGCTGGTCCCCGAGGCGATCGCCGACGCGATCGGCAACGCCCGGGCCAACGAGATCGACAACGCCCGCTTCTTCGCCGGTGACGTGCGCCTCGCCCTGCGCGAGCTGGCCGAGAAGGCCGGCCGCCCCGACGTGCTGATCGTCGACCCGCCTCGCTCGGGGCTGTCCCAGAAGGTCGTGCGCCGGATCATCGAGACGTCCCCGTCGCGGATCGTCTATGTGTCCTGCAACCCGACCACGCTGGCTCCCAATGCCGCCCAGCTGGTTGAGGCCGGATACCGGCTGGCTCGTGTGCGCCCGGTGGACATGTTCCCGCAGACCCCGCACATCGAGTGTGTGGCCGAGCTGGTCAGGAGATAGGGTCAGCCCATGCGCGCCGTCACGATCCGCGATCAGAAGCTCACCGTCGAGGGACACCCCGACCCTGAGCCCGGACACGGCGAGCTCCTCGTCCGCGTCAAGGCGGCCGGCCTCAACGGCGCGGACATGATCCAGCTGCGCGGTCACTACCCGGCGCCCCCGGGCTCACCCCAGGACATCCCGGGCCTCGAACTGGCCGGCGAGGTCCAGGCCCGCGGGCCCGGTGCCGAGCGTTTCAGCGTCGGCGAACGGGTCATGGGCATCGTCGGGGGCGGCGGTCAGGCCGAGCTGGCCCTGGTCCACGAGCGCGTACTCGTCCCGGTGCCGGAGTCCCTCTCGTGGCCTGAGGCCGGCGGCACCCCCGAGGTCTTCACCACCGCTCACGACGCCGTCTTCACGCAGGCCGGCCTTGTCGCCGGCGAGCACCTGCTCGTCCACGGTGCGGCCGGCGGCGTCGGCACGGCGG
>JBAVWI010000089.1:0-4549 GCA_049697735.1 Solirubrobacteraceae bacterium
GTGTGCTGGGAGCTCCCTCACCACGTCGGCGACGAAGTCGCCGGCGCCCTTGTCACCGGCACCGTCCTGGCCGGCTACCGGTTCACCCGCTACAAGCCGGCCCCCACCGGGGAACGGGCGATCGAGCGGCTCATCGTCAGCGCTGACCACGATGTCGCGGCCGCCGTCCGCCGGGCGGCGGTGGTGGCCGAGGCCCAGAACCGGGCCCGGGACCTGGCCAACACGCCGGGCAACGACCTCACGCCGACCGCCCTGGCTGACTATGTCCGCGACCTCGCCGACCGTGACCCGCGGCTGGCGCTGACCGTGCTCGACGGCGACGAGATCCGGGCACGCGGCATGGGCGCTGTGGCCGCCGTGGCCCAGGGCTCAGACCAGGAGCCGCGGCTGATCGAGCTGCGCTACGAAGGCGCCGAGCCTGGCGCCTCGCGACTGGCAATGATCGGCAAGGCGGTGACCTTTGACACGGGGGGACTGGCCCTCAAGCCGGCCCCCCGGATGCCGGCGATGAAGTTCGACATGGGCGGCGGCGCGGCCGTGCTCGAGGCCATCGCAGCCCTGGCCGAGCTCAACGCTCCGGTCCGGCTCCTGGGGGTGGTCGGAGCGGTTGAGAACATGCCCGGACCCGGCGCGGTCAAGCCCGGGGACATCGTCACCGCCCTCGACGGCACGACGATCGAGGTCGACAATCCCGACGCCGAGGGCCGGATGGTGCTCGCCGACTGCATCACCCACGCCCGGCGCGCGGGCTGCGAGGCGATCGTCGACGTGGCCACGCTCACCGGGGCCGTCGAGGCCGCCCTCGGGTGGGCCTACGCCGGGCTGATGAGCAACGACGACGGCCTCGCCGAGCAGGTTCGGGCCTGTGGCGAGCGGGCTGGCGAGCCCGTCTGGCGGCTGCCGCTTGACCCGATCTATGCCGAGATGACCAAGGGTCGGTACGCACAGCTGACCAATCGTCCCGAGCCCCGGGTCGGCCTGGCCAGCGCCGCGGCCGAGTTCCTGCATCATTTCGCCGGTGACACGCCATGGGCCCATATCGACATGCTCGCCGTAGCCTTCAAAGGCCGAACCCCCTACTTCGACCACGGCGGTACCGGTTGGGGCGTGCGGATGCTGACCGAGCTCGGCCTCGAGTTCGCGGCGTGAGCCGGCGCGCCAGCCTGGCCACGCTGGTGGCGCTGAGCCTGATCGGCGCTCCCGCCGCCGCCGCGTCCGTCCCCCCCGCGCTACTCGCCGCGGCTCGCCTGCAGGGCTACTGGACAGCGTCCGGCGTCGTGACCAAGTCAGTCAACGTGCCCGACGAGCGCCCCGGCACCCCGGTGACCCGCACCTGGGCGTTCGTCCCGTCCTGCCCGACCGGCGCCTGCTCCACGCTCATGCTCGTACGCCAGCGCGGCCCGGGCTACGACAGCGTGGTCCTGCAGAGCACGGGCCCTGGTGTCTACGCAGGCACAGGCTCCTTCTATGCCCCCGTGCAATGCCGGGGAAAGGTGTTTCGCAAGGGCGAGCTGGTGCCGTACACCATCCACGTCACGATCACCGGTGTCGCCCAGCAGCCCGACGGGAGCGTGCTCGCCACCACGTTCGCCGCCACCTATCGCAACCCGCGACGCATCGGGCTCACCCGTTGCTACAGCGCTCCCAGCTACGACTCGGCCGATTACACGGCCGCGCCGGCGGCAGCGCCACCAGCCACCGGCGCGATCCGCAAGGAGCGAAGGACGCCGTCGAGCACCGGCAGCTGACGGCGCCGGTGCCCGCGCCCACCGGCGATCACCGTGTAGAGACAGAAGGGACGCCCAGCGCTGGTGAAGAACTGTTGCGCCCCCGCCTGGCCGGCGCGCGGATGGGCCAGACCCTTGACCGAGAACCGGGTCGGCTCGAGGGGCAGGACGAGTCGGGGGGGCGCGAACAGGCCCCTCCCCGGCACCAGACCAGCGCCGGGGCGATACTCGGTCAGAGCCAGAAACGACGCCCCAGGACGCATCCGGGCGGTCGTCGCGTCACCGAACTCGCCGTCGTCGAGGGGGAGCAGAAAGCTCGCCGCGTGCAGGGTGGCATTGCCCCCGCGGCGAAAGACGCGGCCGCTCCAGTGCGTGGGCAACTCGACCCGGATCCCGTGCGCCTCGAGGATCACCCCAGCGCCCCGGTCACCGCGGCCACCGTAGCTGCCGCCAGGAGCGCATGGCCGGTGCCGGTGGCCGAGCGCTGCGCGCGGGCGAAGCGTCGGTGCAGCGCGAGCAGTTGCTCGGAGGTGCGCACGCGCGCGCCGAGCAGGGGCGTCAGACCGCGGATCGCGCCGTAGCTGCCGAGCACCAGCGCCCCCGAGGCCGCCGAGCCACACAGCAGGGCGGCAAGCATCGCCGCGTACGTGGCCGCGCTGGAGATGACCGTGGTGACGCCGAGCCCGAGCTGGGCGCCGAAACCCGCGCCATAGACCCAGCCGCGATACTCGTCAAGCCAGCGCTCGTTGACCTGGCGGCGCGGACCCGGAACGGCACGCGGGCCGAGATCGACGATGAGCGCGCCCACGAGGACGGTCGCCAGCGCGATCAGCCGGGGAGCCGGGGCAATGCCGCCCAGGGCCACCCCGCCGAGCCCACCGAGCACGGCACCCAGGGCCGCTCCGGCCAGCACGCCGGCGAGGGAAAAGGCGGTCACGGTGATTGCGTAGCGGTTGTGGCGGCCCCGCTCGCCGAGCGGAGTGATGCTGGCCAGCATCGACTCACCTCACGGGGACCAGGCGGCGCGCACAGCCGCCACCGCGGCGGCCGCGCCGCCCAGCCAGGCCAGCTCGCTCACTGGCCCGGTCCTCCGCCCGCCGGGTAGAGGCTGTCGTGCTCAGGGCCGATGCCGTTCGCCGCCAGCTTGCGGTCCACATCATCCACCCGGGCCTGCCCGCCGCTCTCGCGCTGGTCCTCGATCGCGTCCGAGACCAGCGAGCCGAGCGCCGTCCAGGTCGTCGCCGCCCCCTCGCCGCGGATCGCCCCATCGACGAGGACGAAATAGGGCGCGCCGGGGACGGCGTAGTCCTGCCAGGCCTGCGAGGACATGATCACCGGGACGTCCTCCGGGGCGAGCGAGCGCAGTCGATTCGGCCGCTCGCGCTCGGCGCCGTGGGTCACCACCACGGTTCGCACCCCGGCGGGCAGGCGGCTCTCGCCGAGCGTCGCCCAGAACCCCGCACAGGTGCCACAGCCGCTGGTCAGAAAGGCGAGAAGGGTAGGCTCGCCGCCGGCGGCGCTGAAGTCGAGCCTGATCGCGTCGCCGGCCGGGGTCGGTCCCGCCAGCGGGGCGGCCGGCGCGCCCGGCGCTCGCGCCGGAGCACTTACAGAAACCGCCCCGCCACCGGCGGCTTGGGTACCGGTGCCGCCAGGGCCGGTGGTGCCAAGACGACGCAGGATTTCGGCCTGGCTGCGCAGCAACCCGGCCACCAGCACCAGGAGGATGAGGAGCAGGACCGTCTCCAGGGAGATGATTGCCGTGGTCACGCGCCACCCCCGTGCCAAGCCCGGGTAACGGGCGTGGTCACGCGCCACCCCCGCCCGGGGCCGGGATGGCCAGGCCACGCAAGCAGTCGGCCTCGTGGACGCACGTTCTGTTGTCCACCTTCTCGGTCGAGTTGCAGTTGATGCCGGGGATCTGACCTGGGTGCTGACAGACGACGAGCCGGCAGACGACCTCGGTAGTGCCCGGCACCTGGGCGTTGCACTGGCCGTAGCGGAACCTGTTGCAGTCGATGCGCCGGCGGTGGCAGTCGCCGTTGGCACACTGGCAGCCGCCCGGGAACTGACGGCCGGGGATCCGATTGCAGTCCATGTAGTAGCGGTAGCCCTGCCCGGCACACAGCCCCGAGCCTCGGTAATCGGTGCACTTCCACCAGCCGGCCACGTAGGTGTTCTCCGGGCACGTATTCTGACCGGCCTCGATCTCGCAGCAGAAGGCGGTGTAGCCGTCGGTGCACTTGGTCCCCGGGGCGCAGTAGCCGGGCAGGATCACGGCCTCGGCGGTGCCCGGGCGGACCAGGTAGCGAACCGGAGCCACCGCGAACGCCGACCCGGCCACCGCCGCACGCGCCAGCACACCCCGGCGCGAGGTACGGCGCTCGAGCAGCGAGCCCAGGGCTCCGGCGATGCGGGCCGTCGGGCTCATGCTCACGCCAGGCTCCAGGATCGCCACAAGAGCGGCAACTCGGAGTAGGCGAGCACGATCCCGTACACCGCTCCCGCGGTGCCCAATACCAACAAGGTCACGAATCCCGGCGGGCGCCCCAGGATCCAGCCCCCGGCGTGAGTCCCGCCGCCCGCGGCGAGGGCGCTGGCCCCAGCCAGGACGATGCTGAGCAGCGATTGCAGCGGCGAGGCGGCATCGCCCTGAGCGCCGAAGCAGCCACACGTTTTCCCGTCCCGGGCCAGGCGGAGGGTCAGACCGCCGAAGCCGGTGTAGAGCCCGGCCATGAGGACGCTGGCCAATGCGGTGGCGTCGGAGAGCGCCCACGCACCCAGGGCCAGCTCGGCGACCGCGAAGGCTCGCACCGGTCCGGGCG
>JBAVWI010000090.1:0-2260 GCA_049697735.1 Solirubrobacteraceae bacterium
CTGCGCGAGCGGGTCACGTTCGTCGATGGGACCGAGGACAGTGACGCCGAGGTGCTGGCCAACGCCGAGATCGCCGTTTTTGCCTCGGAAGGAGACCGAGCGACGCCCGGCGCGCTGGTGCGCGCGCTGGGGGCCGGTGTCGTGGTCGTCGCCTCGCGGCTGCCCGTCTACGCCGAGGTCCTGGGCGACGGCGAGCGCGGCTTTATGTTCGAGCCCGGCGAGGTGGAGACGCTGGCCAGCCACCTCACGCGTCTGGTCACCGATCCGGCCCAGCTCGCTCGCAGCGCGGCGCAGGTCGGCAAGCTCGGGGAGACCTTCAGCTGGAGCCGGGTGGCCGACGAGCTCGAGGCGATCTACCACGGGTTGGCCGCTCGCCGCCACGACGAGGGCGGCAACCGGCGCCTGCGCGCCGGGCTTCAGTCTCGACCGCTGATCGACGTCGACCTCCACATGCACACCGATCACTCCTATGACTGCGCTACCCCGGTCGAGGTTCTGCTGGCCGAAGCGCGGACCCGGGGGCTGGGTGCGATCGCGATCACCGATCACAACGAGATCTCGGGGGCGCTCGAGGCTCGAGCCAAAGCTGACGGGCTCAAGGTGATCGTCGCCGAAGAGGTAAAGACGGCCGAGCAGGGCGAGGTGATCGGGCTCTTCTTGGAGGAGAAGATCCCCCGCGGCCTGACTCTGCAAGAGACGATCGCCGAGATCAAGCGCCAGGGCGGACTGGTCTACGTGCCGCACCCGTTTGACCGCATGCACTCGGTCCCCGACTACGAGCACCTGCTCGACGTCGTCGATGAGGTCGACGCGATCGAGATCTTCAACCCCCGGATCGCGATCTCCGAATTCAACGAGGAGGCGGTCCGCTTCGCCGCCAAGTACCGGATCCCGGCCGGAGCCGGCTCGGACGCCCACGTGCCCCAGGGCCTGGGGTCGGTGCGGATCCGGATGCGCGACTTCGATGGGCCGGATGAGTTCCTGGAGTCGCTGCGCGACGCCGACATCATTCGCAATCCGGCCAGCCTGCTCTACGTGCAAGCGCTGAAGTTCCTGCAGACCAAAGCGATGCCCGCACCGGCCCGACGGGCCTCCCGTGAGCGCCGCGTCCGGCGTGCCACCGGACGCAAGTCCTGATGCAGCCGCAAGGACATGCACGCCAGCCGTCCAATCGGAGAGGCGTGCCCGCCACCGACGACGAGATTCGCGAGAAATACCTCGAGCGCGCGATCCGCGAACTGAACGCGTTTGCGCGGCGGCTCGGGGATTGTGACCACTGCCCCCGGGGCCAGCTGATGCCGGTTCTCGGCTCCGGGCACCCGCAGGCCGACGTCTTCATGGTCAAGTACGCGGCCCGGGCCTCGGAGGTCGAGGAGGGAGTCGCCTTCTACGGGCGGACGGGTAACGCGCTCATGAAGTCGCTCAAGCGCCTGTCGATTGATCCCCTCGCGGTTTACGGGACGCTGTGCGTGAAATGCCCGGTGGCCGACCCAGCGTTGGCCGACCCGGCCTGCGTATCGCGGCTGACCGAGGAGCTGGCCATCGTGCAACCCAAGATCGTGGTCGTGATGGGCGCCGACGCGTTAGCGGTCATCAACGAGCTGGGCGTCCCCCTGGCCCGGCCCCTGATCGCGGCCCCGGGCGAGGTGCAGCAGTTCACGCCGTCGGTGCAGGCCCTGTTCGTGCCCAACATCGATGACGCCCTCGACGAGGAGACCGCCAAGCGCGCGTTCTGGGCGGCATTTCGCGTCCTCGGGCAGTGGTGGGCTGACCTGCCGCCGTACTAGTCGCTCAGTCCATCAAGAGGACGATCTTGCCCAGCTTTCCGCCCGCCTGGAAGCGCTCGTAGGCGGCCTGGGCGTCGTCGAGGGCGAAGGTCTCGGCCACTGGCACCTTGACCGTGCCGTCGGCCAGGGCGGGCAGCACCGAGCGCTCGACCGCCCGCGCCGTCAACGCCTTGCCCTCCAACGGCCGCGCGCGCAGCGTCGAGCCGTAAATCCGAGCCCGCTTCATCATCAGCAGGCCAAGGTTCATCTCGCCGGTGGCCCCAGCTCCAGTCCCGATCACCGTGATCCGGCCGCCGGTGTTCAGCGCCTTGAGGTTGTCCTTGAGGTTGATCGCTCCGACCAGCTCGAGAATCACATCGAAGGGTCCGTGGTCGGCGAAGTCCTCGGGCGCGATGACCTGCGCCCCGAGCGCAGCGACCTGATCGCGGAGCTCTTCGTTGCGCACCGTGGCGGTCACGCGCGCGCCGGCCGCC